>CAYNNT010000086.1:0-12033 GCA_964398675.1 uncultured Brevundimonas sp.
GAGGAGGTCAACGCCGCCTGTTCCTATGAGCCCTGGTTCCTGCGCCAGATCGCCGACATCGTGCGCACCGAGGGCCACATCCGGGTCCAGGGCCTGCCGACCGACGCCACCGACTTCCGCAAGCTGAAATCCAAGGGCTTCTCGGACGCCCGCCTCGCCCAGCTGACCGGCATCACCGAGAAGGCCGTCCGCACCGCCCGCCGCGGCCTCAACGTCCGTCCCGTCTTCAAGCGGATCGACACCTGCGCGGCCGAGTTCGCCTCGGCCACGGCCTATATGTATTCGACCTATGAGACCGGCGCCCTCGGCCAGGTTCCGCAGTGCGAATCCCGTCCGACCGACAGGAAGAAGGCCATCATCCTCGGCGGCGGTCCGAACCGCATCGGGCAAGGGATCGAGTTCGATTACTGCTGCTGCCACGCGGCCTTCGCCTTCGCCGACATCGGCGTCGAGTCGATCATGGTCAACTGCAACCCGGAGACCGTCTCGACCGACTACGACACCTCCGACCGCCTGTATTTCGAGCCGCTGACGGCCGAGGACGTGCTGGAACTGATCGAGGTCGAGCGTTCGACCGGCAATCTGATCGGCGTGGTCGTCCAGTTCGGCGGCCAGACGCCGTTGAAGCTGGCCCATGCGCTGCATGAGGACGGCGTGCCGATCCTCGGCACCTCTCTGGACTCCATCGACCTGGCCGAGGACCGCGAGCGGTTCCAGGTCATGCTGCACGACATCGGCCTGATGCAGCCGCCCAACGGCCTGGCCCGCAGCGCCGAAGAGGCCGCGCAGAAGGCGGACGAGGTCGGCTATCCCGTCGTCCTGCGCCCCTCCTATGTGCTGGGCGGACGCGGCATGGTCATCGTCCACGACCGCGAACAGCTGGACCGCTACGTCGGCGAGGCCATGCGGGTGTCGGGCGACGATCCCGTCCTGATCGACCACTATCTGAACCGCGCCACCGAGGTGGACGTCGACGCCCTGTGCGACGATGAGACCGTCTTCGTGGCCGGCGTGCTGGAACATATCGAGGAAGCCGGGGTCCACTCGGGCGACAGCGCCTGCTCCATGCCGCCCTTCTCGCTGTCGGCGGAGATTGTCACAGAGCTGAAGCGCCAGACCGAAGCCATGGCGCGCGCCCTGAAGGTGCGCGGCCTGATGAACGTCCAGTTCGCCATCGAGGAGCCGCACAGCGCCGCGCCGCGCATCTTCGTGCTGGAGGTCAACCCGCGCGCCAGCCGCACGGCCCCCTTCGTGGCCAAGACGATCGGCCAGCCGATCGCCGCCATCGCCGCCAAGGTCATGGCCGGCGTCCCGCTGAAATCCTTCGGCCTGAAGGACAAGCCGTACGACCATATCGCGGTCAAGGAAGCCGTCTTCCCCTTCGCCCGCTTCGCCGGGGTCGACACCATCCTCGGGCCCGAGATGCGCTCGACCGGCGAGGTCATGGGGCTGGACTGGAAGCGCGACGGCGAGGCCGACATGGCCCCCGCCTTCGCCCGCGCCTTCGCCAAATCCCAGATCGGCGGCGGCACCACCCTGCCTGTCAAGGGCTGCGCCTTCGTCAGCGTCAAGGATGGCGACAAACCCTTCATCGTCGAGGCGGTGAAGACCCTTCTGGCCGAAGGTTTCACGATCATCGCCACCGGCGGGACGCACGCCTGGCTAACCGAACAGGGCCTGCCCGTCGGTCATGTGAAGAAGGTCCTCGAGGGCCGCCCGAACATCGTCGACGCGATGAAGAACGGCGAGGTCCAGCTGGTCTTCAACACCACCGAGGGCAAGCAGGCGCTGCTGGACAGCTTCAGCCTGCGCCGCACGGCCCTGATGATGAAGATGCCCTATTACACGACGACGGCGGGGGCGCTGGCGGCGGCGCAGGCGATCGGGGCGATCAAGGCCGGCGAACTGGATGTGCGGCCGATCCAGGATTATGCCCACGACTGACCAGCCGGTGGCGATTTCGACCAGTCCGGCCCTGCGGAAACACGCTGCGGCCCGGACAGTTCGGCCAGCCATTTCGGGGACAACGAGGTGGGATGACCGCGACAAACGGGTTGGATGCCGACGACAAACCCGGGACATTTGCGGGACAGGCGCGGCGACAACAGCGACATGCGCCATACGACCTCTCCCCCGCCGTCATCCTCGGGCTTGACCCGAGGATCAGAGGCGAGTGGCGGGCTGTGCGTCAGGGCCGGCCCGGCGGGCGCGCCCGTGCGCTGGTCGACGGAGCACCGCACGGTCTGAACCTCGGGTCAAGCCCGAGGATGACGGCGTGGGGGCGGGGGTGCGTCCGCTTCTGACGTAGCGGCATGCGACCATCTACGCATGGAGCACCATCGCCTGCGCAAATACCGGGGGGCGGAGACCTGGGCCCGGGTCCGGGCCGCCTATATCGCCGGGGAGTCCGCGCCGTCCGTGGCGCGCCGCTTTGACGTGGGTCTGTCCAATCTGAGACGCCGCGCCATGGCCGAAGGCTGGACGCGCAACCGCATCGCCGAACGACTGGACTTCAAGCCCCTGCGCGGTGGGGCGGATGATCCGTCGCCCGCGCTGGCGGCGCTCTCGCAGGCCGCCGAGCCGGCCGAGCCGCCCTATATCCGTCCCGAGGTCGCCGTGGCGCGCGCCCTGCGCCGCGCCGCCTGGCTGCTGAGCCAGGGACAGGCGGCGGAAGCCATGGCCCTGATGCGCGCCGCCGAGGCGCTGGAGCGATCGGGGGTGGTGGGGTGAGGGCGTGGACTTCCGGATGTCTGCTTTCGGCGATCACGCCAGAGTCCGCTTCCGACCCTTAGCGGACATTGGCTGTGATGCCCTCGCTGGTGCCGTCTTCTCAGCTTACGGGAATTCCAGGAGTCATCTTTGGCAAGCTTGACAGTAACAAGCCGTGGCTGATTGACTGAGATGCCAAGGCACAATCCGCTCTAAAC
The DNA here is from genome assembly GCA_964398675.1 of uncultured Brevundimonas sp. Lineage (GTDB taxonomy): Bacteria > Pseudomonadota > Alphaproteobacteria > Caulobacterales > Caulobacteraceae > Brevundimonas. The sequence continues at coordinate 2,928 of CAYNNT010000086.1, forward strand.
CATAATTGAAGTGAGGTTCTCATGGACGACCAAACGATCGACCTCCCGGTCGAGCCGAAGAAGCCGTACACACGCCCGCAGTTGCATGAGCTGAACGGGGCCGAGGCGGATGGGAAGACCAACCCATTTTCGGTCGAAATCACCCCAGCTATCGGTCCATCCTAACTAAGCCTTGCTCACCGTGATGGCTAACACCAAGCCCTGACCGAAATCGAGCAACGTCCGCTTTCCCCCCAAAGCGGACTCTCGCAGCGTCTGCTTTCACCCCTGAACCCCCGACGCCGCCTCGGCCTCTCCATCGGCATCCCGCCCCTCGACGATCCGCGCGGCCGCCAGATCGGCGGTGACATTGCCGATGGTGCGGAAGATGTCGGGCACCACCTCGACCGCCAGCAGCAGGGGCAGGACCTCGAGCGGCAGGCCCATGGCGAGGCAGATCGGGGCGATGGAGGCGAAGAAGGACACCTGGCCGGGCAGGCCGACGGTGCCGACGCTGATGGCCAGGGCGGTGACCCCGCCGGCGATCAGAACGCCGGGCGTCAGGGCGATGCCGTACAGGTGGGCGACATAGATGCAGACGGCCAGGTTGGCGACCGTCGAGGTGATGCGGAACACCGCCACCGCCAGCGGCAGGACCAGACCGGCCGTGGCCGCCGAGACCCCCAGGCGCTCGATCGCCCGCTCGACCATGACCGGCAGGCAGGCCAGCGAGGACTGGGTCGAGATGGCCACCACCTGGGCCGGGGCCACGGCGGCGGCGAACCGGCCGAGGGACAGCCGGCCGAAGGCGACGGCGACGACATAGGTCAGCAGGATCAGGCCGATCAGGCTGAGGCAGACCAGGGCGATGTAATGCCCCAGCACCCCGGCCGCCCCGAGCCCGGTGTGCAATCCGACCCCGAGGGACAGGGCAAAGACGCCGATGGGCGCGGCCCGCAGCACCCAGTGGACGATGACGATCATGGTCTCGGCCACCGCCTCGAAAAAGACCGTCAGGGGCTGACGCAGCCGGTCCGGCAGGCGGGTGGTGGCAAAGCCGAAAATGATGGCGAAGACCACGACGCCGAGGATGGCCCCCTCGGCCGCGGCGGCGATCGGATTGGGCGGCACCAGGGCGGTCAGAAACGCGCCCAGCCCGCCGCCGCCGACATTCTCGCGAACCACGGCATCGCCGGAGGTTCCGGCCAGGAGCAGGCGCGCGCCCTCGGGATCGATCGGCCACAGGGCGTGCAGGCCCTCGGACGCGGCGATGCCGTAGACGGTCGCCCCGACCAGCAGCAGGGCGAAGGTCACCACCGCCCTCAGCGCCAGACGGCCGGTCGCGGCGGCGTCGGCGATGGAGGCGATGCCGGTGACCAGCAGGGCGAAGACCAGCGGAATGATGGTCATGCGCAGGGCGTTGAGCCACAGCTGGCCCAGACCCTCGACGAGGGCGACCGTGCCGGTCCCGCCGGGGATGCCATACGCCTGCGCCGCCGCGCCGGCGGCCAGGCCGGCGGCGAGGGCCAGCAGGACGCGCAGGCTGAGCGAGGAGAACAGGGCGGCGGTGCGGGACTGGGTCATACGCCGAAGCTAGGCAGAGCAGGACCATTTGGCCATCCGTCGCGTGCGGCGGCGTGAACGATCCTTAACTCGACCGCGCCCCATCGGCCCGGCACGCTGGGCTGACAGATGCCTCGGGAGGGACGGATGCAGAGGATGCGCGCAGGTCGAGGGCTATCAGGCGCGGGGTTCTACGGCCTGGTTTTCGTCGCCGCCTTCATCACCTTCGCCCTGCACGAGGGCGGGCACTGGCTGGCGGCCGTCCTGTTGGGGCACGAGGCGTATTTCGGCCTGAACAGCGCCGGCGCGCGGGACGCGGTCAGCGCGGCCGACCATGCGATCATCTCGGCCGCCGGGCCCGCCGTGACGATCGTTCAGGCCCTGATCGCGCTGGCGCTGGTGCAGATGCGGGCAAGCCCGGCGGCCTGGGTCTTCCTCTTCTGGGCCGCCTTCATGCGGTTGATGGCCGCCGTCATCAGCCTGTTCAATCCGAACGACGAGGCGCGGATCAGCGAATGGCTGGGCTGGGGGATGTGGACCCTGCCCGTGATCGTGACCGGCGCGCTGTTCGTGCTGCTGGTCCTCGGCAGCCGGCGTTTGCAGGTGTCGTGGAAGACCCTCGCCCTGACCTGGGTCGTCGCCTCGGTCGCGGTCTCGGCCGTGGTCGGCCTGGACATGATCATGCCGCGCTGAGGCGGGCGGCGATCTCGTCGGCGGCGGCGGCGAGCGCCGTCTCATCGAGGGCGCCGATGTGCACGGCTGCGGCGGCCTCCCGCGCGCGCCCAGCGCGGCGATAGGCCGGATCATAGTGGGCGACGATCAGCGCCTCGGCCAGGGCCCCGACCTCCCCGGCCGAAGCCATGGCGCGCCAGCCGGCGACCGTCTCCTTGCTGTGGTGTCGCGGCAGGCGGTTCAGGGCCTGGTCCAGCGCCGCCGCGTCCGCCGCGATGTCGGCATAGTCCCGCACCGTCCGCGCGGCCCGCACGGCCACCGGCGAGTCGATCCCGATCACCGGCGCGGCGGCCATCGCGGTCCACAGGGCGGGCGGGATCACCCGGGCGCCGATCCGGCTGCTCTCGGCCTCGACCACGACCGGCCGGGCCGGATCGAGCCGCGAAAGTGCGTCGTGCAGCCGGCTCTCGAACCGCTTTTGTGACGGCTGGCCGCCCGGCATGGCCCCGAACAGCGAACCGCGATGGGCCGCCAGCGCCTCGAGGTCCAGGGTCTGGACGCCCCGCGCCGCCAGGGCGGTCAGCAGCGCCGTCTTGCCCGATCCGGTCGGTCCGTCCAGCAGGGTGAGCCGGTGCGGCAGCGGCGTGTCGTACACCCCCGCCGTCACCTGCCGCCGCCAGGTCTGGTAACCGCCGTCCAGCACAGAGACGGGCCAGCCGATCTGGTCCATCACCGTGACCATGGCGCCCGACCGCTGGCCGCCGCGCCAGCAATAGACCAGCGGCCTGAAGCTCCCGTCGCGGTCGGCCAGCGCGCCCTCCAGATGCGCCGCGATATTGCGCGCCACCATGGCCGCGCCGGTGCGGCGGGCGAGGAATTTGGAGCCCTGCACATACTCCGTCCCGACCGACGCGCGCTGGCCGTCGTCCAGCACCGGCAGGTTGATGGCGCCGGGGATGTGGTCGAGGGCGAACTCGGCCGGACTGCGCACGTCGATGATCGCGTCGAAGCCGTCGCGGGCGGCGGGCGACAGATCGGCCGTGCGACGGATCACCCGACCACGCGCACCCGCGGCGGGCCCTCAACGACGCGTCCGACCACCGCGCTGCGGGAGAAGCCCTCACCCTGCGCCAGCGCCACAATCGCCTCCGCCTGCTCCGCCGCCACGGCGATCAGCAGCCCGCCCGAGGTCTGGGGATCGGTCAGCAGATCGCGCCGCCAGTCCTCCAGTCCCGCCGGCAGGTCGACGCCTTCGCCATAGCTGGCCCAGTTGCGGCCCGAGGCCCCGGTGCGCACGCCGCCCAGGGCCAGGGCCTCGACCCCGTCCAGCAGCGGCGGCTGGCCGGTCAGCTCGACCGTCAGCCCCGCGCCCCGCGCCATCTCCAGCGCATGGCCCAGCAGGCCGAAGCCGGTGACATCCGTGACCGCATGGACGCCCGTCCTGCCCGCCAGCTTCGCCCCGACCGTGTTCAGCCTGGTGGTCGAGGCGATCAGGGCGGCATACCCCGCCGCATCCAGCCGCTCCTGTTTGAACGCCGCGCTCAGCACGCCGACGCCGAGCGCCTTGGTCAGGATCAGCACGTCGCCGACCTGTGCGCCGCGATTGGTCAGCACCTGATCCGGATGGACCAGGCCGAGCGCCACCAGCCCGTAGATCGGCTCGACGCTGTCGATGGAATGACCGCCCGCGACCGGGACGCCCGCCGCCGCGCAGACCGAGGCGCCGCCCTGCAGGATGCGGCCGATGGTGTCGGTCGACAGCACGCTGACCGGCATGCCGACCAGCGCCAGGGCGAAGATCGGCGTCGCGCCCATGGCGTAGACATCCGACAGGGCGTTGGTCGCGGCGATGCGGCCGAAGTCGAACGGATCGTCGACCACGGGCATGAAGAAATCCGTCGTCGCCACGAGCGCCTGGGTGTCGTTCAGCCGCCAGACGGCCGCGTCGTCGCTGGTCTCGGTCCCCACCATCAGATCGGCGAACGGCCCCGCCAGCGGCATCCCCTTGAGGATGTCCCGCAGCACCGCCGGAGCCAGTTTGCAGCCGCAGCCGCCGCCGTGGGCGAGCGAGGTCAGGCGGGGTTCGGGCGTGGTCATGGTCTGGCTTAGGACCAAACCGCCGCGGAACTCAACCGTACCGACTTGACCGTCCGGCGACGTAATGGCAAAGATTTGCCAGATGGCAAATTTTTGCCGGAGGAATCTGGATGATCGCCGCCAAGCCCGCTGGATTGAGTCGCCGCGAACGCGAAATCATGGATGTCCTCTACCAGTTGGGCGGGGCCAGTGTTGAGGACGTGCGGGGCCGCCTTGCGGATCCGGCCGGCTACGATTCCGTCCGCAACCTCCTTCGGATCCTGGAGCGAAAAGGCCATGCCTCCCGGCGAACCGAAGGCATCCGACACATCTTTTTTCCGCTGCAAGAACGTAAGGTCGCCGCAAAATCCGCGCTTCAGAATCTCGTCCAGACCTTCTTCGGAGGATCCTATGAGCAAGCGGCAGCGGCTCTGATCAGTGTCTCCGACATTGGAAGGGATCGCGAAAAGCTGGACGCGTTGCTCGAGGAAATCCGCGCGCGCGCCGGAGCCGGTACGGAGAGGTCGGAATGACCTACGCCCTCGCGACTGAGCTTATTGACTGGCTGGCCAAGGTCTGTGGGGTTCTGGCTGCCGCTTATTGGACCGTCACCCTGATGCCGCATGCGAAGCTGGGCGCACTGGCTGTACGATGCGCCTTCGTGATCGGCCTCGTCGCGCCCCTTGCCCTGCTGGCTCCATCAACCCGCGCAGTAGCGGTTCCGATTTCCGCCCGACCGCCCGACATGATGGAACTGACCCAAATGGCCCTCGTCCGTCTGGAGCCGGTCGCAGACGCTACGATCGTCCTCGAGCCTACCCAGAAACCCTCTACGCCTGAGGTCGCCGCGAAACCGAAATTGCAGTTCTGGCTGGTTCTCCTCGCGCTTTGGGCCATGGGCGCTTCGCTCGTCATCCTGTCGTTCCTGCGGTCCCGTGGTTTGCTTGATCGGGCGTTTCGTCTGGGGGCCTCTGCACCGGCGATCGACGCCCGAGTCGGCGGTCTTGCCAGACGCATGGGCGTCCGGGGGCGTGTCGAGATTCGCATCACCGACGCCGTCGCCTCGCCGTGCACGTTTGGCCTGTTTCGCCCCAGAATACTCATGCCCACACGCCTTGCGGGAGCATCAGACGCGGTTATCGACGCCATGGCGGCGCACGAACTGGCCCACATTCGCGCCGGCGATCCATGCTGGCTTGCCGTTGCTCGACTGACCTGCGCCCTGCATTGGTTTAACCCCCTGGTCTGGGCGCTCGACCGTCGTCACCGCGAAATCATCGAGACCGTTTGCGACAGCGCGGTGTTGGAGGCGCGCATACCTCTGTCCGACTACGCTCAAGCCCTGATCGATGCGGCGTCAACAGTCGTTCGCGATAACGGAGCGACACAGGCGGCGGTGTCCATGCACGGGCGGGACATTCATGCACGCCTGCAGCACCTGATGCGCGAGGGCCGCTGCGCTCCGCGCATCGGCCGGGGGACACGGGGTATCGCTTACGGCGCGTCAGCAAGCGCGCTCGCGTTGCTCGCCTCCGTCAATTTGGTGGCCGCACAAGACGCTGGACCACCGCCACTGATCGGAGATCGTCCTGCCGCCATGACGTCGACGGATGACTGTGGCTGCACGGATGCTCCGCCTGTCCTCGAGAATGCGGACCTGCCCCGGCTTACCATGGCGCAGCTGAACGAACGCGCCCAATTGGAAGCCTTGGTCCGCACCGGCTCGCCGGCTGAACGCGCGTCGGCCATCCTTGCCCTTGGCGATTGGCCGCGCGCCGGTGTGGAGAGCTTCGTTCTACCGGCGTTGCGGGATCAGGACTCGCGTGTGCGCGCCGCGGCCCAGTCCGTTCTCGCCAAATGGGCGGATGACGGCGACTATGAAGCGATCGCTGCGGGTCTGGACGATCCGTCCTGCCGGGTCTCTACGGCCTCCGCGCGCAGCCTTTCCCGCCTGGGGGACCGTCGGGCGCTCCAACCTCTGCTTGGTGCGGCACGCAGCCCCGCCTGCCGCAAGCGGCTCGCTGCGGCGGGCGCTCTCGCGTCATTCCCGACACCTGAATCGGCCTCCGCGCTCCGGACCGCGCTCGACGACCCGGACTCCCGCGTCCGGGAGACGGCGATCCGGTCGTTGGCGGCTGTGGGTGACGGGCAGGTCGTTCAGACCTTGCTGACCGCCCTGAGATCCGACCCACACGACCAGGTCAGATCTGCCGCTGCCTGGGCGTTCAAGGAACAGGAGCTGGGCGTTCGCGGCGACGACGCGGTCATCGCCGGATTGATCGAGGCCTTGCGGGATTCCGACGGCGTCGTTCGTCAGGGGGCGGCGTACGCGCTCGGCCGGGTCGGCGACATTCGCGCCCAACCGGCCTTGCTCAGGGCCGCCGCCGAAGACAACAAACATGTGCGTGTCGCGGCGATAGAGGCCCTGGGCCGCTTCGGCGACATTCAGGCCCAGCCCGTGCTGCTGGCGGGCCTGACCGACGCGCAGCCTCACGTACGTCTCGCCGCCGTCGACGCCCTCGGGCGGATCGGCGACGCCCGGGCGCGGACCGAGGTCGAGCGATTGCTGGACGACCCGGACATCAACGTCAGCAAAGAAGCCGCCCAGACCTTGCGGCAACTGGGCCGCTAGGCCTCAAGCCTCAACCCAATATCGAAACGGGAGTTTGACCATGCGCGCATGGGTTCTGTTCGCTTGCCTGCTGTTCGCCGCCCCTGGCGTCGCTCTTGCCGCGCCCGATGTCGTTATCCGCGACGTCACGGTCCTCGACCCGGCGACCGGGGTCGAAAGGCCGCATATGACCGTGGTCGTGCGCGGCGACCGCATCACGCGCGTCGACCCGGCGGCCGAGGTCCCCGCTACGTCCGACGACATCGACGGACGCGGCCGCTACCTGCTGCCCGGCCTCAACGACGCCCATGCACACATGGTCGATCTGACGCCGGACGCCTTTCCCCTGCTGATCGCCCTGGGCGTGACCAGCGTGCGCGACATGGGCGGCGATCCTGTGGAAACGGCGGGCTGGCGAGATGAGATCGAACAAGGCGCCCGCGTCGGCCCCCGGATCAAATTCTGCGGCTGGATGCTCGAAGCGCCCGGCGACGTCGCGGTCGGTCACCCGAACCATGTCGCGGTCGATGGCCCGGCCGAGGCGTGGCGGATCGTCGGCGAGCTGGCGGCCGCCGGTGTCGACTGCATCAAAATGCGCACCGTCAGGGACATGGAGACCTACGTCGCCATGGGAGAGGCCGCCCACGCCGCCCGACTTCCCCTCGTCGGTCATCCGCCCTTCGCGCTTGACTCCGTCGAAGTCGCCCGGGTGGGCCAGCAGACATTCGAACACGCCTTCTATCCCTATCCTTTCGGCAGTTTGGCTGACGAGCGTCGCGCAGAAATCATCGCCGCCTTCCGGACCAGCGGTGTTCGACTGACGCCCAGCTTTGTCGCCTGGGCCCACTCCATGCTGCCGCCAGCCGATGTCGCCGCGGAGTTCCGGGCGCTCGACGCCAACACGGCGCCCGCGCGCTTCATTTCGCCCCGCCTGTATGGCAACTGGGTCGAGGGGATGGAGGGTTTTGAAAAGGCGCCGCGCGGGTCTCCGGGCTGGATCCGCGCCGTCCAGCAGGCTGGGCGCGACTTCGCGGAGATGCACCAGGCCGGGATCGGCGTCGTCGCCGGCACTGACCTGGGCGCGCCCTTCGTTGATCCGGCGACGGCGCTGTATCAGGAACTGGAGCTGATGGTCGCCCTGGGCGGTCTCACCCCGGCGGAAGCTGTCTCGGCGGCCACCTGGGACGCCGCGGCCCTGTTCGATCAGCAGGACCGCTTCGGTTCCATCACGGTGGGCAAGGCCGCTGATCTGATCCTGCTCGACGCCAACCCCTTCGCCGACATCGCCAACATCCGTACGGTCAATACGGTCATCGCCCGGGGTGTGGTGTACGGTCCGGACGACCGGCGTCGGATGATGGACGCAGTCGTCCCCGCGCTTGCCCGACAATGGCGGGATCACCCCCCGGCCCCGATGCCGGCGCCGGAGTAGTCGGTCGGAAAACGCTGGACCGACGCCGCGTCAACCGCGCTAACTGCGCGGGTCAAGCGGAGCCGCACCATGATCACCGTCCACCACCTCAACGATTCCCGCTCGCAGCGGGTCCTCTGGCTGCTGGAGGAAATGGGCCTGCCCTATGAGGTGAAGCGGTACCAGCGCGACGCGAAGACCAACCTGGCTCCGCCGGCGCTGAAGGCCATCCATCCGCTGGGCAAGTCGCCGGTGCTCGATGACGGCGACGCGCGGATCGCCGAGACCGGCGCCATCATCGAATATCTGCTCGAGACCTACCCCTCGGCCGGTCTGAGGCCCGCCCCGCGCACGCCTGAAGCGCGTCGCTTCACCTACTGGCTGCACTATGCCGAGGGCTCGGCGATGACGCCCCTGCTGCTGAAACTGATCTTCACCGTCCTGCCCAAGCGGGTTCCCTTCCTCGCGCGCGGCGTGGCCAACGGCATCAGCAAGGCCATGAACGCCAATATGATCGACCCTCAGGTCAAGGCGCATACCGGCTATTGGGAGGCCGAACTGGGCCAGTCGGAATGGTTCGCCGGCGACGCCTTCTCGGCCGCTGACATCATGATGAGCTTCCCGGTCGAGGCGGCGGGCAGCCGCGTCCCCTACGGCCCGGAAAAGCCGAAGCTGAAGGCCTTCCTGCAAAAGATCCATGCGCGGCCGGCCTATCAGCGGGCGCTGGAGCGGGGCGGGCCCTACAGCTACGCCTGAGGCCGGGAACGAGGCTGGCGCCGGCGCCACAGTCGCGG
>CAYNNT010000087.1:0-11931 GCA_964398675.1 uncultured Brevundimonas sp.
GCATTGACGACGTCGAAGCCGGAAAAGGCGGGAACGCTGCGTTCGCTGAAGGTCAAGCTGATCGATCGGGTCGCGGCCACGGTCGAGTCGGGCGCCGGCGTGGCGCCGACGAGCCGAGCGTGGGCCGCAGCCGGCCCGGCGACAAAAGCCACAGCCGCCGCCACGGCGATGAAGGGCGCGGGATTGAAACTACGCATACTCAGTCTCCAGACGTTCGGCCGATCCCGGCCTTCTACAACTCTACGCGCTGCACGGGCGCTCCCCTCACGGAGGGGGAACGCCCCGCGGGTGACGCATTTCCCCGGGCACTCGGTGGTCAGCGGCGACGCTTCTCGAGGAGCGCCTGCATCTGGGCGATCTCCTCCTGTTGACCACGCACGATGCCGTCGCACAGGGCGATGATCTCCGGATCGGTCAGGGACGCTTGCTCGCACATCAGCACGGCCCCGGAATGGTGCGGGATCATCGACCGCAGGAATTCGTCGTCGCCAACGAAGGCCTGGGTTCGCATGCCGATGAAGCTGCCGACGAAGATAACGGCCGCGACCGCTCCAATGACCAGGTTTGTTTTGCGCGAAGGATACATGGACCGCATGAAGACGAGCATGAGGACCGCCATCGGCGCGACCATCATCAGGGTCATGTAGACGTTGTTCAGGTTGAGGTAGAAGTGACCGAGCGTGGCGATCATCGTGTACATGACCAGGTACATGACGACGAAATCGATCGCCAACTCCAGGTACAGGCTCGGGTAAGGGCCCAGTCCACGAGCGCTGCCTGGGCCGCCGTGATCCATCTGTTGATGAGACATCGTCCGTTTCCTCTTCAGAAATGTCAGCTTGCCATCGCTGTGGGCTGCGAATGCCCGGAGCGGCGGCGGACGTCCGGTTCAATCCGGCCCGTCGCCGCCGGTTCCTCTCTTGCGTCGGTGGGGGGGATTGCGGCTCAGACCGTCTTGGCTAGAGCTTCACCGCGCGCAGTCTCAGCGCATTGCCTATGACGCTGACCGAGGAGAGCGCCATCGCGAGCGCCGCCAGGGCCGGCGAGAGAAGCCAGCCGAACACGGGATAGAGCAGACCAGCCGCCACGGGGATGCCGAGGGCGTTGTAGCCGAAGGCGAAGACGAGGTTCTGGCGGATATTGCCCATCACCGCGCGGGACAGTCGCCGTGCGCGCACAATCCCTTGCAGATCGCCACCCAGCAGGGTGACGCCGGCGCTCTCGATGGCGACGTCCGAACCCGCCCCCATGGCGACGCCGACATCGGCGGCGGCGAGGGCAGGGGCGTCATTGACGCCATCCCCCGCCATGGCGACGATCCGACCCTGCGAACGAAGCTGTTGAACCACCGACGCCTTGTCCTGCGGCAGGACTTCCGCCTGGACTTCGTCGATGCCGAGGCGACGCGCGACGGCTTCGGCCGTCGTCCGGTTGTCCCCGGTCATCATCACCAGTCGCAGACCGGCCGCCTTCAGGGCGAGGATCGCCGCCGGCGTGGTGGCCTTTATGGGATCGGCGATGCCGATGACCCCGGCCGCCATTCCATCGATCGCCACGAAGATCGCGGTGGCGCCGTCGTGGCGGAGCGCCTCCGCCTTCGGCTCCAGCGCGGAGACGTCGATCGAAAGCTCGGCGAGATAACGGGTGTTGCCCAGGGCGACCTGGCGTCCGTCAATCGTCCCGCGAACGCCGCGACCGACCGGGCTGTCGAAGTCCACGGCCTCGGAAAGGGGGATGTCCCGGTCCCTGGCGGCCCGGACGATCGCGTCGGCCAAAGGATGTTCGCTGCCGCGCTCGAGGCTGGCCGAGAGACGCAAGATGTCCACTTCGGCGAAGCCCTCGTCAGGAAGGATCGCCGTCACCGACGGACGTCCTTCTGTCAGGGTGCCGGTCTTGTCCAGAACGAGGGTGTCGACCTTCTCGAAACGCTCGAGCGCCTCGGCGTTCTTGATCAGGACGCCGGCGTGCGCACCACGTCCCACCCCGACCATGATCGAGATCGGCGTGGCCAGGCCCAACGCACAGGGACAGGCGATGATGAGCACCGAAACGGCGGCGACCAGGGCGTAGGACAGACGGGGTTCGGGACCGACCAGGCCCCAGACGACAGCGGCGAGCAGGGCGATCGCGATCACCGTGGGGACGAACCAGCCCGAGACTGTATCGGCCAGCCGCTGGATCGGGGCGCGACTGCGCTGGGCCTGGGCCACCATCTGGACGATCTGCGCCAGCAGGGTGTCGGCGCCGACCTTGTCGGCGCGCATGATAAAGGAGCCGGTCTTGTTGAGCGCGCCGGCCACGACCCGGTCGCCGACCTCCTTGGTCACTGGCATGGACTCGCCGGTCACCATGGATTCATCGACAGCGACCCGGCCATCCAGAAGTTCGCCATCGACCGGGATCTTCTCTCCGGGCCGGACCCGCAGGCGGTCGCCGACGGCGATCTGGTCAAGCGAGACATCTTCATCGACACCATCCGCGCGGATCCGGCGTGCGGTCTTGGGCGTGAGGTCCAGCAGGGCGCGGATCGCGCCCGAGGTCTGTTCGCGGGCGCGCAGTTCCAGAATCTGGCCGACGAGGACCAGCACGGTGATGACCGCCGCCGCCTCGAAATAGACCGGCGCGCTTCCGTCGGCCTTGAGGAAGGCGGGCGGAAACAAGGTTGGCGCGACGACGGCCACGACGCTGTAGAGCCACGCCACGCCGACCCCCATCGCGATCAGGGTGAACATATTCAGCCGGCGGGTGCGCAGCGATGTCCAGCCGCGCTCGAAGAAGGGCCAGCCGCACCAGAGAACGACGGGGGTCGCCAGCGCGAACTGGATCCAGTTCGACATCTGGCCCGGGATGAACATGTGAAGATTGGTCAGGTGCCCGCCCATCTCCAGGGCGAAAACCGGCAGGGTCAGGACCAGGCCGACCCAGAAGCGGCGGGTGAAGTCGATCAGTTCGTTGTTCGGCGGCGCTTCCGCCGTGACCGTTTCCGGTTCGAGGGCCATGCCGCAGATCGGGCAGGAGCCTGGGCCCTCCTGCCGGATCTCGGGGTGCATAGGGCAGGTGTAGATGGCGCCGGGAATGGCCGGCTCGGCCTCCACGCGAGGATTCAGATAACGCGCCGGATCGCCGACGAACTTGGTCCGGCATCCAGCCGAGCAGAAGAAATAGTCCTGACCGTCATGGCTGGCGCGGTGAGCGGTGGTCGTCGGATCGACTGACATGCCGCAGACCGGATCTTTGACCACAGCCGCGCCGTCCGGAGCCTTCGCCGCGCAGCAGGCGTGACCTGCGGCATGATTGTGAGGATGCGTGGACATGTCGCTGTCTCCGGTTGACCGAAGGGCTCACATATACCCGTGGGGGGTATATCGCAAGATACCCTTATGGGGTATATGTGGGTCCTGGAAGGCGAGGCCATATGCAAACCGATACGAAACCCAAGGTCCTGAACAGGCTGAGCCGGATAGAAGGCCAGGTGCGGGGAATCGCCCGCATGGTCGAAGACGACCGATATTGCGTTGACCTGCTGACCCAGTTGCAGGCGGTCCGGGCCGCGCTCCATCGCGTGGAGACCGAAGTGCTGCGGGATCACCTCGACCACTGCGTCATGGGGGCCATGACCGGTGACGATCCCGAGGATCGCAAGGCCAAGGCCAGCGAACTGATCGAACTCCTGGCGCGGGCCGGACGGTAGAGTCGACGGAACGAACGAGGCCGCCTGGTCGCTAACGTCGGGATCTCAAGGAGCCGTCATGAAACGCATCAGCCTCGTCCTCGCCGCCTGCGCCCTGTCCGTGGCCTGTTCCCCGCAAACCGACGAGCCCGCCGTGGCGGCGCCGGAGACCGCTGCAACGGCGGACGCCCACGGCGCGATGGAGAGCGGCATGGCTGCGGCTGCGCCCGGCGACTCCGTCGCCACCCAAGGCTACAAGGCCTCGATGAACACCATGATGGAGGCGATGCCGGCTTTCACCGGAGACGCGGATATCGACTTCATGAAGCAGATGCGGGGTCACCACGTCGCCGCCGTCTCGATGGCGCGTGTAGAACTCGCGCAAGGCAAGGACGCCGAAGCGCGGAACCTGGCCCAGGAGGTGATCACGGCGCAGGAGCGCGAAATCACCCTGATCGACGCCTGGCTCGCCCGGAAGGGAGCGTCGGCGGCTCCCGCCGCCTGATCGCGAAATCAGCGCGCCGCGTGTGAAGACCAACGGATGTGCGTGATCCGCCATCCGTCGGCCTCGTGGCGCAAAACCATGGTCTCGACCGAGAGGCTGTCGATCGGGCGGCCGTTTTGTGAAGTCATCGCAAACCGGCGGCGGTCTGGAGGCCCTCAGAGGAACTGTGTACCTGCCGATGCCGGAGCCATGCGCGAGACGTCAATGGCGCACGCCAATGATACGTGGATACGCTGAAGTTAGATGCTTTCACGAAAAGACGTTAGAACATCATTTGAGTCGCGTTTTCCCCGTTACGCATCGATTATCGATGTCTGATGTCTGAATAGGTACAAAAAGATACCGACATCACGCAGAATTTATACTGGCCAAAACTTGTGTGATTTCAAGATGGTTAGATTTGTGAGGTCTTTTGGTCGGCACGATTGTCGGTTGTTTGCCAAAAATATAAGGAAGAACAGCAAGTTATGTGGCGTCAAGTAATCGAGTGGGAGTGAGCCCCCTCAGCTGAAAAGCTGACCGGTCTCAAGCGGCGGAAACACCCGTTCAACCGCCAGACGGCCGGCGGGCAGGGGGCGGAGCAGGTCCGTCCCGGGCGTCGTCAGGTCCAGCCAGTCCATGGCCCGGCCGGGCTCCAGCAGCACGATCTGCCGGTCATGGAAGGGCGCAATGTCCGGCCCGGGCGTCGTCGTCAGCATGGCGAAGGCGCCGTCGCGGATCACGCCGGCGATCCAGAACGCCGGCGCATCGACCAGGGTGAAGAGCCATTTGGTCTTGCGCTTCTGGCCGGGCAGGGCGTCGGTGAACTCGTAGAATCCGTCCGCCGGAATGACGCATCTCAGGCTGTTGGCGAATGACCGGTCGTCCGAGCGGAAGTTGAACACCGGCCGCCCCTGGGGCGAGGTCCAGGCCCATTTCGTCATCCGCACGGCCACGCCATTGTCCGTGCGGACGGCGACCGGCGCCGTATCGCCGATCCGGATGTCGTCACGCGGCTCGATGTTCGGCCTGCCGTCGGGAAATTCGAGCGGGATGCCGATCTCGCGCAGTTCCTCGAACGGCTGATCGGCGAAGGGCTTGAACCGGTAGGTGTTGCACATGGGCGGACGGCTCCGGTCAGTCGCAGCCCGGCGCCACGGTCTCGAACCGCGCGTCCCACCAGCCCTGCCAGCGGGTCTGCAGGTCTGCGAGGGCCGTTTCGCTGAGGCCGTAGGTGGTCAGGGTCATCATGGTCGTGCCGCGCGGGTGCTTTTCGGTCGGCGGCTGGTCGACGACCACCAGCAGGCCGTCGCCCCAGGCGTCGACGGTGACGCCGGTCTGGTGGCGGGCCAGGAACCAGACCTCGCCCGATGCGTCGGCGTCCGGCCCCAGCGGCATGGACCAGCGCTCACCCGGCGCAGGGGCGGCGTCGAGGCCCAGCAGCGACCGCGCCAGCCGGTCCTCGCGGGGCGGGCCGGAGAAGAACAGCGTCCGGCGCGTCTGACCCGGGTGGCGGGCGAAGGCGAAGGCCAGCTGCCAGGTGAAGGAAATCCAGCCCTCGATCATGCCGTCGAAGACGTCGGACCAGTCCCCCGCGGGCGCAGAGCGCACGACGCGGACGATGCTGGCGTCGCCCCGGGCCTCGACCTCGTAGCGGTCGTTGACACCCACGAAGGTGACCACCCGCTTTACGTCGTCGGCGCTGGCGTGGGTGATGAAGATGTAGTCGATCTCGTCCTTGAGGCCGTCGGTTTCCCAGCCGAACCACTGGTGGATCTTCTGCGGGTCGCGCAGCGCGGCCCAGACCGCGTCGGCGGGGGCGGGGACGGTGACCTCGACGAGGACATGGTCCTCCATGGACTGGGCGGCTTCGGTCATGGCGGTCAGTTCCTGGCTGGAGCGGATTTGGCGACGGCGGGATGGGCGGCGGCGGTGAGCCGGTAGCGCCGCCCGGACGGCGCGGCGTATTTGCGGGCGAGGGCGGCCACGGCGGCGCTGACCTCCTCGGTGAAGGCGTCGAAATCGGCGGGGGCGGCGAAGGTCACGTCGGCCTCGACCGTCAGGGTCAGCAGGCGCGAGCCCTCGGCGGCCGCATCCTGCCGCATGCGGGCGACATCGCGAACCATGGTCGAGGCGGTGGAGATCAGGTGATCGGCGGCGTGACGGTCCTGGGCCTCGACCGCGTCGGGGTCGGGCGGGGCCTGCATCATGCCGGGGTCGAAGACGTGGTTCCGCGCCGCCACGAACAGGCGCTCGGTGAAGCCGCGCTTGCGGCGTTCCCCGGCCAGCTGGACCAGACCGGCGGCCTCCAGCGCATTGAGGTGATAGCCGATGTTCTGACGCGGCAGGCCCAGCTGCTCCGCCAGCATCGCGGCCGAGGCCGGCTCGGTCAGGGCCGTCAGGATGCGGCGGCGAACGGGGGCCAGCGCCAGCAGGGCGGTGTCCAGGTCGTCGAGCAGGGCGGAGGGTCGGGCCGTCATGGCCTCAACCTGCATTAGACAAAATAGTTTGTCAAATGATCGTCAGGCGGAGACGCGGACATCCCTCGAGGCCCGTTCCAGCACGGCCGCCGGCGATTCTCCCGGGCCCACCTCGGCCACCCCGACCTCGAACTCGACCACGAAGGGCGAGCGATCGGGGCCGGCGTCGAAGGCCGTGCAGCCGATCACGGCGGCGATCCGATCGGCGGCGATCCGTCCGGCGGGACCCTGGGTCGCCGGCAGGGCGAGGGCGAAGACGTCGGGCGACAGGCGGGCGGCGGTGTCTTCCGTGCGGATCAGGCGCGAGACCATGGCGCCGATCTGGGGCAGGGCGCGGTCCAGCCAGCCGCCCTTGCGCGCCTCGGCCACGGACTCGGTTTCGGAGACCCGGAGGACGGCGACCGAGAGCGGCCGACGACGAAGCCGGGCGCCCTCGGCCACGCGCGCGAGATGGCTGGCGAAGAGTTCGGGGGTGAACAGGCCGGTCGTGGGATCGGTCAGGCCCGATCCCCGGGCGCTCTCCAGCGCCTTGCGAATGGCGACGTGGCGGCGATGCGCGCGCGCCAGGGCGGTGATCCGTTCGGCGGTCTCATCCTCGGGCGTATCGGCGGCGGCGACGTCGGCGAAGCCGCGGTTGTAGAGCTCGGACAGATTGATCTCGCCGGCGCCGCGCAGATAGAGCACCGCGGGGATATGATAGAGCCGGGTGTTCCGCTTCATGCCTGAGGCGATGGACAGGGCAGGGGTGTGATCCTCGGCGCCCCAGAGGACGGCGGCGTCGAACGGCCGCTCATGCAGATAGTCGAAGGCCGTATAGGGCGTCGGCGCGGCCACGACCTCGCAGCCGCGGGCGGTCAGGGCGTTGGACAGGGCGAGGAAATGACGGTCCGGCTTGCCGGCGGCGAGAACGCGCAAGGGCGTGGCGTCGATGTCGGCGATCGGGAGCGGCTGGCCCCGGGCGGCGAAGGTCGCCTCACGCAGGGACACTTCTTCCTCGGCGATGGCGGAGCGGACCAGGCTTTCCAGCCGCAGCGCCGCCTGGGCGGCATGCGGCGGACTGGACATGACGATATCGGCGAGGCCGGGCTCCCATGACGCCGCCTGCGCGCCGATCGCGAGAATCGGCAGGCGGCGCGGGCTGACGGTCTGCCGCAGGGCGCTGATGCCTTCGACGGCGTCGGGAAGGCTGGCGTCGAGAATCACAGTCTCCAGCGGCCAGTCGATCAGCACCTGGATCGCGCCGGCCAGCGAGCGGGCGGTCACGGTCCGCCAGCCGAGGGCGTCCAGGCCCTGACACAACGGACCGATCAGGCCGTCGTCGGGGGCGACGACCAGTATGCGCGGATCGGAACCCAAGGGCGAAATCTCCAGCCGCCCCCGGCCCGGGCGCGGTCTCATGGTGGCGGACCATAGCGAGCGCAGGCGGCTACAGGCAACGGTTGGCTGTCGCAACCCACGGCGGGTTTCTCCTGCGCCGAATTGCGGTACTAGTGCGAGCTTGCAAGGCTTGGGGTCCGGATTGCAGGCGAAATCAGACATCGAAGCGGCGGCCCGCTGGGCCACGCCCATGCTGTGGGGGCGCCTGTCGGTCAAGGCGTTCACGCGCAGCTGGGGCCGCGACGTGATGCTCTACACCGGCGGGGTTTCCTTCTTCGCCCTGCTGGCGGTGTTTCCGGCCATCGCCATCCTGATCGGCTTCTACAAGGCGGTGCTGTCGATCACCCAGGTCAGCGAGCAGGCCGCGGCCCTCGCGGATGTCATGCCGACGGCGGCGCGCGCCATCTTCCGGCTGGAGATCGAGCGGCTGGCCAACGCCTCGGCGCGCACTGTTTCGGCCCAGAGCTTCTTCGCTGTGGTCATCGGCGGCTACGCCGCGCACCGGGGCTTCAAGGCCCTGCTGGCCGGGCTCAACCTGATCCACGACGAGAAGGAGCCGCACGGCTTCTTCAAGTTCAATCTGCTGGCCTTCTTCGTCGCCCTCGCCGCCTTCCTGCTGTTCACGGTTGTCTCGGGTGCGGTGGTGACGTCCCGCCTTCTGGAGCACGCCGGCCCGGAGGGGGCGACGACAGCCAGTGGCGGGCTGCCGATCGACGGCCTCTGGCCCGCGCTCGGGCTCGCGATCGGCCTGACCATGCTCTACCGCTACGCCATGTCCCACCGCACGCCGGTGGCCTGGGCGCCGTCCATCGCGGGCGGTGTGGTCGCCACGGTGATGTCGACCGTCTCGTCCTGGCTCTGCGCCATCTATGTCGAACAGATCGCGCCACTGGGGGCGACCTATGGCTCGGTCGGCGCGGTGGTGGTTCTGCTGATCTGGCTGTCGTGGAACGTCAACGCCATCTTCTACGGCGGCGCCTTCGCCACCGAGATGGAGATCGCGGCCCGCTCGATGGGCGCGCCGGAGATCGAGCCCGATGAACCCCTGCCGGACTCCGTGGTCAACCTGTCGGCGCGGCGGGCGTCGCGACCACGATAGTCAGAACGCCGTCGGTCTCTTCGATCGAGACGGTCTCTCCGCCCAGTCCGGCCATCAGATGCGGCACGTCGATTCGCGCCATGGGATCGGTGGCCAGCAGGGTCAGATGTGCGCCGGGCGCGGCCTCGCGGATCGCCTTCTGAAGTTTCAGGCTCGGGGTCGGGCAGCGGTGGCCGCGGGCGTCGATGATCATGCGCTGATCCGCTCCAGCAGCAGGCCCAGCGCCACGCGGACGCTGGCCAGCCGGACGTCTTCGCGACCGATGTCGCCGAAGCGGCGCCCGGCGTGGATCGCGCCCTTCGGGCCGACAGCGCCGAAATGGACGAGGCCGACCGGCTTGTCCGCTGTGCCGCCGCCGGGCCCGGCGACGCCGGTCACCGAGACAGAGACCTGCGCCCGCGACTGAGCCAGCGCGCCTTCGGCCATTGCGCGGGCGACGGGTTCCGACACGGCGCCGTGGCCCTCGATCAGCGCAGCGGGCACGTCCAGAAGGTCTGTCTTGGCGGCGTTGCTGTAGGTCACGAAGCCGCGCTCGACGACGGCCGAGGAGCCCGCGATCGCGGTGAGGGCGCCCGCGACCAGACCGCCCGTGCAGCTCTCGGCCGTGACGATCATCAGCCCCCGCGCGGCGGCGGCTTCGATCACCTGACGGGCGAGGGTCTGGATGTCGTCAGGGAACATGCGTTCTGGGCCTTCCGAAAGGGCGGCGAGTCGGTTCAGGGTGGCGGCATGCGCCCGGGGACGGCGCCAGCATACGGGGCGGGCATGAGCGACACCACCGGGGACTCGATCACTCAAACGGGCGCGCCCGACCGGCTCACGCCGATCCTGTTCGCGGTCGCCATCTTCACCTCGGCGGCGCTGGTGTTCGTGGTCCAGCCCATGGTGACCAAGCTGGTCCTGCCGATGCTGGGCGGATCCCCTGCGGTGTGGAACACCGCCATGGTCTTCTTCCAGACCGCCCTTCTGGCCGGCTACGGCTACGCCCACCTGTTGCAGAGGGTCGGATCGATCAAGCTGCAGGTGGGGATCCATCTGGCGCTGCTGCTGGTCGCCGCCCTGTTGCTGCCGCTCAGGGTCAATGGCCTGCTGGGCGACCCCGACCCCTCGGCGCCCATCATGTGGCTGCTGGCCACCCTGACCCTGTCGGTCGGCGCGCCCTTCGCCATCCTGTCGGCGACCGCGCCCCTGTTGCAGGCATGGTACGCGCGGGTTCGCGCGGGCCATGCCGACGGTCAGAACCCCTATGTGCTCTACGCCGCGTCCAACCTCGGCAGCTTCCTGGCCCTGCTGTCCTATCCGATCCTGATCGAGCCGCTGGCCACCCTGTCGGGTCAGCGGTGGGGCTGGAGCGGGGGCTATGTCGTCTTCATGCTGATGATCGTGGCCCTCGCCTTCACCGTCTGGCGTCGGCGTCTGGACCAGACCGCCGAGCCTGCGCAACTCGAGGCCAGCGCACCGATCTCATGGCGTGAAAAGGGGATACTCGTCCTGCTGGCGGCGGCGCCGTCCAGCCTGATGCTGGGCGTGACCTCCCATCTGTCGACGGATGTCGCCTCGGCGCCCTTCCTGTGGGTGCTGCCGCTGGCCCTGTACCTGCTGACCTTCGTCATCGCCTTCCAGAACCGGCCGTGGATCCCGCTCAACATCACCCTGATCATCCAGGGCGCGACCGGCGCCATCGTGGTCCTGATCGTGGCCTTCCGTTCGGCCAACTGGGCGCTGGCCTTCGGCCTGCACCTGACCGCCTTCTTCTTCGCCGCCCTGATGTGCCACCAGTTGCTGGCGTCGCGGCGCCCGCCGCCGGACCGGCTGACGGAGTTCTATCTGCTGATGTCGCTGGGCGGCGTCGTCGGCGGCGCCTTCACGGCCCTGCTGGCTCCGGTGATCTTCAACATGGTGTGGGAGTATCCGCTGGTGCTGGTGCTCGTCGGCCTGGCCCGACCGTGGGGCAAGGGGCGGATGACCGGGACCCATGTTGGAACCCTGGTCGCCGCCGCCGTGGTCGCCGCCTCACCCGTGCTGCTGTCGATCTGGCTCAACGCCAACGACGACGCGCGAAGCTGGTTCTACGCCAACTTCCCGTTGGGCATGGACCAGCTGGCCATGGTGATGCTGATGCCGGCGGCCATCTGCGCCTTCCTGCTCAGGGACCGGGCGCTGCTCTTCACCGCCATCCTGCTGATGATCACCCTGTCCGCCCAGTGGATCGCGCGGGGCTATGACTGGAGCTATTCGGAGCGCAGCTTCTTCGGCGTGATGCGGGTCGCCAACGCCCCTGATCCGCGGCTGGGCGGCGACGTCCATGTGCTGATGCACGGTACGACCCTGCACGGGGCTCAGGCGCGGGACGGCCGCTACGATTGCGTTCCGACCCTCTACTATGCGGCGGCCACCCCGATCGGTCAGGCGGCGACCATGGTCGAGCGGCGCGGTCCCGCCCGGATCGGCGTGGTCGGCCAGGGCTCCGGCGCCATGGCGACCTACAAGCGCACCGAAGACACGATGACCTTCTTCGAGATCGACCCGATGGTGAATCGTCTGTCCCGCGATCCGCAGTGGTTCAGCTACATCTCCAACTGCGCATCCGGCCCGATCAACACCGTGCTGGGCGATGCACGGCTGACCCTGGCGAAGGAGACGCCGGGGTCCTACGACCTGCTGATCATCGACGCCTTCTCATCGGACGCCGTGCCGACCCATCTGCTGACGGTCGAGGCCATCGAAGGCTATCTGACGATGCTCAAGCCCAATGGCGTGGTGCTGCTCCATCTGTCGAACCGCAACCTCGACATCACCATGCCCGCCATCGCCGCCGCCC
>CAYNNT010000088.1:0-11856 GCA_964398675.1 uncultured Brevundimonas sp.
CACCCGGGCCACAATCTCCTCGACTGATTGATGGAGGGGGAGGGAGAGGCAGGTTGCCTGCCGTGTTTCCGCCCCATCCGTTGTGGATGAGTTCGCCATGCGTCCTTTCCTGATCGCCCTCCTCGCCTTCTCAGCCATCGCCGGGCCGGCCGCCGCCGAGACCCGCTACCTGGCCTATGACGCCTCGGACCGGGTCACACAGGCCATGACGCGCGGCATTACGCTGGAGGCCGAGCGCGGCCTGTTCGGCGCGATCAGCGTGCGGCGGATCATCTCCACCTCCAACCGCGGCTCGGCCGATATCCGCCGCGGCGGGCCTGACGACGTGCGGCGCGCCCTGCCCGCCGGCTCGCGGGAGACCTCGGTCTATACGATCACGCCGGAAGGCGGCGGCCGCGGCCTGAGCCGCGCCCTGTGCCCCGGCGCGGAAGAGGCCTGGATGGTCATCGGCCGGGTCCGGCTGGCGCGGCCGATGACGGTGCATGCGGTGGGGCGCTGGCCGGACGGCGGCTACCGCCACTGCGTCCGGCTGTCCTACAATTGGCGCGGGGAGTGGGCCCTGCCGCCCGCGACCGGCTCCGACGACGGCGCCGCACCCACTCCCTGAGGCACCTGTGGCGCGATAGTCATTCCCGCCGCCGCTGACCCCCGCTAGGGTCACGGCCATGACGGTCGCCGACATCCGCAGCACCCCCCCGCGCCAGACGGGTCTCAGGAGCCTCGCCGGCGCCCTGGCCTTCCTGTGCCTGGTGCTGTTCCTGCTGGCCATTGAGCAGAAGCAGGCCGTTGCCGCCTGGGCCGCGATCCGCGACGACGCGGCTCCGGCCGCCGGACGGGTGGCGGACTGGGCGGGACGACTTGTCTCCGGCGAAGGCGACGGCATGACCGGCCTGAAGGCCGCCCTCGCCGACGACGGCAACCCCCTGGTCGCCGCTACGACCGATGCGGTGCTGGCCGGCGAGTACGGCCCGGCTGACGAAGCGGCGCGCGCGGCCCTGGGCGGAACGACCTTCGCCGGCGCCCTGGTGCGGTTCGACACCGGCGACAGCCTCCGCACCTCGCCGCTGCGGATCGCCGCGGGACGCGAGTTCTTCGTCTTCGGCCAGACCTTCGCCGACCGGCTGGAGGCCCCCGCCGACGCCCAGATCGAGTTGCGCCGGATCATTCCCGTCTCGCGCGGCGAGCCGGTGAAGCCCTCGGCCCTGTGCGGCGGCGAGACGCCGGGCCTGATCGCCCTCCTGCATCGCCGGGACCGCGTCGACCTGATGCTGTTCCGCGCCCCGGCCCGGCTGGGACCGGACGCGCCGGTCGCCGGCCTGTGCGGCGCATGGCGGCTCAAGGCGCGATGAAGCGGCGGCTCAAGGCCTACGGCCTCGGGCGGCTGATCGTGATCGCGCTCCTCGGCGCCGCGGCCGCCTTCTGGACCTGGACCGCGCCCGGTGATCCCGCCCTGTGGCCCGCGTCCGCGACGGACGCCGGGGTCGAGGTGCAGGTGCTGGACAACGGCTTCCACACCGATCTGGCCGTGCCGCGCGCGGCGCTCGAGGCCCGGACCGGACCGCTGGCCGAGGCGGTGCGCGGCCTGCCGCCGGGCGACTGGGTCCTGATCGGCTGGGGCGACGCCAGATTCTATGTCGACCAGAGCCCGATCGGCGACCGCCTGCCCGACGGCGTGCGGGCCTTCTTCCGGCCCGGCAACGCCTCGGTGATCATGCTCGACCCGACGCAGCGAAATCCGCGCGATCTGGTCGCCGCCGACCGCCGCCGGGACCTGCGCCTCTCCGCCGCCGGCTTCGAGGCGATGGCCGCCCATATCGAGGCCTCGCTGGACCTCGACCTCGACCACGGTCGCCCCCACGCCCGCATCGCCGCCGCCCGCGCCGGCGACGACGCCCGCTTCTTCGCCAGCCATGAGCATTTCTGGATCGGCCGCCTCTGCAACCACTGGAGCGCCGGCGTGCTCAACGCCGCCGGCCTGCCCGCCCGGCCGCTCAGGTCTGTCACCTCGTCCGAGGTCATGGCCACGGTGGAACGGGCGCAATTGGACACAGCCGCCCCACGGGACTAGACCCCGCGCTCTTTCAATTTCGCCGCGCTCGAAAGGTCATGCCTTTCCGACCCGACGCGGCGTCGCTTTTACCAGACCGGGTCCGATCCCCGGCGGGCGACAGGAGTCCCCATGAGCAACCGCAAACCCAGGAAGCCCGCCGCCAAGGCCGGCACGGTCAGCCAGCGCCAGCTGCGCGCCTCCGAAATGATCCGCCACGCCCTCGTCGAGGTCATGCGCGAGAACGAAATCCGCGACCCGGCCCTCGTCGGCGTCTCCGTCACCGTGACCGAGGTGCGGCTGTCGCCCGACCTGAAACACGCCACCTGTTTCGTGGAACCGCTCGGCGCCGGCGTCGAGACCGCGCCCGTCGCGGGCCATATCGACGAGATCGTCAAGGCGCTGAACGCCCACGCCAAATTCCTGCGCGGCGCCCTGGGGCGGCACATCGACATGCGCTTCACCCCCGACCTGCGCTTCCGCCACGACGAGAGCTTCGCCGCCGCTGAACGCCTCAACCGCCTGCTCGACGACCCCCGCGTCCGCGCCGACGTCTATGTCTCGCCGTTCGAGGACGACGAGACGGACGACAGCGCCGGGACCCCCTAGTGGGCCGCCGCAAGAAGGGTGAGATCGTCAACGGCTGGGTCTGTTTCGACAAGCCGTTCGGCATGGGTTCGACCGAGGCCGTGTCCAAGGTCCGCCGCCTGTTCGACGCCCAGAAGGCCGGGCACGCGGGGACGCTCGATCCGCTGGCCTCCGGCATCCTGCCCATCGCGCTCGGCGAGGCGACCAAGACCGTCCCCTTCATGATGGAGGCGCAGAAGGTCTATCGCTTCACCATCAACTGGGGGATTTCGACCGACAGCCTCGACCGCGAGGGCGAGATCACCGGCCGCTCCGACGTCCGGCCCGATGTCGAGGCCGTGCGCGCGGCGCTTCCGGCCTTCGTCGGCGAGATCGATCAGATCCCGCCGCAGTTCAGCGCCATCAAGGTCGACGGCCAGCGCGCCTATGACCTGGCCCGCGAGGGCGCCGATTTCGAACTGGCCAGCCGCCGGGTGACGATCCACGAGGCCGCCGTCAGCGATGCGCCCGACGCCGACCACGTCGAGCTGACCATCCGCACCGGCAAGGGCGTCTATGTCCGCTCCCTGGCCCGCGATCTGGCCGCGGTTCTGGGCGCCGAGGGGCATGTTTCGGCCCTGCGGCGCGAGCGGGTCGGACCGTTCTCGACGGAAAACGCCGTATCGCTGGATTTCCTGACCGATCTGGTGCATAGGGACGCCGCCTCGGAAGGCTTGCTTCCCGTCGCGACCGCCCTGGACGACATCCCGGAGCTGGCCGTGACGGATCAGGACGCCTTCTCGCTTCGTCAGGGACGACCGATCGTTCTGCTCCCCAGACAGGTCGAAACGCTCAAGAGCCGCCTTCGGGACGGCTCCCGAACCGTTTCAGCCTTTCAGGGTCAGACCCTCGTCGCTCTCGGTCAGTTGCGGGCCGGCCGGCTGGAACCCGACCGCGTTTTTAACCTCCTTTAGGAGTACACCCGATGTCGATTACGCCCGAGCGTAAGAACGAAGTCATCACCGAGAACGCCCGGTCCGCCGGCGACACCGGTTCGGCCGAGGTCCAGGTCGCGATCCTTTCGGAACGCATCGCCAACCTCACCGATCACTTCAAGACCCACAAGAAGGACAACCACTCGCGCCGCGGCCTGCTCAAGATGGTCTCGCAGCGTCGTCGCCTTCTTGACCACCTCAGCAAGGTTGATCGCGAGCGCTACACCGCTCTGATCGGCAAGCTGAACCTGCGCCGCTAGGCGCGGAACGCGGATGAGATTTGGGGCGCGGGCCATGTCCGCGCCTCTTTCCGCATCCAGAGACCGGCGCGCCGCCGGACGTACGGCGCTGACGCGAGGGCCATACCGGTCCTCTTCTCCCGGGTTTTCCGCGATGGCGCGGGAACCCATGGACCGAAGGACTGAACGCCCGACGCTCCACCCACTGATGGGACCCCGCGCGGAATCCGCCCGCGGGATATGAAAGACGAACATGTTCGATATCAAACGCAAGACGATCGACTGGGCCGGACGCCCGCTGACCCTCGAAACGGGCCGCATCGCCCGTCAGGCTGACGGCGCCGTTCTGGCCACCTACGGCGAGACCGTCGTCCTCGCCACCGTCGTCTACGGTCGCGCGCCCAAGCCGGGCCTGGATTTCTTCCCGCTGACCGTCAACTACCAGGAAAAGACCTTCGCCGCCGGCAAGATCCCGGGTGGCTATTTCAAGCGTGAAGGCCGTCCGACCGAGAAGGAGACGCTCGTCTCCCGCCTGATCGACCGCCCGATCCGCCCCCTCTTCGTCAAGGGCTTCAAGAACGAGACCCAGGTCGTCGTCACCGTGCTGCAGCACGACATGGAGAACGACCCGGACATCGTCGGCCTGGTCGCCGCCTCCGCCGCCCTGACCCTGTCGGGCGTGCCCTTCATGGGCCCGATCGGCGCCGCGCGCGTCGGCTATATCGACGGTGAGTTCGTCCTGAACCCGACCCTCGACCAGATGCCCGACAGCCAGCTCGACCTCGTCGTCGCCGGCACGCTCGACGCCCTGATGATGGTCGAATCCGAAGCCAAGGAGCTGTCGGAAGAGATCATGCTGAACGCCCTGATGTTCGCGCATCGCGGTATGCAGCCGGTGATCAACGCCATCATCGAAATGGCCGAACACGCCGCCAAGGAGCCCTTCGACTTCACCGCCGAGGATCACTCCGACGTCGTCACCGCCATCCAGAAGCTGGTCGGCGAGGACATCAAGGCCGCCTACACCCACGCCGGCAAATACGAGCGCCGCTCGGGCGTCGACACGGCCAAGAAGGCCGCCGCCGCCAAGCTGGTGAAGACCGACGAAAACCCCGACGGCGTCGATTCCGCCAAGTTCGGCGCGGCCTTCAAGGAATGTGAAGCCCACGTCCTGCGTCGCGACATCATCGACAACGGCCACCGCGTCGACGGCCGCGCCCTCGACAAGGTCCGCGACATCGTCTCGGAAGTCGGCGTCTTCCCGCGCACCCACGGCTCGGCCCTGTTCACCCGCGGTGAGACCCAGGCCATCGTGGTCGCCACCCTCGGCACCGGCGAGGACGAGCAATACGTCGACGCCCTGAGCGGGACCTACAAGGAGAAGTTCCTTCTCCACTACAACTTCCCTCCCTATTCGGTCGGCGAGACCGGACGTATGGGCGGCGCGGGCCGTCGGGAAATCGGTCACGGCAAGCTGGCCTGGCGGGCGATCCGTCCCATGCTGCCGTCGTCGGAAGACTTCCCCTACACCATCCGTCTGGTGTCGGAGATCACCGAGTCCAACGGCTCCTCCTCGATGGCCACGGTCTGTGGTTCGTCGCTGGCGCTGATGGATGCGGGCGTGCCGCTGGTTCGTCCGGTCTCGGGCATCGCCATGGGCCTGATCCTCGAGCCCTCGGGCGAGTTCGCCATCCTGTCCGACATCCTGGGTGACGAAGATCACCTCGGCGACATGGACTTCAAGGTGGCCGGCACGCGTGAAGGCATCACCTCGCTGCAGATGGACATCAAGGTCGCGGGCATCACCGAAGAGATCATGCGCAAGGCGATCGCCCAGGCTTCGGCCGGCCGCATGCACATCCTCGACGAGATGGACAAGGCCATCGACGGCGCCCGCAGCGAACTGGGCGAGTACGCGCCCAAGATCGAGTCGATGAAGGTTCCGACCGACAAGATCCGCGACATCATCGGCACCGGCGGCAAGATCATCCGCGAGATCGTCGAAAAGACCGGCGCCAAGATCAACATCGAGGACGACGGCACGGTGAAGATCGCCGCCTCGGACCAGGAAAAGATCGACGCCGCCAAGAACTGGATCTCGTCGATCGTGTCCGAGCCCGAGCCCGGCACGATCTACACGGGCAAGGTCGTCAAGGTCGTCGACTTCGGCGCCTTCGTGAACTTCTTCGGCGCCAAGGACGGCCTGGTCCACGTGTCCCAGATCTCCCTGGAACGCGTCGCCAACCCGGCCGACGTCCTGACCGAAGGCCAGGAAGTCAAAGTGAAGTTCCTCGGCATGGACGATCGCGGCAAGACCAAGCTGTCGATGAAGGTCGTCGACCAGACCACCGGCGAGGACATCACCGACAAGATCAACGCCGAGCGCGCTGAACGCGGCGAGCCCCCGCTGTCCGACGACACCGGCGGCCGTCCGAAGCGTGAAGGCGGCGGTGATCGCGACCGCGGTCGCAGCCGTCGCTAGGACGCGGCGTCACGTCTGAAAAGCAGAAGGCCCCGGTGGAAACACCGGGGCCTTTTCTTTTGTTCTGTGTGAGCGGGCCTGCCCCGGGTCAGCCGAGGGGTGGAAGGCGCAGGTCACGCCGGGTGCAGATCAATGCGACGATCCCCCTTCCGGCATCATGGAAGAGTGCAGGTGGGCGATTTTCCATTCGCCGTCCTCAAGACGGTAGATGAACGAATATCGCGCCTGCACCTGCCGCGTGGAGCCGGTGTTCGGATCGGTCAAGGTCACGTTCCAGGTTCCGACGCGCGAAGCGGTGCGGCAATCGATGTCCACCTTGCCGGTGACGATCTCCGCTACGGGCCGATTGGCGAGGAAGGTCACGAAATAATCGCGCACATCGGCGGGCGTCGTCCGGGGTCGATTTGAGACCGTGGCGAGAAGCACCGGCTCATCGCTGAACAGGGCGACGACACGATCCGGATCGCTCGACGCCCATGCCTCCGAAAACCGCGTGAACTGCCCCTCGATCTCCCGGGGCGTTGTGGCCGGGCAGGCGGATGTGACCTGGGCCGTGAAGGCAAGGGCGAGCAGCAAGGACATGGGTAACTCCTGTGTGGGGGTGGGGTGTCAGGGCCAGAACCAGGCGACGGCCGCCGTGTAGAGCGAGATCCCCACGGCGAGATTGAAGGGAAAGGTCACCGCAAGGGACGAGGTGACGAAGACCCCGGCATCGGCCTCGGGGGCGGCAAGTCGCATCGCGGCGGGCACGGCGATGTAGGAGGCGGACGCCGCGAGGATGACCAGCAGGGCCGCATCGCCGGAAGAAAGCCCCGCCACATAGGCGAGCGGCAATGCGACCGCAGCGGAGATCAGCGGGAAGGCAAGCGCGAAGGCGACGACGCCGAGGGTCATCCGCCGCCCGCCTTCCATCAGCCGCCGGGCCGCGATCAGACCCACATCCAGCAGGAAGAAGCAGAGCGCGCCCTGGAACAGGGGGCCGACGAAGACGTCCAGCTTTGCACGGCCGGGCTCGCCCGAAACCAGGCCCACGAGGAAGCTGCCGAGAAGCATGATGGTGGCGGCCCCGACGAACACCTCGCGCAGGATCGTTCGACGGCGTTCGGGTTCGGCGCGACCCGCGCGATTGAGCAGGATCAGGGCGGTCAGGATCGCGGGGGTTTCCATCAAGGCCAGCACTGCAGCCATGTAGCCGCCCGGGTGCATCCCGATTGCGGCAAGGTGCTGCTGACCCGCCGCGAACGTCACGACCGAGACGGAGCCATAGGTGGCGGCCATGGCGCAGATGGTCGGCTTGTCGAGCCGCGAGGTGCGCCTCAGGAGCAGATAGGCCAGCAGCGGCATCAGGGCGCTCAGGGCCAGACCGAGCGCGCCCGCGATGAGGAAGCCGGAATCAAGGCCGGCGATGCGCGCCTCCACGCCGCCTTTGAACCCGATGCACAGCATCAGATACAGCGACAGCGCCTTGGAGACAGGCTCGGGAATGGCCAGGTCCGAGCGGGCGAACGCGGCGAGCGCGCCGACAAAGAAGAACAGCACCGCGGGGGAGGTCAGAAGGGAGAAGCTGGCCGCAAGGTCGGGCATGGGGGACTCGGCAAGGGGAGGAACCCCGGCCGTTTGGCCTGGACCCGGACGTGCGGCCAGTTTATTGATGCAATACGACCCATAACGGATTGTAATGGTATGAACCGGCTGGTGAACCTCGAGCTCGACCTGCTCCGGTCGTTCATGGCGGTGGTGGATCAGCGGAGTTTCACCAGCGCCGCGCGGAGCCTGGGTCGCACCCAGCCGGCGATCAGCCTGCAGATCCGCCGGTTGGAACACCAGTTAAGGTGCCCGCTGATCGACCGCTCGGGACGCACGGTCTCCCTTACGACCGAGGGCGCGGCGCTGCTGCCCCAGGCGCGCAGGATGGTCCGTCTCAATGATGAGATCATTGCCAACCTGGGCGAGGGCGACCTTGAGGGCGAGGTGAGGTTTGGAGCGCCGGAAGATATCGCGACCATGCATCTTCCCGTCATTCTGGGAGGCTTCGCCCGCAGCCATCCCCGTATTCGCCTGTCGGTTACCTGTGACTATACCGCCAATCTCCTCGACCAGATGTCCCGCGGACAGCTGGACCTGGCTCTGGTCAAGCGTGAGACGATTGGACCGGACGTCGGGGTGAAGGTCTGGAGCGAGCCGCTTGTGTGGGTGGCGCTGGATCCGGCGATCGCCGAGACAAGGCCGCTCCCCCTCATAGTCGCGCCCGCGCCGGACATTTACAGAAAGCGCGCCCTGACCGCACTTCAGCAGGCGGCGATCGATTTCAGGCCGGCGTTCACCTCGCCGAGTCTGGCGGGCCAGATGGCCGCGCTCAGGGCAGGTCTGGGGGTGGGCGTCCTCCCGGCGGCGATGGCGCCCAAGGACCTGGCTACGGTGAGCCAGGGACTGCCCGGGCTGCCGGATACCGAGATTGCCCTGGTCTCGGCGCGGGGCGCCGGCGCCCCGAGCCACCTGTTGGCCCAGGAGGTGCTTCGCTCCTTCGGGAAGACCTAGCCCGAGCAGACGCAGAACGGCTGCGGGCCAGGTCCGAAGATCTCACTGCCGGCGCCCGACCGACAGCCGTCCCCCGCGAGTCCCCTACCGCGGCGCCCGTTTTGCCAGGATCCGCTGCAGCGTCCGCCGGTGCATGCCCAGCCGCCGCGCCGTCTCCGAGACATTGTGGTCGCACAGTTCATAGACGCGCTGGATATGCTCCCAGCGCACCCGGTCGGCGCTCATCGGATTGTCCGGCGGTTCGGGGGCCTCGCCGGTGGCCAGCAGGGCCTTGACCACGTCGTCGGCGTCAGCGGGTTTCTGCAGGTAGTCGACTGCCCCGGCCTTGACCGCCGCCACGGCGGTGGCGATGGCGCCGTAGCCGGTCAGCATGATGATGCGGGCGTCCTCGCGCCGGTCGCGGATGGCCTCGACCACCTTCAGCCCGTTGCCGTCCTCCAGCCGCATGTCCAGCACGGCGAAGGCGGGGATGGAGGTCTTCAGCGCCTCGAACGCCTCGGCCAGCGAGGCGGCGAGGGTGACCTCGAAGCCGCGGCTCTCCAGCGCGCGGCCCAGGCGGGTCCGCAGGGCGTTGTCGTCGTCCATCACCAGCAGGGTCTTGTCCGCCAGGGCGGCGATCCGGTCTTCAGCATCGGGCATCGGCGTTCTCCTGCGGGCTCAAGTCGGTAACAGTACGGGTGCGGTCAAGGTTCAGACGGGGGGTGCGACAATCACGACGACACCTCCAGCGCGGCCCGCGACCAGCGCACGGCCACGCGCGCGCCTTTCGGCTGGCCCCTGGCGCCGGTCTGGCCGCCGTCGCCCGGCCCGACGAAGACCTTGCCGCCGGTCCGCTCCAGCAGGGTGCGGGCGATGAAGAAGCCCAGACCCATGCCGCCCTGGCTGGGCGCGATGGTCTCGATCGCCGGCTCCGGTTTCGTCGCCTTCCTGCCCTTGCGGCCCGGGGTGGCGGCGGCGACGGAGGCGGCGATCTGGGCCGACAGGGCCCGCCGCGCCTTGCCCTGGGGCCGGCTGGTCACATAGGGCTCGCCCAGCCGGGGCAGGATGTCCGCGGGAAAGCCGGGGCCGTCGTCCACGACCTCGATCTCGATGAAGCCGGCGTCGACGATGGCCCGCACCCGCACCTTCGAGCCGGCGAAATCGGCAGCGTTCTCGACCAGGGTCGAGAGGCCGTGGATTACCTCGGGCAGGCGGCGCACGCGCGGGGCCTTCTCGCCCGAGGCGGTGCGCACCGAGACGTCGAAGTCCAGGTCGAAGCCGCGGTGGGGCTCCACCACCTCTTCCAGCAGGGCCTTCAGACCCACCTCGGCGAAGGCGGCCTCGCCCTCTTCCGGCTGTTGTGACAGGCGTTTCAGAATCTCGCGGCAGCGTTCGGCCTGCTGCAGGATCAGGGCGGCGTCCTCGGCGGCCGCGCCGTCCTTGGCCGATGCGCGCAGCAACTCCTTGGCCACAACCTGGATCGTCGCCAGCGGCGTGCCCAGCTCGTGCGCCGCCGCCGCCGCCAGCCCGCCCAGCGCCGCCAGCCGCTGCTCGCGCTGCAGGACGTCCTGGGTCGTGGCCAGCGCCAGCTCCAGCTTCTCGGCGTCGGCCGCGACCCGCCAGGCATAGGCGGCGGTGAAGATCACCCCCGTGATCAGGGCCAGGCCGATACCGAATTTGTACAGCGGCGGCAGGTTCAGCTCGGTCCCGGCCTGCCAGGGCAGGGGCAGGGAGACGAAGAACAGGCTGACCGTCGCCGCCAGCACCAGCAGCCCCATCAGCGCCGCCTGCCGGCCCGGCAGCGAGGCCGCCGCCACCGTCACCGGCGCGACCAGCAGCAGGCAGAAGGGGTTCTGCAGCCCGCCCGTCAGCCCCAGCAGCACCGACAGCTGCAGAATATCGAAGCCCAGATGCGCCGCCGTCAGCCCGCCGTCGGGCAGGGAGCCGTCGCTGCGCCTGAGCCGCGCCGTGGCGTTCAGGTTCATCGCCACGCTGGCGGCGATGGCGGCCAGACAGCCCCACAGCGGCAGGTCGAAATGGAAATAGAGGGTGGCGGTGCCGATGGTGGCGCTCTGCCCGGCGATGGCCATCCAGCGCAGGATGACGAGGGTTCGCAGGGACAGACCGCGACTGCGGCGCGGCAGATTGCGCCAGGCCGGGAAACGGCCCGCATCGTCCGGCGCGAACGCCGGCGCGGGCTGCGGCTTCTGGGGCTCTTGGGACAGGCTCACGTCTCTTCTATAGACCGGCTGCGCGCGGGCGTGCGCGTTTTCGAGGGGGCCATGATGCCGCGCCGATCCATCCTTCTGTTCGCCGGGGCCTGTATCGTCCTGGCCGCCGTTCTCGCCGTCGGGACCATCATGGTGGTGAACGGCCGCGGCGAGCCCGGCTCGGCCTCGCGCCAGATCGGCTCGACCGGCCAGCCCGACGTCGGCGGCCCCTTCCAGCTGGTCAACCAGGACGGCCAGCCCGTCGACCAGACCCTGCTGGACGGCAAATGGTCGCTGGTCTTCTTCGGCTTCACCTACTGCCCGGACTATTGCCCGACGACGCTCGGCATGCTCGCGGCGACCAAACAGGCGCTGGGCGACAAGGCCGACGACGTCCAGATCATCTTCATCTCGATCGATCCCGAGCGCGACACCCCCCAGGCGCTGAAGGACTATCTGTCGAGCGACGGCTTCCCCGAGGGCGTCATCGGCCTGACCGGCACGCCCGCCCAGGTCCGGGCCGCCGCCGACGCCTACCGCGCCGTCTACCAGAAGGTCGGAGAGGGCGAGGCCTATACGATGAACCACTCGCTGACGATCTATCTGATGGGCCCGGACGGCCGCCTGCGCAGCCCTCTCGGCCACGACCTCGGCCCGGCGAACGCGGCCCGGATCATCGAACAGGCCATGGCCCGGGGGTAGGCCGGTTTTCCCTCCCTCTCCGAGGGAGGGATGTCGGCGCGCAGCGACGACAGGGTGGGAGGGGCTTGGCGATACAAGCTCCGGCGGCTGTCTTGCC
>CAYNNT010000089.1:0-11558 GCA_964398675.1 uncultured Brevundimonas sp.
AGAACGTCTGGACCAGCCGCGAAGGCGTTGAATACGCCTGGTTCAACAACGTCGAGACCAAGCCCGGCGTCGGCTTCCCTCGCGATTGGGAGAACCAGAAGCGCTGGAACGGCGGCTGGACCCGCAAGGCCAACGGCAAGATCGAGCCGAAGATGGGGGCCAAGTGGAGGATCCTGGCGAAGATCTTCGCCAACCCGGACCTGCCGGAGATCGACGACTATTACGAGCCCTTCGACTTCGACTACGCCCACCTGCAGACGGCGCCGGAGATGAAGGCCTTCCCCACCGCCCGGCCGCGGTCGACGATCACCGGCCAGCGGATGGAGAAGATCGAGCGCGGACCCAACTGGGAGGAGATCCTCGGCGGCGAATTTTCCAAGCGTTCGGCCGACTACAACTTCGCGGGCGTCGAGAAGGAGATCTACGGCGCCTTCGAAAACACCTTCATGATGTACCTGCCCAGGCTGTGCGAGCATTGCCTGAACCCGACCTGCGTCGCGGCCTGTCCCTCGGGCGCCATCTACAAGCGCGAGGAGGACGGCATCGTCCTGATCGACCAGGACAAGTGCCGCGGCTGGCGGATGTGCGTCTCGGCCTGCCCCTACAAGAAGATCTACTACAACTGGGAATCCGGAAAGTCGGAGAAGTGCACCTTCTGCTTCCCGCGCATCGAGGTCGGCCAGCCGACCGTTTGTTCCGAGACCTGCGTCGGTCGCATCCGCTATCTTGGCGTACTGCTCTATGACGCCGACCGGATCGAGGCGGCCGCTTCCACCCCGGACGTGAAAGACCTCTACCAGGCCCAGCTCGACATCTTCCTGGATCCCCACGACCCCGCCGTCATCGCCCAGGCCCGCGCCGACGGCGTGCCGGAAGCCTGGCTCGAGGGCGCTCGACGCAGCCCGGTCTACAAGATGGCCATCGACTGGAAGGTCGCCTTCCCGCTGCACCCCGAATACCGGACCCTGCCGATGGTCTGGTATGTGCCCCCGCTGTCGCCGATCCAGAACGCCGCCGCCGTCGGCGCCCTGGAGATGGACGGGGAGATGCCGGATGTGAACTCGCTCCGCATTCCGGTGAAATACCTGGCCAACCTGCTGACTGCCGGCGTCGACGCGCCGGTGACCTTGGCGCTGCGACGGATGCTGGCCATGCGGGCCTATATGCGGGCCCGGACCGTGGATGGACGGATCGACCACGGCCTCGCCGAAACGGTCGGCCTGACCGCCGTCCAGATCGACGACATGTACAAGATCATGGCCATCGCCGATTACGAGGATCGGTTCGTCATCCCTTCGACCCATCGCGAGACGGTCGAGGACGCCTACGACCTGCGGGGAAACTGCGGCTTCACCTTCGGCAACGGTTGTTCAGGCGGCCGCACCGAACTGGGCCTGTTCGGCCCCGACAAACGCTCACGCGCCAAACCGACAGCAGAGGTGGCCTGATCATGGCATTGACCTATCGCGCCCTGGCGCTCCTCCTCAGCTATCCGACCGCTGAAGTCCAGGCCGCCGCGCCGGCGATCATGGATACCATCCGGTCAGAAGGCATGGTCCCCGCTCCGATCGTGGGGGCGCTGGAAAAGCTGGTCCGCAAGCTGGAACGGGAGGACCTCTTTGATCTCCAGGAGGGCTTCGTTCACCTGTTCGACCGGACCCGGTCGCTGTCGCTCAATCTGTACGAACATATCCACGGCGAGAGCCGCGATCGCGGACAGGCGATGGCGGCCCTGGTCGAACTGTACCGGTCCTACGGGCTGGAGCTGACGGCCAACGAACTGCCCGATCACCTGCCGGTGTTCCTCGACTTCCTGTCCACCCTGCCGGAGGAGGAAGCCGCCTCCCTGCTGGGCGAAGGGGCCCACGTCCTCGCCGCCCTGACCGAGCGGCTGCACAAGCGCGAGAGCCCCTATCGGGCCGTGTTCGGGGCGCTGACGGCCATGACCGGCGCCGTGCCCGACTCCGCCGCCGTCGCCGCCCTGATGCAGGAGCCCGACGACAATCCGGACGACCTGGAGGCGCTCGACAAGGCCTGGGAGGAGACCGCCGTCACCTTCGGCCCCGGCGATGCCGGCTGTCCGAAAGCGGACTCCATGCTCTCCGCGATGAACGCCGCCCCGCCCCCCGACACGAGCCGCCGCGCCGGCGCGGCCGCCTGAGGATCGTCACATGGACCTGAATTTCATCGTCTTCGGCGTCTATCCCTATATCGCCATGGCGGTCCTGGTGATCGGCTCTGTTCTGCGCTTCGACCGCGAACAGTTCACCTGGCGCACCGGCTCGTCCCAGCTTCTGCGGCGCAAGCAGTTGATGCTGGGCTCTGTGCTGTTCCACCTCGGGATCCTCGCCATCTTCGCCGGCCATTTCGTCGGACTTCTCACGCCGATCGCGGTGTGGGACTTCCTCGGCGTCAGCCATGGTTTCAAACAGATGCTGGCCATCGTCGCCGGTGGCATCGCCGGGGTCGCCTGCCTCTTGGGCGGTCTCCTGCTGCTGCACCGGCGTGTGTTTGATCCCCGGATCCGCCAGAATTCCAGCTTCGGCGACACCGCCATCCTGGCCATCCTGCTGGCCCAACTGTGTCTCGGGCTCGCCACCATTCCTCTGTCGCTGGGCCATCTCGATGGCCACGAGATGATCAAATTCATGACCTGGGCCCAGGGAATCTTCACCCTGAATCCGGCCAGCGCCGGCTTCGTCGCCGACGTCCACTGGATCTTCAAGGCGCACCTGACCCTCGGCCTGACCATCATCCTGATCTTCCCGTTCACACGGCTGGTCCACATGCTTTCGGCGCCGGTCTGGTATCTGAACCGCCGCGGTTGGCAGTTGGTCCGCAGCAAGCGTCAGATGCCGGTCGCGCGCCGCGCCGGAGACCTGGGCCAATGAGCGGGGTCATCGTCATCGACGGGGTGGCCCTGCCCGAGCGGCTGGTCGCCGAGGAAGCCCAGAACCATCCCGCCGCAACCCCCGAAGAGGCGCGGATGGCGGCCGCCCATGCGCTCGCCATCAAGGCCCTGTTGCTGGACCGGGCGCACCAGCTCGGCCTGACACCCCAGGCGGAGCAGGACGAGGACGGCCGCGAGGAGACGCCGGAGGAGGCCCTGGTCCGGGCCGTTCTGGACATCGAGATCGAGGTCGAACGGCCCGGCGAGGCGGAATGTCAGCGGGTGTATGACAGCACGCCGGAACGGTTTCGCACCCCGCCCCTGACCCAGGCCTCCCATATTCTGTTCGCACCCAAGGGCGACGACGAAGCCGCCTGGCAATCGGCGCGCGACGCGGCCAGCGCGGCAATCGCCGAACTGGCATGGCATCCGCACCGGTTTGCGGATCTCGCCGAGACGCTCTCGGACTGCCCCTCCAAAGGCGTCGGCGGCTCCCTGGGGCAGCTATCACCCGGCGATCTCGCGGCCGAGGTCGAGGCTGGTCTGGACCTGTTGCAGGACGGCGAGACCGCGTCCGAGCCCGTGCGATCGCGTTTCGGCTGGCATGTCCTGCGGCTGGACCGTCGCATCGAGGGCCGCCGGTTGCCTTTCGAACATGTCCTTCCACGCATAGCACTGCATCTGGAAAGCCGGGCTTGGACCGCGGCCGCAGCCCGCTATGTCTCCGGCCTTGCGGCCGAGGCCCGCGAATGTGGCGTCGCGCTCAGCGTAACCGAAGACGGCGTTGTCGCCCCCGGGGCCTTGTCCCTGGGCGACCTGCTGAATGACCAGGCCGCCGTCACAGCGCGCCTCGAGATTTGGCTGGACGAGGCAGATCCGGCCCTGGCCGTCCAGGCCCGTCAGACAGCCGCGACGGCCGGAGTCAGTCTGGCCGAATTCGTCCAGAGTGAAATTTCGGGCTTCATCCAAGGCGCAGACGACCAGGGCTGGACCCGACTGATTTCGGCCGCCCAGGGCTCGGACGATCCGGCGCTGGCCTGCGTGCGGGCCATCCTGAAATCGAAGCTGAAAGCGCCGGGGCGCTCCTACGCTATCGTTCGGAGACATTGAGATGCCGACCTTAGGTCAATCGACCCTTGTGGCGCTTGCCGCGATCGCGGTGCCGGCCATGGCAAGCGCACAGACTCCGGCCCCGCCCACTGCGCCGCCGGCGGCCGCCGCCTCGACCCGATCAGGTGACATCCTGTTCGACAGCCGGCTGCGCTATGAAGGCGTCAGCCAGGACGGCCTCGACGACGCAACGGCGCTGACCCTGCGCGCGCGCTTCGGTTGGCAGAGTCCGGAGCGGTCCGGATTTCGTGTGCTGGTCGAGGGCGAGGCGGTCGTCGCGCTTGTCGATGATTACAACGACACCATCCACGGCCCCCCGACCTATCCCGTGGTGGCCGATCCCGAGGCGTTCGAACTCAACAGGCTGCAGGTCGCCTGGACCGGTTTGTCGGACACCGAAGTGATTGTGGGCCGGCAGCGCATTGTGCTCGGCAACGCCCGGTTCGTCGGCAATGTCGGCTTCCGCCAGAACGAGCAGACCTTCGATGCCGTCAAGGTGACGACCCGTGCCTTTGAGCCGCTCACAGTCACCTATGCCTGGATCGACCGGGTCCACAGGGTGTTCGGCGACGACAGTCCCGTGGGTGAGTGGCGCTCGGACAGTCATCTGATCAACGTCGAGGCCCCGAGCCCGGTGGGCAAGATTACGGCCTATGGCTTCCTGCTGGATTTCAGCAACGCCCCCGCCCAGTCCTCAGCGACCTGGGGCGCGCGACTGGAGGGGAGCCGCAATCTGTCGCCGGACTGGTCAGCGCTCTACACGGTCGAGTATGCCCGCCAGTCCGAATACGGGGCCAATCCCGCCCGGTTCGACCTCGACTATGGGCTGGTCTCGGCGGGACTGAAGCGCGGCCCCGTGACGGGGACGCTGGCGCTTGAGCGACTGGACGGAAACGGCGCCCAGGCGTTCCAGACGCCACTGGCCACCCTGCATGCCTTCCAGGGATGGGCCGACGTCTTCCTGATCACGCCACGGGACGGTCTGCGCGACCTCTCCGCCACGCTGAGCTATGCGGTCGCTCATCCGCCGCTGGGGCGCAGCGCCGCCCTCACCGCCTCCTGGCGCGACTTTCAGGACGCTGACGGCTCAGCCCGCTACGGCAGAGAGCTCGACCTTTCAGCGCGGCTGGTGCTTGACGCCCGGTGGGCCCTCGAGCTGAAGGGCGCCCATTTCGACGGCGCCGCGCCCATCTTCCCTGACCGCGACAAGGTCTGGGCCGCCCTCGACTATCGGTTCTAGGCCGATGACCGGGCAGAGAGCGAATGACCGATGAGCCAGAGCCCCGGGATCGAACCGCTGCCGCCAGAGCTGATCCATGAACCGCTCAACTGGCTGTTCGCGGAACACTATCGCCATCGCCAGCTGTGCCAGTTGATTGAACGGGTCGGCAACGCGACGGTCCTGCTGAGCGACGAGGCCCACGAGATCCTGGCCTTCCTGCGCCATGACATGCCGTTGCACGTCATCGATGAGGAAGATGATCTGTTCCCGCTGCTGCGGCGGCGCTGCCAGCCCGCCGACGAACTTGACTCGGTTCTGGGGGCGCTGTCGGCCGAGCACCACGATGACCTACACCGGGCCCGCACCCTCATCGCTGCGCTTGAACGGGCCCTCGCTGACGGCCGGGCTCCCGGTCAGGATCGGGAGAGCCGACTTCTTTTCACGGACTTCGCCCAGCATGAGCGCCGCCACATCGCTCTGGAGAACGCCGTGGTCCTGCCGATCGCCCGCCTTCGCCTGACAGCTGCGGACCTCAGATCGCTGAGCATCCGGCTGGCGGCCCGCCGCGGCGTCCTTCTGGATCCTGAAGGCGATGAGGCAACGCCATGATCGAGGCCCTGCTGCGCAACAACCTGGACTGGGCGGCCACCCGGACCCGGCTTGACCCCGGGTATTTTCGCCGGCTCTCGGAACAACAGGGGCCGGACTACCTGTGGATCGGCTGTTCAGACAGCCGCGTCCCGGCCAACGAGATCGTCGGCCTTCAACCCGGCGAACTGTTTGTCCATCGCAACGTCGCCAATCTCGCCCCGGCCCAGGACATGAACCTGCTGGCGGTGCTCCAGTTCGCCCTGGAGACGCTGAAGGTGCGCCACATCATCGTCTGCGGCCACTATGGATGTGGTGGCGTGCGGGCCGTGCTGGATGGCCAGCGCCACGGCATCCTCGATCACTGGATGCAGCGCGTCCAGCGCCTGTGCGAAGACCACCACACCGATCTTGACGCCATCCAGGATCCCGAAACCCGGGTCAACTTCATCTGCGAAAAGAACGTCCTGGCCCAGGTGCGGTCCCTGTCCCGCAACCCCTTTGTCACCGACGCCTGGCGCCGGGGCCAGCCGCTATCGATCCATGGCTGGATCTATTCCATTCGCGATGGTCTGGTCCGGGATCTCGAGACGACCGTCAGCGACGTCGGCGCAGCCGGGCGGCTGGTTGCGCCGCCCCCACTTCCCGCGCGGGGCGCCGGTCCCCGCACGGCCTCGCGCCCGCCGGTTCCGCGACGCCCCGGGGCGCTCTGAATGGGCCTGGTGGTGGCCATTCTCGCCGGCGGGGCAGGCCGGCGAATCGGCGGCGACAAGCCGCACCGCCTGCTGGGTGGAGCCCGCCTGCTGGATCACGCCCTGAAGCACGCGCACGTCATCGCGGCGCCCTCCATCCTGGTCGCGCGCAGCCCCGAACAGGTCGCCGGCTTCGACGGGACCGTGGTGCTCGATGCGCCGGGCATTGAAGGACCGCTGGCCGGCCTGCTCTCCGCCTTGTCCTGGGCGGCGGCGGCCGGCGCCGACCGGGTCCTGACCCTGGCCTGCGACATGCCCTTCCTACCGGACGACCTGCACCATCGGCTGGAGCAGGCCCTGACCTCTGAGGTCGGAGTCGCGGTCGCCGCCAGCGACGGACGGCTGCATCCGGTCTGCGCCGTGTGGCGCACTGCCGTCGTGCCCACGCTGGTGCGGCGAGCGGAAGAGGGACGGCTGTCCTTGCGCGGCCTGAGCGAGGCTGTCGGCTGCGCCGTCGTGGACTGGCCCGTTGGGGGAGGCGACCCCTTTATCAACATCAACACCGCCGAGGACCTGGCCGCGGCGGAGGCGGCCCTGGGATGACGGCGTTGACGGAATCGCTGCTGGTCCATGCTTCCCGGAACCTGCCGCGCTATACGAGTTATCCCACCGCCCTCGCCTTCCAGCCGGCGCCCGATGACGCTCTGACAAGAGGCTGGCTGGACGCGATTCAGCCGACCGACGCCCTCTCGATCTACGTTCACGTGCCCTTCTGCGAACGCCTATGCTGGTACTGCGGCTGCCACACCAGCGTGCCGAACGGCTACGACCGGATTGCTGACTTTCTCGGCCACCTCGCAGGAGAGATGGCTCTGTGGTCCGACGCGCTGCCGACCCACGCCGGAGTCGCCCATGTTCATTTCGGCGGCGGCAGTCCGAACTCGCTATCCCGCAACGACTTCTCCGGTCTGCTGGCCTCGATTTCCCGCAAGTTCACCCTGCGACCTGGTGCTGAGGTGGCCGTGGAGCTCGATCCCGGAAACCTGGACCGGGATTTCGCCCGGGCACTGGGCGGCGCCGGCGTCACACGGGCCAGTCTCGGGGTCCAGACCTTCGATCCCGACGTCCAACGGCTCGTCAACCGCATCCAGCCCTTCGAACGCGTCGAGGCGGCGGTCGCCGACATCCGCTGCGGCGGCGTAAGGGCGATCAATTTCGACATGATGTACGGCCTGCCCGGCCAGACTCCCGACAATGTCGCGGACAGCCTGAGGACCGCACTCTCGCTGGCGCCGGACCGGGTCGCCCTGTTCGGTTACGCCCATGTTCCATGGATGAAAAAGCACCAGGCGATGATCCGCCAGGAAGATCTGGCCGATGTCGCCGGACGATGGAGCCAGGCCGAGGCAGCCGAGGCCGTTCTCCTCGACCATGGCTACGTCCGGATCGGTATGGACCATTTCGCCCACCCCGACGACCCGATGGCGGCGCAGCGGGCCAGCGGCGGCCTGCGCCGCAATTTCCAGGGCTATACCGACGACCCGGCCGCGGTCCTGATCGGCCTTGGGCCCTCGGCGATAAGCGCATTTCCGCAAGGCTACGCCCAGAACGCTTCGCGCGTGGACCAGTGGGCGGCGGCTGTAGGAAAGGGTCGCCTGCCTGTCTCGCGTCAGCTGGCGACGACGTCGGAGGACCGGCTGCGGGCGACCGTCATCGAAAGACTGATGTGCGATCTCGAAGTCGACGTAGGCGCGGCGTGTCTCGACTACGGTTGCGCGGTCACCAACCTTGATGACGGCGTGATCGCGGCTCGGGCCTTGGCGGTGGACGGCCTGTGCATAGTCGTGGGCCGACTGATCCGCGTCTCCCCTGACATCTCGCGACTGGTGCGGGTCGTAGCCGCCTGTTTCGATCAACGGCTGGTGCCCCTCACGAAGAAGCACAGCCTGGCGATCTGAAGGGGGCCTGAGTATCGAATGCCAGTCGGGTTCGCTTCTGCCGCGTATTTTCGTTGGCTTCGGTCCCATTGGAGGCCTTGGCGTCGGTCCAGGGGCAGCCCGAAACCGGACCGTGCGCAGGTCTGAGATGAGTTAGAAGCGGTCCTTCCAGGTCATGTCCTGTCCCGGCGGCAGCAGACCTGTAACGCGAACATCCGTCTGTCTCTCGTTAGGTGAGCAGTCTTCGACCCGGCGCACCCCGACCCCGGGGCCGGACGCCTGATGATGCGCTCGATCGCGGTTGAGCCGGCTTAGCGAAAAGTGCGGGAACCGACACACACAAGGGGTTGAGCGACCGGCTTGGGGGGAGCCCCTGCCCTCCGACGGCGGCCAATGTAACGCATCGTTACTCCGAAGACTCCTATATTTCCGTCACTTGCGCAGACGTCCGACTTTGCCTGTCCGACTTGGCCCGGACTGACACTCTTTCCGACACCGGCAGGAAACTTCAAACCCTGCCTGTGTGCGGGAACGAAGACCCCTTCACTGCCGCCCAGATCGCCGCCGACACTCCTCGACTGGTTCTCGCCGCGCCGGTTCTTCGCACCTTCTGGGCACACTCGCTCCGCCGTCGGCAGCGGCGAGGGCACGGACACCGAGCCGGTCTCCTGCTCGGCCGGACCGGCGTCGAGTAACCCGATCGGGACGACTTCGGCCAAGGGGGCCGTGGCCGTTGACCGCCTCACCGAGCGCCCGCTCGGACCCCGCCCGGTCCGATCATAATTTCACCGTACTACTTTATTCGACCCGACCATGACGCCCCCGCCTGGATCGAAACGCCCCTCGGCTGGGACTGGTTTGGGACTGACTTTGGGACACCTAAACCTCTATTATATTTATCATTATTTGTCTCGGTCCCATAAATCCCAACAATCCTCGTCTTTGCGCCCGCTACACGAACCGGCCGGCGCCGATGGACCTCGGATCGGCGGTGACGGGCCCTCGTGACGCGCACGCGCTGGGATTGCTGGGATTGCGGGGACATCGCCGATTAGGTCAGCGAAAACAACTTCTTGATAGTCCCAAACCAAGTCCCAAACCCCGCCCAATGTTGGGACTGGAGGCTTGGGCGGCGCAGTTACCCTTTATCGCTCAAGACGGCTTCGCCGCCAAGGGTCGGGGCGACGGGCAATCGGCCGGAGAAATGGGTACCAAGCATCTTGCCGGTCCCAAAGCAGTCGCTGCCCGGCCACTGCGGCGGAAAGGGGATAACGGACAAAAAGTCGTTGCACCGGCGTTTCGACGATGACTCAATGCGATCCTGAACGCACAGGGCAAAGCCACGCTGCAAGGAGCAGTCGCCCGAACAAGTAGCCCCAGCGCCTGCTGTGCCTGACAATGCAATCCAAAGGTCACGTCCCATGGCCCGCCGCCCAGCCGCACCCACCAACCTCCGCAATGGCCTGAAATGGCGCAACGGTCGTCCGCGGTGGGAGCCGTCGCCGGCGAACCGCGCCTGCGGCTTCTCCGGCATGGACCTCAAGGACGCGGCCGGGCTCTGGCTGGACCGGGGCGGGGCTACCACGGCGGCCGACGCTCGGACCCTGTGGGCCTCTGTGGTGCGCGAGGCCCTGCGCGACACCGACGCGGGCAGCGTGGCTCGCGGCCATCTACGCATCGCGCTTGAGCGCCTGCCGCCTATGCCCGAGGACGCCGAGGGTCGCGCCCGCCGCCAGCTCGTGGCCGACCTGATCGAACACGGGCGAGCAGCTCTCGAGGGTCGGGAGCCAGGGGTTACAGCGGCCCTCGCCTGCGGTCCCCGCACGGTCAAGTCGATGGTCGAAGGCTTCTTCGGCGACGCTCAGGCCCAGGCGCGGATAACGGCGCAAACACGCAAGGCCTACCGCACCCAATCCCATAAACTCATCGAGCGGTTCGGCCCGGTCCGGGTCGACGAAATCACCCGACCCCAGATGCGCCGGTGGTATCTGGACCTGATCGCCAGCGTGTCCATCGCAACCGCCAATCAGGCGATTGGTGCGGCTGGCGCCTTCTTCACCTGGGCGACCTGGCAGGACCCCGCATGGCTCAAGGACAATCCCTGCACCAAGTTGGGGCGCGTCTCGACACCCGGCCGCCGCGTGTTCTGGACCGTGGCCGAAGAACAGGCCTTCATCCCTTGGTGCGACGCCAACGGCTACACTGATGTGGCCGACTGCGTCACCGTCTGCCTGTGGACGGGCGCCCGCCAGATCGACCCCTGCGCGGCCACCTTGGGCGACCTTGAGGGCAAGACCTGGCGCTATGTCCCCGAGAAGACAAAGAAGAACGCCCAAGAGGCCTTACCAGGCCTTCTCTC
The DNA here is from genome assembly GCA_964398675.1 of uncultured Brevundimonas sp. Lineage (GTDB taxonomy): Bacteria > Pseudomonadota > Alphaproteobacteria > Caulobacterales > Caulobacteraceae > Brevundimonas. The sequence continues at coordinate 10,799 of CAYNNT010000089.1, forward strand.
CCCGGTCACGCGCCGGGTCGAGCGGCGTCGGCGCGAGTTGGCCGACCATCCGCTGCGCCACCTGAACGATCCACCCTTCCTGTGGGACTATCGGACCGGCCGGCGGCATGACAGCGCCAGCATCTATCGCCGTTTCGACGCGGCGAAGAAGGCGGCCATTGCCGCTGGGGTGCTCCCGGAAACGTTCGCGGAGAAGCGGCTGCAGGACACTCGCGACACCTGCGTTACGCGCCTGTGGGCGGCCTTCACGAGCGGACAGGCGGGCACGCAAGGCAAAGGTGCCCTAGAGCGGATCGCCACCTGGGGCGGCTGGGCCCTCGACACGGTGCAGAAGATCCTGCGCGACCACTATCTGTCACTGCTGGACGAGGGGGCGATCGAGAGCGCCGGACTGTTGGCCACCTGGGCCGCGGCGCAGGGATTTGAAGTAGAGGCGGCTTAGAACAAAGCGCGTCTGAAGTCGGACGTCCGACTTCACCAAAGTCGGAAATTGGAGGCGAAGTCGGACGACGACCACGTCACCACTGGATTATAACCTCGTCGGGTAACAGGTCGCGTTAACCACTGGTTACCCATAAACGCCGACCCTGCGCTCAACGCTGTTTTCGTGGAGTGAGTCCCCATGTCCATCGACCGCCGTCTGTTGCTGCTCGGCCTTGCCGGCGCCGGTGCGATGGTCAGCGGCTGCGGCGGCGTGCCGGCGCTCCCGCGCGTGCCGGGACTGGGCGGAGACGACTACGGCTCGCGCATGCCCCTGCCG
>CAYNNT010000090.1:0-11516 GCA_964398675.1 uncultured Brevundimonas sp.
ACCTCTCCGAGGCCGAAGCCGGCAAGGTCGATTTTTCAAACTGCTCGCTGAAGGGCGCCCGGCTCCGGGGCGCCAACCTGCGCGGCGCCGTCTTCGCCGACGCGGTCATGACCGGCGCTGATCTGGCCGGCGCCCAGCTGGTAGGGGCGACATTCCATGGCGCCGTCCTGACCGGGATCGATGTGACCAAGCTGGGCCTGCCGCCCGAGAGCCTGGCCGGCTGCCTGCTCGATCCGGGCCCGGATGCCGTCGCCGCGCGTGACGAAATGCTCGAGATGCTGGACCTGGCCGAGCGCTGGGCGGAGACCAATGGCCGCGAGGGCCGGCCCGCCAATCTCGACGGTCGGGACCTTCGGGTGCTGAACGGCCGGTTGAGCGGACGGACCCTGCCCGCGCTTTCCGCGCGGGGGGCGATCGCGGCGGGCGTCAGTTTCAAGGGCAGCCAGCTCCAGGGCGCCGTGTTCGAGTCCGCCGACCTGCGCGACGCCGACTTCACAGACGCCGACCTGCGCGGCGCCGCGTTCCGGAGCGCGCGACTGGCCTATGCCGATCTCGACACCGCCAATCTGGCGCCGCTTTCCCTGGCGGGCGGCGGCGGCAAGGCCGTCGACTTCGGGGCGGCCGAGCTGACCAACGTTCGCCGCTTCCAGCGCCCGCCGGTCCTGACCGCCGCCTGACACGGCCCGCTCCTTGCGGAATTCGCCTCAGAAGAGGTGAATTCCATGGCCTGGACCGCGATTTCGACCCGAAACGAGACACCGCCCATCGTGCGCGGCGGCTGGCTGGACGCCCTGCGTTTCATTGTGGCCTCGCTGATCATCCTGCACCACTTCCAGGGCGCCGGGCCGGTCGCCCTGGCGGAGAGCCTGCACCCGGTGTTCGAGCGGGGCGGCTTCCTGCTCACCAACTTCTTCCTGATCGACAGCGGCTATGTGCTGATGCGGGTCTATGGCGGCTCGCTCGCCGGAGGCCGGATGTCGCCCGGCGACTTCTTCGCCAAACGCTACCTGCGGGTCTGGCCCGCGCACATCATCATGGGGCTGAGCCTGGTCGCCCTCGTCGTCGGGGGGACGGCGATCGGGGTCGGGCCGCGGGCCCCGCAATGGTTCGCCTGGGACCAGCTGCCGGCCCAGCTGGGTCTGGTGCAGGCGTTCGGCATCCCGGGCGGCTACGGCTGGAACGCGCCCAGCTGGTCGATCTCGGCCCTGATCGGCTGCTACCTGGCCTTCCCGTGGATCCTGAAGGGTCTGGTCCGGCTGGGACCGTGGAGCGTGCTGGCCCTGGGCGTCGGCCTGTATCTGGTCGCCAACCAGCTGACCTGGAGCCTGTTCGGCTATCCCGTCTATCAGATGCCGATGGGCTACGGCTTCATCCGCGCCCTGCCCCTGTTCTTCCTCGGCATGGCCCTGGCCTGGTTCGCCCAGAAGGTCTGGATCGCGCCGAAGCTGGCGGGCTGGGCCGGGATCGCGGCGGCCCTGATGCTGGCCTTCGTGCAATATTTCGACAAACACGCCCTGATCTCGCTGGTCTGTATCTCGACCATCATCCTGGCGGCCGGCGCGATACCGACGCCGCGGCCTTCGAAATGGGTGGAGAAGGCGGCGCAGGTCTCGTTCTCGATGTTCATCACCAATGAGGTGGTGCGGATCGCCTGGTTCGGCGTCGCCAATGTCATGATCGCGAAATTCGCCCTGCCGGTCGCCGCCCAGTGGGCGCTGTGGGGCATGGGCGTGATGGCGGCCTTCGTCTTCGCCTTCCTGTTCCACGTCCTGATCGACACCCCGATCCAGACCCGCATCCGCGCCTGGCTGAAGCGCCGGCCGCGCTCGCGCCCGGTGGCGGTGACCCAGCCGGTGGCAGCGCTGGAAGGCTGAGGCCAGATCGCGCCGGGCCGAAATTGGGCTAGAACGGGCGGGTGAGCATGCCTGACCCCCACCGCCCTGACCGCCTCGCCGCGGCGGCCGACGCCGGCGACCCCGAAGCCGCGCATCGGCTGGCGGTTCTGGCGGCCATGGGACTGGGCCTGCCGCAGGACTGGCGGGTCGCGATGGAGCGGCTGACGCAGGCGGCGGCGCTGGGACATTCCACGGCCGCGCGGCAGCAGGCCCTGCTGGCGAACGGCGCGACGATCGATCTCGCCGCCTGGCTGACCCCGCCCGCGCCCCGCATGTTGAGCCAGGGACCCGCCATCTTGGCCATCGACGGCTTCCTGCCGGATACGGTCTGCGACTGGCTGCTGGAGCGGGCGAGAGCCGTCACCGAGCCGGCGCTGGTCTATGATCCCGAGACCGGCGAAGGCCGGCGCGAGAACATCCGGACCAATTCGGGCGCGCAGTTCGATCTGACCCGGATGGACGTGGTGCTGGCGGTGGTGCGCGAGCGGATCGCGCGGGCCGCGGGCCTGCCTGTTCCGGGTCTCGAATGGACGCAGGTGCTGCACTATGCGGTCGGCCAGACCTTTGACTGGCACGTCGACTGGCTGGACCCCGCCACGCCCGGCCATGCGCCCGACCTCGCGGCGAGGGGCCAGAGGATCGCCACCTGCCTGGTGTTTCTCAATGACGATTTCGAGGGCGGGGAGACCGGGTTCGAGGCCGGCGGCCTGAGGCATCGCGGCCGCAAGGGCGACGCCCTGCTGTGGGCCAACACCCTGCCCGACGGATCCATCGACCGGCGCACCCGCCATGCGGGCCTGCCGCCGACGTCGGGTGAGAAATGGGTGCTGTCGCAGTGGCTGCGCGGACGCGCGCCGAACGGCTGAACGCCGTCAGATCGGCATCCGCATGATCTCCTGATAGGCCTGGATCACCTGGTCGCGCACGGCCATGACGGTTTCCAGCGAGGCCTCGGCCGAGGAGACGGCGGTGACCACGTCGATCAGACTGCCCTGCCCCTGGACGGCCGAGGTCATCTGGGTTTCGGCGGCGCGCGAGGCCTGGGTCATGTCGCCCATGACGCTGCTCAGCATGTCGGCGAAGCCGGACTGGCCCGCGCCGCCGACGGGCGATGCGGGCATCTCCGTGCCCTGGATCGCCGAATAGGCGCGCGCTGCGGCCAAGGGGTTCATCGATCAGGTCCTATTTCTTCAGCAGGTCGAGGGTGCGGGCGTCCATGGCGCGCGCCGTCTCGATGACATTGAGGTTGGCCTCGTAGGCGCGTTGCGCCTCGCGCATGTCCATCGCCTCGACCAGGGTGTCGACGTTGGGGCGAAGCACATAGCCCTCGGCATTGGCGGCCGGATGCGACGGGTCATACTCGGACCGGAAGTCGCCCTGGTCGACGCGGACCTCGGCCAGGGCGACGCCGGTGGCGCCGTTGATCTCGCGGGCCTGGAAGACGGGGATCTGGCGGCGATAGGGCTGGCCGCCTGCGGTCGGCGCGGTCGACTGGGCGTTGGCGATGTTCTCGGCGATGATCCGCATGCGCGACTGCTGCGCCTGCAGCGCGCTGGCCGCGACGGCCATGGCGGAGTTACGGGGCGGGATCGGGTCAGGCATCGGCTATTCCTCGATCAGCGGCCGGGCGGCCGGGCGGCCGTGCGCAGCATCTGCATGGACTTCTGGTAGAAGCCGATGGCCGCGTCATAGGCCATGCGGCTCTCGGCCATCTTGAGCATCTGTTCCTCGACCACGACCGAATTGCCGTCGAGCGTGGTTTCCGAATCAGGCGCAGCCCGGGTCTCGAACCGGGCCGTCTGGCCGGCCGGGGCGATGTGCATGGCGCTGGTGCGGACCATGCGAACCCCGCCCCCGCCTTCGGCCAGGGCGCGGGCGAAATCGGTCGGCTGGTTCAGGTCACGACTGGCGTAGCCGGGCGTGTCGGCGTTGGCGACATTCTGGGCGATGACGCGCTGGCGCTCGTCCAGCCAGGACAGGCGGCCCTTGATCTGGCTGAGCAGCGGCAGGTCGGTGAAGCCCACGGGAGCCTCCTCAGGCGCGGATCGCCCGCATTGAGATGGGCAGAAACTGCCGCCTGCATGGTTAACGCGGGGTTATCTCAATGCGGCGTTAACCATGTCGGGCGAAGTCTGGCGCATGAATTTCCTCGACCTCGCCCGGGCCATCTTCGCCCTCGCCTTCACCCTCGGCATCATCGGCCTGGCCGCCTGGGCCTCGCGGCGATACCTGCCGCAGCTGCTGGCGCGGATCAGCGCCGAGCGCGGCGAGCGGCGCATGACCGTGGTCGAGACCCTGGTGCTGGACCCCGCGCGCCGGCTGGTGCTGGTCAGGATCGATGACGAGGAGCGGCTGCTGATTCTCGGCGAGGGCCGCGAACTGATCGAGCCGCGCGGTCCGGAGGCGGAAAAGTGACCCTCAAGGGCGTCTTCGTCATGCCCAGCCGCGCCGAGCTGAAGCGCGCGGCGGTTCTGTCGCTGATCACCACAGGCTTCTGCCTGCTGTGGCCGCTGGCGGCCCTGGCGCAGGACATCGCGGCGGCGGGCGGCCCCGGCGCGGCCATCAACGTCGACCTGGGGACGGGCTCGGGCCTGACCGAGCGGGTGGTGCAGCTGGTCGGTCTGATGACCGTGCTGTCGCTGGCGCCGTCGATCGTGATCATGACGACCAGCTTCGTCCGGATCATCGTGGTGCTGTCGCTGTTGCGGACGGCGCTGGGCATGCAGCAGTCGCCGCCGAACGCCGTGCTGGTGTCGCTGGCCCTGTTCCTGAGCGCCATCGTCATGGCCCCGACCTGGCAGGACGCCTATGATTCGGGCATCCGCCCCCTGCTGGATCAGCAGATGGAGCTGCCCCAGGCCTTCGATGCGGCCTCGGAACCTGTGAAGACTTTCATGCTGGGGCAGGTGGACAGGGACGACCTCGCGCTGTTCGTGCGGCTGTCCAATCTGGAGGCCCCGACGGCCGCCGCGGACCTGCCCCTGAGGGTGGTCACGCCGGCCTTCATGATCAGCGAGTTGAAGCGGGCCTTCGAAATCGGATTTCTCCTTTTCGTTCCGTTCCTTGTGATCGATCTGGTGGTCGCCAGCGTGCTCATGTCCATGGGTATGATGATGCTGCCTCCGGTGGTGATTTCACTACCGTTCAAGCTGATCTTTTTCGTGCTCGTGGACGGGTGGAGACTGGTCGCCGGAAGCCTGGTCGAGAGCTTCCAGCGAGCGTCCGGTACCGGATAAATCCCCACCCCGTGGGGGTTACAGCGGCGAAGTCGCTTGCCAAGGGAAGAAAAAGCGGCGTCAATCCGCCCGTCATCGTCCCTGAATCGGGACGAGCTTTCATCGGGAAACGACCCACATGACCACCCAAGCAGAACTCATCGCCGCCGTCGCCAAGGACGCCGGTGTCAGCCAGGCTGACGCAGGCCGGATGCTCGACGCTCTCGTCAAGAACATCCACAAGTCGCTGATCGGCGGCGGCGACGTGCGCATCTCGAACCTCGGCGTGTTCGACACCGCCGCCCGCGCCGCCCGTGAAGGCCGCAACCCGGCCACCGGCGCGACGATCAAGATCGCCGCCTCGAAGGCCGTGCGCTTCCGCGTGTCGAAGCCGCTCAAGGATGCGGTGAACAAGTAAGAATCGTTCCCCCTTAGCGGGGGAACTGCTTACGCAGGACGGGCGGGCGCCGCGGGTCGGTTCCCGCCCGTTTTCGTCCTGAGCTCTGTCTTCATGGCCGCGACCCAGCCGGCGAAGGTGTCGGCCGAGGCGGCGAGACCGGCGAAATCACCGGGCGAGGCGCCGCCGCCCACGCCGTCGTCCAGCGCGATCGACAGGGCGGTCTTCGCCCGCGCCCCGGCGACAAACGGTTGATAGTTGCGCGACAGCCGGGTCAGCGCCGCCGCGTCATTGCCCAGGGAATAGCCGACGCCGGCGCGGATCAGCCGGGCCTCCTCGACCACCGTCAGGGCCGCAGGGTTGCGGAAACGGTCGCCCAGCAGGCTCTCGTAAAGAGCGGCGGCCGGCGCCCAGTTCCGCTGTTTCCAGAACACCTCGGCGCGGACCTCGCGGGCCTCGGGGGTGGAGTCGGCGCCCAGCACCTCCAGCGCATGGTCGAACCGGCCGAGGTCCATCAGGGCGCGGGCCTCGAGCGCGCGACGCTCGGTGTTCAGGGCCATCGGCAGGATGGTGGTGCGCGAGTTCCAGATGGCCTGCAGCGCCGGTTCGGGCTGGCGATCCATCAGATAGACGGCGGCGAGATCGGTCGCCACCTGGGCCTTGGCCACGCCCTCCAGCCGGTTGTCGACCTGGTATTTGAGCAGTTCGGCGGCCTGATCCAGCAGGTCGACATCGACCAGGCGGCGCGACAGGCGGCGGACCATCTCGTCGCCGTCGGCGCCGATGGGGGTCAGTTCGCGGAAATCGTAGAACAGGCCCAGGGCCTGCACGGGCTGAAGCCCGTCGGCCCCGCCTTCGAGGAACAGCATCCGGAAGGCGGCGCCCAGGTCGGCCTGGATTTCGGCGGCGCCCTCGAGCCGACTCAGATTGGGTCCGGCCCCCTTCAGGGCGGTCAGGGCCTCGCGGTACAGGCCCTGCGACAGATAGAGCTGGCCCAGCTGACGGATGACCGCCAGTTCGGTGGCGTCGCCGCGCCAGCGCCAGCGCAGGCCTTCCAGCTGATTGGCCGCCGCATCGGCCTTCATTGTGCCCTTGGCGAGGGACAGGCGGACGACGCCCAGTTTGGCGGGCACCGAGACGGCGTCCAGCGGCGCGCGGCCGATGGCGGTGTAGACCGCCAGCGCGCGGTCGGACTGGCCGTCCAGTTCGAACAGTCTGGCCTGCACCAGCCGGGCGGTCAGCTGGTCGGCGGCGGGGGCGTTCTGGCTGAAGCTGTAGGCCAGCAGGGCGCGGGCGGCTTCGAGGTCGCCGGTCTCGAGCGCCGCCATGGCGTGGGCGGCGCCGAAGCGCGCGCGCCAGGGGGCGGGAAACTCATCCACGGCCGCAGCGCCCGCCGCGAAAGCCTGTCGCGCCGATTCCCAGTCGCCCTGGGTCGAGGCGATATAGCCGCGCCAGACGGCGGAGGCCGGGTCGGAGGCGACGGCGGCGGAGGCGAAGTCGCCCTGGGCCTCTTCTATCCGGCCGATGGAGGCGCGGGCCGCGCCGCGCAGGCCGCGCAGCTCCGGCTCGCCGGCCATATTGGGAGCCTGGACGACGATGCTGTTGAGGACGCCGACGGCCTCATAGCCGAGGCCGGAACCGACGAGGAAGCGGGCCAGGGCGAACCGGGCCTCGGCCGGGGCGCGCGGGTCGTCGCCGGCCGCCATGGACTCGCGGGCCGCCGCATCCTGAAGCAGGCGATAGCGGGAGGAGAAGCCGTCGTGGCCGGGCTCGCCCCACTCGGCGAGGATCAGGCCCGCATATTTCGCGCGTCGGGGCGCGCCGTCCTCGGCCGAGGCGACCTCGAGGGCGGCCGAGGGCGGCGACAGGGTCAGGCCGCCGGGCCGGCTGAGCGTGACCAGATCGCCCTCGGCCTGGATGGCGAGGTCGCTGGCCAGGGTCTCGACCGCCAGGCCGTGGGCGGTCGGCAGCAGGGCGAGGTCGACGGTGCGGCGGCGGTCGGCGAATCCCTTGCCGGGCGCCAGGGCGGTGACGGCGGCGAAACGATCGCCGGCGAGGGGGTCGGTCAGCCAGACCGCGCGGGTCGCCCCGGCCATGCGGGCGACGAGTACAGGTTCGCCGTCGTCCTGGCGGTCGATGGCGACGCCTTCGACGGCGATGGACTGACCGCCGATGGTCACGGTCCAGGTGGAGCCTTGCGCGGCCGCCGAGACGGCGAGGCCTTCGGGCGCGGCTATCCGGACGGCCACGTGGTCGGGACCGGCCGTCCAGCGGGCGTCGGAGACGGGGCCCAGCTGCCCGGCCCCGGGCATGTCGAGACGGGCGGGCGTGTCGAACACCACCCAGACGGCCTCGCCGCGGCGGAAGACTGCGGCGCCGACCGGCGCGGACCAGGCGAACGACAGGCTGACCTTGGCGGGGGTCGCCACGGCCGTGACGGGTACGGACTGGACCGCGGCGGCGGCGGGCGTCTCGACCGGGGCGGCCGCCGGGGGCGTGGCGTAGAGATTGAGCCAGATCGCGCCGTCGGCCGAGCCGGTGCGGGCGTCAGCGCCCTCCGCGAGCGTCAGGACCAGTTCGGTGGCGCCGCGGACGGCGCGGGTCTCGACCTTGTCCACGCCGCGGGGCGGATTGACCTTGAGACGCGAGACGTCGGGGGCTGCGGTGGAGCCGATGCGGACGACGACGTCGCGGCCCTCGCGGCGCACCTGCGACCGGCCGCCGATGACGCCGGCGAATTCGATGCGGGTGAACTCGGTGTTGGAGCCGATGCGGATCGAAACCGGATCCAGCGGCGCGCCGACCTCCTGGGCCAGCGGCGCCAGGGGCGCGAACAGCACCGCGCCCGCCGCGGCGGCGGCCACGGAGGTCTTGAGAATGCGCTTTCTGGCGGAGGCCCCGGACATGCGCGCGCACCCTCGCGCGAACGGCCTTTCAACGCGGTTAACGGATGATGACCGATCACCGGCATCTGGGCGCCTGATCATAGCGTAGCTGTGGCCGGAATCCGGAGGTCCAATGCCCCTGCTGTCCCTGTTCGCCGCCGCCCTTCTGCAAGCCGCCGGGCCGACGCCCGAAGCCATGAACGGGGCCTGGGCCGTCGATCTGTCGACCGATCCGGCGCAGCCCTATGTGAAGCCCATGCACCTTACGCTGGCGGCCGACGGCACGGTCAGCGGCGACTTCTACGAGAGCACGATCGAGGCCGGGCGCTGGAAGGCGCAGAACGGGCGGGTGTGCGTGTCCTTCCGCACGACGGACGGGGTCGGCCCCTATCACACCGCCGCCTGCCTGACGGGCGACCGGGTCGAGGGTCAGACCTGGGCGGAGCAGCGGGCGTTCGTCTTCGTCTGGAACGCCACGCGGGGCGAACCGACGCCCTGACCGAAAGGTCCCGCGACATCACGACGGGTTGCGGCGGCGGCGCCGCGGGCCGACATGCGGTGCGGCCTTCCTGTCAGGATCCCGTTGTGACCGAACCCCAGTACCCCCGTCTGAACACCCTCTCGACCGGCCTTCGCTGCCGCTGTCCGCGCTGCGGCGAGGGGCCGTTGCTGACGGGGTTCCTGACCATCCGCGACGCCTGCCCCGCCTGCGGTCTGGACTACAGCTTCGCCGAGCCGGCGGACGGCCCCGCCTTCTTCGGCATGAGCGCGGTCGGGATCGTGGGCATGGCCCTGTTCATGTGGTTCGAGTTCGCCGTCCACCCGCCGATCTGGGTGCATATGGTCGTGACCATGCCCCTGCTGGTCGTCGGCTGTCTGGCCGTGCTGCGGCCGCTGAAGGGCTGGCTGGTGTCCGAGCAGTTCATCCACAAGGCCGCGCCGCCGGTGTTCGAGAGCAACGGCAAACACGGCGAAGGCTCGAAATGGCGCTAGGCCGCGCCGTTTGACTTCCGGCCCGATGGCGCGCCCCTTGCGGCCGTCCCGGGGAGGGGCGCGCCATGGACATCGTACGCATTCTGTCGTGGGCGCTGATCCTCGTGCCCGTCGTCATCCTGACGATGGCGGCGGTGATGATCATCAAGCGCAAGCGGTGAGTGGCGACCCCGGAGGGACTCGAACCCCCGACCTCTGCTTTAGGAAAGCCTTGCTCTATCCGGCTGAGCTACGGGGTCACGCAGGGTGACCTAGCGGGTCATGGCGCGGCGGGGAAGCGTCTGCGGACCGCCGCCTTTCCGATTTTCCCATCCGATGGCGCTGAAAGCGGGAACAAGCCGGTTCGCGATTGTGGTTAATCCGTCTTAAGATACAATATGTTGGGGTGAACAAACCCCGAATCGGGCCGTGTCGGTGATTCGGTCCTGATTCGTTTCGCCCCTGTTCCACTCCCCTGACCGTCCTCATTAAGCCGGGCGCTTCGCCACCGCATTGACGACAGCCCGATGCCCGGCCGCCGCCCGCGTTGACGACTTAGTTTTGATATGAAACGGTCTCCGGAACGGAGGAGACGCTGATGCCGCTGAAGCCGACCTGCCTGATCGTCGGCGCCGGAGACGGGGTCGGCTCGGCCATCGCCCGCGCCTTCGCCCGGGAGGGTCTTGCGGTCTGCATTACCCGCCGCGCGCGCAATCTCGAGTCGCTTGAGGCCGTTGCAGCCTCCATTCGCGCCGACGGCGGCGAGGCCCACGCCTTCGGCGTCGATGCGCGCAATGAGGCGGAGATGATCGGCCTGGTCGACCGGATCGAATCCGATATCGGGCCGCTTCAGGTCGTGGTGTTCAACATCGGCGCGAACGTGCGCTTCCCCGTCGTGGAAACCACGGCCCAGGTCTATTCCAAGGTCTGGGAAATGGCGGCGCTGGCCGGCTTCTTCACCGGGCGCGAGGCCGCCCGGGTCATGACCCCGCGCGGCAAGGGGACGATCCTCTTCACCGGAGCCACCGCCTCGACGCGTGGGGGCGCGGGCTTTTCCGCCTTCGCCGGCGCCAAGGCGGCCTTGCGGCAACTGGCCCAGAGCCTGGCCCGGGAGATCGGGCCCAAGGGCATCCATGTCGCCCATGTGGTGGTCGACGGCATGATCGACGGGACCTTCGCCCGCTCGATCGCGCCGGACATCCAGACCCTGCTGGACGAGGACGCGATCCTGAAGCCCGACGAGATCGCCCGGAACTATGTCTGGCTGCACCAGCAGCAACGCAGCGCCTGGACGTTCGAGCTGGACCTGCGCCCGTGGAAGGAAAACTGGTGATGAGCCGGACGATCGACTTCATCTTCGATTTCGCCAGCCCCAACGGCTATTTCGCTCTCCATGGGCTGAAGGGAGTCGCCGAACGGACCGGCGCGTCGGTCAATCTGATTCCCTGTCTGCTGGGCGGCATCTTCAAGGCGACGGGCAACCAGGCTCCGTTCGTCGCCTTCGGCGGCGTCAGGGGAAAGCTGGACTATGAGATGCTGGAGATCCGGCGGTTCATCGCCCGGCACAGCCTTACCGCCTTCCGCATGAACCCGCATTTCCCGGTCAACAGCCTGACGGCGATGCGCGGCCTCTGCGCGGTCGAGCCCGGACCGGATTTCGATGTCTATGTCGCGGCCGTTTCAGCGGGCTTCTGGGAGCGGGGGCTGGCCATGGGCGACGGAGCAGTCCTGTTGTCGGTGTTGAACGAGGCGGGGCTGGACGGCGAGGCGATCCTGGCCCGCGCGCAGACCGATGCGGTCAAGGCGATCCTCGCGGCCCATACCGAGGCCGCCGTGGCGCGGGGTGTCTTCGGGGTGCCGACCTTCTTCGTCGGCGAGGAGATGTTCTTCGGCAAGGAACGGCTGGACCAGCTCGAAGCCCTCCTGTCCGCGACCTGATTACGCGACACCGCTTCGCTTGAGGAAACCCCGGCGAATCGCCACCTTGTCTCCATCATGAGTGATCGCGGCGCCGGACAGGCCCCCTCGCGCGTCGTCGCGGTTCTGGGGCCCACCAATACCGGAAAGACCCATCTGGCGGTCGAACGGATGCTGGGTCACGCCTCGGGCATGATCGGCCTGCCGCTGCGGCTGCTGGCGCGCGAGATCTACG
>CAYNNT010000091.1:0-11457 GCA_964398675.1 uncultured Brevundimonas sp.
AATCGGCGACCTCCCCATGCGTGCTCTGCTCATCGCCGCGGCCCTGTTCGCCGCCGCCCCCGCCTTCGCCCAGACCCCCGCCACCAGCGCCGTCCTCGCCGACGCCGCCCGCGCCCCGGCAGCCGCCGTCATCATCGACGGCGCCTCCTGGCGCTGCGAGGGCGCGTCCTGCACCGCCAGCGGCGGCGCCAACCAGCCCGCGACCCGCGCGTGCCGCCGCGTCGTCGCCCGCTTCGGCGCCGTGTCGTCGTTCAGCTACAAGGGCGTCGCCCTGACCGCCGAACAGATCGCGGCCTGCAACGCCTGATCTCCTTCAGGCCTGAAACGACAAAGGCCGCCCTGCGAAGGGCGGCCTTTTTTCTTCGAACACCCGGGCGGAGCCGCCTCAGGCCGCTTCGCCCTTCAGCCGCCTGACGATCCGCTCGCGGCCGATCATCGGCGCCAGCGTCGCCATGTCCGGGCCATGCTGCTGGCCCGTGATCATCATCCGCAGCGGCATGAACAGGGCCTTGCCCTTGGCGCCCGTTGCCTCCTTGACGGCGTTCGTCCACACCGGCCACAGGGTCTCGTCGACCACCTCCGGCAGGGCCGCGAGCGCCGCCGCCGCAAAGTCGGCGTCCTCGATCATCGGCGTGATCGGACCCCGTACGATCGTCGCCATTTCAATGACATCCGCGAATTTCTGAAGGTTGCCGCGCACCCCGTTCCAGAAGGCCTCGCCCAGATCGGCGTCCAGTTCGGCCAGCCGCGGCCGGGCCGTCGCATAGTCCATGACGTGCAGAGACTGGGCGTTCAGCCGGTCCAGATCGGCGGTGTCGTACCGCGCCGGCGAGCGACCCATTTTCGAGAAGGCGAAGCTGCTGCCGAGGGCCTCGATCGAGGTCCCGACTTCCAGCGGATCTGACGTGCCGATCCGGCCCAGGTGGCTGGTGATGGCGATCGGCTCATAGCCGAGATCGCGCATCTCGCTGATCGACAGCGAGCCCAGCCGCTTCGACAGGGCCTGGCCGTCGGCCCCGACCAGCAGCGGCATATGGGCGAACGCCGGCGTCGGCCCGCCCCATCCTTCGCCGATCAGGGCCTCGAAGATCTCGATCTGGGCGCCGGTATTGGTGACGTGGTCCTCGCCCCGGATCACGTGGGTGATGGCCATGTCGATGTCGTCGACGACGGACGGCAGGGTGTAGAGGAACAGGCCGTCCTCGCGGATCAGCACCGGGTCGGACATCGAGGTCGTGTCCACCTCGGCATGGCCGCGCGCCAGATCCTCCCAGGCGACCCGCCGGCCCTCCAGCTTGAACCGCCAGTGCGGACGGCGGCCCTCGGCCTCATAGGCCGCCTTCTCCGCCTCGGTCAGTTCGAGAGCGGCGCGATCGTAGATCGGCGGCAGGCCGCGAGACAGCTGCACCTTGCGGCGGCGATCCAGCTCTTCCGAGGTGTCGTAGCAGGCGTACAGCCGGCCCGAGGCCTTCAGACGGGCCGCGGCCTCCTCATAGCGGTCGAACCGCTTCGACTGGTTGTAGCGTTCGTCCCAGACCAGACCCAGCCAGGTCAGGTCGTCCTCGATGCCCTGTTCGAACTCGGGCGTCGAACGCGCCAGATCGGTGTCGTCGATGCGCAGCACGAACTGGCCGCCCTGCCCTTTCGCGAACATCCAGTTCACGAGAGCGGTGCGGACATTGCCGACGTGCAGCTTACCCGTCGGCGACGGGGCGAAACGGACCTTGACGGACATTATGAGACCTTGAAACGCGAGGCGCGTAGGTCGCGCTCCGCACCCCTCAAGTCAAGGCGTCGCGCCGGATCAGTCGTCCCGGTGAACGCGTTCGCGCCGCTCGTGCCGCTCCTGCGCCTCGACCGACAGCGTCGCCGTCGGGCGGGCTTCCAGCCGTCCGAGGCTGATCGGCTCGCCGGTCTCCTCGCAATAGCCGTAGGAGCCGTCCTCGATGCGGCGCAGCGCTTCGTCGATCTTGGAGATCAGCTTGCGCTGGCGATCGCGGGTGCGCAGTTCCAGCGCCCGGTCGGATTCCGACGACGCCCGGTCGACCAGGTCCGGATGATTCTCCGTCTCGGCCTTCAGGTTGACGACAGTCCCCTTGGACTCGCGAAGGATGTCATCCTTCCAGTCCATCAGCTTGCCCTTGAAATAGGCCAGCTGCCGCTCGTTCATGAACGGCTCGTCGTCGGACGGCCTGTACGCGGCCGGCTCGACAATCGCAGACGCCAATGCGGTCATAGTTCGCACTCACGGTCTTTAACAGCGCCCCCCTGTGGCGCAGCCCTGCCTATAGGGAGGACGAAGAGTCGCGGCAACAACACTCGCGCGAGGGTGACCGGTGAAGCTGAGACTCCGTTCCCGACCGTGACATTTCTTCATCACCCGCCGCCCGCCGGCCCTGTTTTAACAAGGGATTTCGGAGGGTTATGCTGCACTGCGGCGTAAGTCGGCCTTGGCCAATTCGACCGCGGCCCGCAGATCGATCTGATCCAGCAGGTTGTTGAGCTCGGGGTCGGCGTCAACCGGACGTTCTTCCCGCAGGGTCCGGGTCAGCCGGTCCAGCGCGCCCTCGCCCGCCTCGCCCATCAACAGGGCGAGCTTCAGCTCCTCCAGCCGGTCCAGCAGACCGCCGCCGCGCCGGATCGCGCGCCGGCGACGCTCGGTGACGTCGTCGACCCCCTGCAGCGCCATCAGGGCCGAAACATCCGTCACAGCGGACGGCGCCGAGGCGGAGGTGGTGGCGCTCGCGGCGGCGGGCGACCCTGAGGACGGCACCGAAAAGCCCGCGCTGGCGCGGGACGCGCGGGGCCCTTGGGCCGGGGCTGTTCCGGACGGGCCTGTAACCTTCATGGCATGCGACTCCAGCACATGCCGGACCATCATCGGGGTCGTGTCACCGTTTGGTTAACGGCCCGGCACTTTCTGCCGTGGCCGACCCCTCCCGCCCCCTGTGGATTGCTGTTTTTCCAGCATTTTTGGACTGGCACGGCGCTGGCATGACGCCGGGCGCATCAGTTCTCCGGACGCCCTGCCTATGCAAAAACTGCTCGCCACCCTCCTGACCGCCGCCGCCCTGGCCGGATTCGCGTCTCCGGCCCTGGCCCAGTCGCGGATCAAGGACATCGCCGCGGTCGAGGGCGTCCGCTCCAACCAGCTGGTCGGCTACGGCCTCGTGGTCGGGCTGAACGGGACCGGGGACAGCCTGCGCAACTGCCCCTTCACCCGCCAGTCGCTGGAAGGCATGACCGAGCGGCTCGGCGTCAATATCCGCGGGGCCAACGCCAACTCGAAGAACATGGCCGCCATCATGGTGACGGCCGAACTGCCGCCCTTCGCCACGCCGGGCGCCCGCATCGACGTCAACGTCTCCTCGATGTGCGACGCCAAGAGCCTGCTGGGCGGAACCCTGCTGGTCACCAGCCTCCAGGGCGCTGACGGTCAGGTCTATGCGGTCGCCCAGGGCTCGGTTCAGACCGGCGCCGTCTCGGGCGGCGGCGCCTCGGGGTCTTCGGTCACCCGCGGCGTCCCCACCGCCGGTCGCATCGCCTCGGGCGCCACGGTCGAGCGCGAGACCGGCTTCCACCTCGCCAATATGACCGAGGTCCGCCTGACCCTTCGCAACCCCGACTTCACCACGGCCCAGCGCATGGCCGCCGCGATCAACCAGGTCTATCCGAACTCCGCCCTCGCCGAGAACGGCACAGTCGTCGCCCTGCGCGCCCCGGGCCAGATGGGCATGGCCGGCTTCATCAGCCGGGTCGAGAACCTCGAGGTCATGGTCGACTCCCCGGCCCGCGTGATCGTCGACGAGGTCAATGGCGTCATCGTGATGGGCGACGCCGTCCGCGTTTCCACGGTCGCCATCGCCCAGGGCAATCTGACCATTTCGGTTCAGGAGAGCCCGACCGCCAGCCAGCCCACCCCCTTCAGTCGCGGCGGCGAAACCGTCGTCCTCCCCCAGACCGATGTCGCGGTCGAGGAGGAACTGGGCCGCCAGATGCGGATCGTCGGCGGCGGGACTTCGCTCTCCACCCTCGTCAACGGTCTCAACGCCCTCGGAGTCAGCCCGCGCGACATGATCAGCATCCTGCAGGCCATCAAGGCCGCCGGCGCCCTCCAGGCCGAAATCGAGGTGATGTGATGAGCGACCCGATCGTCTCCCCGGCCACCCTGCCCCCGGCCGCACCGCGGGTCGCCACCGCCCGCATGCGCGAGACCGCCGAGCAGTTCGAGGCCTCCTTCCTGTCGCAGATGCTGAAACCCATGTTCGAAGGCCTTTCGACCGAGGCCCCCTTCGGCGGCGGCGACGCCGAAGGCACCTGGCGGGGCTTCCTCGTCGAGGCCATGGCCAAACAGGCCGTCCGCGGCGGCGGCATCGGCCTGGCGGACCAGGTCGTCGCCCAGATGCTGAAGATGCAGGAGCAGGGCCAATGACCAACGCCGCCACGCTGAACGCGACCGCGCGGGTCCGCCAGCTGACCGACCTGACCACCCGCCTGACGGCGCGGTTGAGCGAGGAGTCGAAGGTTTTCGAATCCCATCGTCCGCAGGACGCCGCGGCCGCCCTGGCCGGCACCCAGGACCTGGCCAACACCTACCGTCGTGAATCCGCACAGCTGAAGGCTGATCCCGCCTCCGTCGCCGCCGCCCCGCTGGCCGACAGGACCGCCCTGATCCGCGCCACCGAAGCCTTCGAGGCGGTGCTGTCGCGTCACGCCCGCGCCGTCGAGGCCGCCCGCATCATTTCCGAGGGTCTCGTCCGGACCATCGCCGCCGAGGTCAACGACCAGCGCGGCAGCCCCTCCGCCTACGGCGCATCAGGCAAGGCCAACGCCGGCGACGGCCGCGCCGTGGCCTTCAACCGCCAGGCCTGAACCCGCCGTTAATCCTCTTCGTCGAGCCAGTCTTCATCTCCTTCGGGTAACCGGTAGACATGAAGACAAAGTCCCGCCTGCTCGGCATGGCCTTCGCCGCAGCCGACACATTGCTCGAATTGCACGCCGATGGCCGCGTAGACATCGCGCTCGGAGCCGGCCCCTGTCCGGGCGGCGCCGGCGCTGAATCGTGGTGCGGAGCCCTGCTCACGGATCTCGTCGGCAAGGCCGGCCAGAAGCCCCTCGCCGATGCGCTGGCGGCGATCCGCCCCAATGACCGCCCGGCGGCGATCGACGTGCTGGTCACCTGCGACGCGGAATACGTCCGCCGCGCCCGGCTGCGCCTGTTCCAGCTTCCCGACCTCGCCCCGGCTGTCTCCTGCGCCATTACCTATGAGGGGGCGCCCTTCACTCTCGCCGTTCCGGAAGCGCCCAATTTCCTCACCGCCGACGCCCTGCTGTCGCGCGTCCGCGGCTCCTTGCTCGACCGGACCGATGCCGTCGCCGTCGCCTTCGTCGACGTGCCCGGCCTGGACGCGCCCGGCGAGGCCCACCAGCGCGCCGCCGCCCGTGTCGCCGCCGTCCTTCAGGCCTCGTCCGTCGACGGCTCTTCAGCCGCCCGGCTCGCCCCCGAACGGTTCGCCCTGGTCCGCGACGCCAACTGCCGCACGGACATCGCGGCCGAGGTTCGCGAAGCCGGCGCCGCCGAGGGGCTCGATCTGGTCGCACGCACGACCGAGGCCGCCCTGTCCGGCAACGCCGGCGCCGAGCCGACGGTCCGCGCGCTGCGCTTCGCCCTCGAGGCCTGCATCAAGGATGGCGGGATCGAAGGCGCCGGCGCGGCCTTCTCGGAGAGCCTGAAGCGGACGCTCAAGGAAGCCGAGCGTTTCGGCGCCATGGTCAAGAGCCGCGACTTCGCCCTTGAGTACCAGCCCATTGTCGATCTCGGCACCGGCGTCACCCACCATTTCGAGGCCCTGGCGCGCTTTGGCTCGCGCGGCCCCGCCGACTCCATCCGGCTCGCGGAGGAGCTCGGCCTGATCGAGGGCTTCGACCTCGCCGTCGCCGAGAAGGCCCTGCAGCAACTGCGCCGAACCGGCTTCGGCCTGACCCGGATCGCGGTCAATGTGTCCGGCGCCTCCCTCGGGGCTGACGCCTACGTCGAGGGCCTGCTCCGGCTCACGGCGGCCTCACCGGACATCCGCAGCCGCATCCTGATCGAGGTCACCGAAACCGCCGCCGTCGCCGACATCGAGGCCGCGGCCCGGCGCCTGACCGCCCTGCGCAAGGCCGGCGTCCGGGTCTGCCTCGACGACTTCGGTGTCGGGGCCGCCTCGCTCGACTATCTTCACCGCCTGCCCGCTGACACCGTCAAGATCGACGGCCGCTTCGTGCGTGAGATCACCAGCGACGGCCGGGCGCGCGACCTCGTCGCCCATCTGGTCGAGCTGTGCAGCGACCTGAAGATGACGACCATCGCCGAAATGATCGAGACCGAGGAACAGGCGGCCGCCATCCGGATGCTGGGCGTCGGCTACGGTCAGGGCTGGCTGTTCGGTCGCCCGGCTTCCGAACCGACCGTCGCCGTGGCCGCCCAGCCGGTCGCCGCGCGTCGCCGCGGGGCCGTTGCGAGCTGGGGCTAGACCAGATCCAGGGTTCGTCCGACGCCGACCGCCGCAAGGAAGTCCGCGTCATGACTGACCACGATCAGTGCGCCATCCCATGCCGCCAGCGCCGCCTCGACCGCCGCGATAGAGTCGAGATCGAGATGATTGGTCGGCTCGTCGAGGATCAGCAGTTGCGGCGGCCGCGCGCCGGTCATGACACAGGCAAGCCCGGCTCTCAGCCTCTCTCCGCCTGACAGCGTCCCGACCATCCGCTGCGCCGCCGTGTTGCGAAACAGGAATCGGGCCAGCGCCGCCTGCGCCATGTTCTGCGTCGCCTCCGGATTCAGCCGCACATAGGCCGCGGCCAGCGTCTCGTCGCGGCGCAGCAACGCCGTCTCCTGATCCAGCATCGCCGCCCGCGCCGGTCGCTCCACCCGCCCGGCCGTGGGTTCCAGATCCCCGGTCATCAGTCGCAAAAGCGTCGTCTTCCCGGCGCCGTTGGGGCCGGTGATGGCCACCCGCTCAGGCCCCGTCAGCTTCAGGGACGCCGGCCCCACGATCCGCCGCCCGTCGGGCGCGTCCCACGCCGCCGCCTCGAGCGCCAGAACCGTCCGCCCGACGGCCAGTCCGGTTGTCGGAAGCGGGATGGCGAGCGTCCTGATCCGCTCGACCCGCTCCCGCGCCTCGGTCAGCGCCGCCTCCGCCGCCGCCGCCCGGCGCCCGGCCAGCCGGTTTTCCCGCGCCCCGCTGTTCTCGGCCCGCTCCGCCATGGCCCCGAGCAGGATGTTCGGCTCTGACTTCCGGGCGGCGAAGGCCCGCCCCGCCCTGTCCCGGCGCGCCTTCTTCTCGACGGCCCGCTGGCCCTCACGCGCGACCCGCCCGACGTCCCGTTCCGCCGCTTCCAGCCCGCGTTCCGCCGCCGCCCGCTCAGCCGCCTTGCGGTCGGCATAGAGGTCATAGCCCCCGCCATGGACAGCCGCGCCCAGGGACGACAGCTCCACAATCCGGTCCATCCGCCGCAGCAGGTCCCGGTCATGGCTGACCACCACGGCCCCGCCGTTCCAGCGCCCGAGCACCCCGGCGAAAAGGGCGCGGCCCTCACGGTCAAGATGGTTGGTGGGCTCGTCCAGCACGAGCAGGTCCGGCTGTTCCAGCAACAGGGCGGCCAGCCTCAGCCGAGTCCGCTCGCCGCCGCTCAGCGACGCGATCCGCCGGGCCGGATCAAGCCCGGCCAGACCGACCTCGGCCAGCGCCGTCGCCATGCGCTCTTCAAGCGTCCAGTCGACCTCGGCCAGATCATCGACCGAGCCTTCGCCGGCCAGAACCCGCGCAACGATGGCCAACCGGCCCGCCGCACCCAGCCCATCCGCGACCGTCGCCTCCCCCGGCGGCCCGACGGCCTGCTCCAGGAATCCGATCCTGCCCGCGCGCACGACCGCGCCGTCGCCGGGTTCTGCCCGTCCGGCGATCAGGCGCAGAAGTGTGGTCTTGCCTGCGCCATTGCGGCCGACGACGCCCGTGCGCTCACGCCCGAAGGCGAGGCTCAGGTCTGAAAACAGGGTGTGGCCGTCAGGCGTGCGGGCCGCGACGCGATCGAGCGTCACGAGTGCGGATGCGGACGGGCCTGGGCTTGGGAGCGAGGACATAGGCGAGCACGAGCAGCGGAGCGGAAAGGGCGAGACCGATTTCCAGGGCGCTGATCATGACCGTCAAACTCCAGTGATACTCACTCGAAGACGCCAAGATGGGGTCGAACTGCCTGTCTGGCAAGCCATTTCGGCAATGGCGCCGCTGACGGGGCCGTGAGACGGTGCCCGCACAGGAGAAATCATGCGCCCCATCCGGACCGTCACCATCGCCTGTCTGCTGGCGGCCCTGGGCGCCTGCGCCCACGCGCCCGAGGCCGCGCCCGTCGCGCCCGACTACACGCCGATCGCCGGCGAACCGGCCCCGCCGAACGCCCGCTACTACGCCGACTGCATCGGTCAGGCGGCGGCGTCCGGGACTTTCCGCCGCGCCTCTGACGGCGGTGGAGACGAGCTGATCCTGTTCACCTGCACCGGCGCGCCCGCCCGCGCCTTCTACGACGCCCTCGGTCCGTGGAGCCTCAGCCACGATTCCGCCTTTGACCACGACGGTCGCACCTACCGCTCCACGGCTAAGGTCCGGGCCAACATGTTCGGCGTCGACTCCTGCTCGGCCGCGGCTGACGCCGACCATCGCTGTGTCATCACCTTCAACGCCGGCGATTTCCTCGACGGCGAATAGCCGCAATGGCGGAGTGACGCCCGGCGGCCTACGTAGGCGCCGTGACCCTGTCCGATGATCCCGAATCCCGCCGTCAGGCCGCCGTCCGGCGCATCGAAGCCGGGACCGGCATCGACGAGCCGATGATCGCGCGACTGGTCGACGCCTTCTACGACCGCGTCCGCGCCGATCCCCTGCTCGGGCCGGTCTTCGCCGACCGGATCAGCGACTGGGGCCCGCACCTGCAGCAGATGCGCCTGTTCTGGTCATCCGTGGCCCTGATGAGCGGCGTCTATCACGGGCGGCCCATGCCGAAACATTTGCCCCTGCCCGTCGACGCCCGCCATTTCGACCGCTGGCTGGAGCTGTTCGAGGCCACGGCCGCCGACGTCTGCCCCCCTGCCGCCGCAGCGCATTTCGTCGAACGCGCCCGCCGCATCGCGGAGAGTCTGGAGCTGGGTATCGCCGGGGCCCAGGGGGTCCTGCTTCGCAAGGGCGAGCGCTATCTGCGTCCGGCGGAGGCCTGGCTCCCGCCAGCCTGACGACGTCGCTGCTGCCACCGGGTGTCAGCAGGACCGTCCTGGCCGTTCGTGTTCCTACATTGTTCTTGCTGAATCCCGCGAATTGATCCCCATATAGCGGCGTCGCACCGGACCCTCCCAGGCCCTGTCGCGTTCCCTGACTCCCAGCCATCAAGCCCCATGACCGAAAAGCACAACTTCATCCGCGTGCGTGGCGCCCGCGAGCACAATCTCAAGGGCGTCGATCTCGACATCCCGCGCGAGCAGCTCGTGGTCATGACCGGCCTGTCGGGCTCGGGCAAAAGCTCGCTCGCCTTCGACACCATCTATGCCGAGGGCCAGCGCCGCTATGTCGAGAGCCTGAGCGCCTACGCCCGTCAATTCCTCGAACTGATGGGCAAGCCGGACGTCGATCTGATCGAGGGCCTGTCGCCGGCCATCTCCATCGAACAGAAGACCACCTCGAAGAACCCGCGCTCGACCGTCGGCACGGTGACCGAGATCCACGACTATATGCGCCTGCTCTGGGCGCGCGTCGGCGTGCCCTATTCGCCCGCCACCGGCCTGCCGATCGAGAGCCAGACCATCTCCATGATGGTCGACAAGCTGACCGCCCTGCCCGAGGGCGAACGCCTGCTGCTGCTGGCTCCCGTCGTGCGCGGCCGCAAGGGCGAATACCGCAAGGAGATGGCCGAGTGGCAGCGCGCGGGGTTCCAGCGCGTCAAGATCGACGGCGAGTTCTACGCCATCGAGGACGCCCCCACCCTCGACAAGAAGTTCAAGCACGACATCGACATCGTCGTGGACCGGATCGTCACCAAGGCCGGGCTGGAAAGCCGCTACGCCGACAGCCTGCAGACCGCACTCGGCCTCGCTGACGGCATCGCCGTGGCCGAATGGGCCAGCATCGCCGAAGGCGAGACCGCGCCACGCCGCCTGACCTTCTCCGAGAAATTCGCCTGCCCGGTCTCCGGCTTCACGATCAGCGAGATCGAGCCGCGGCTGTTCTCGTTCAACAACCCCTTCGGCGCCTGCCCGGCGTGCGACGGGCTCGGCATCAAGCTGGCCTTCGACGCCGACCTGGTCATCCCCGACCGCGACAAGACCCTGCACAAGGGCGCCGTCGCCCCCTGGTCCCGGGGCCCCTCGCCGCTCTACACCCAGACCCTGCAGTCCCTCAGCCGCCACTACGGCTTCTCGATGGACGTCGCCTGGCGCGACCTGCCGGAGAAGGCCCAGACCGTGATCCTGCGCGGCACCGGGTCCGAGAAGATCAAATTCACCTATGACGACAACGCCCGCAAATACGAGGTCTCCAAGGCCTTCGAGGGCGTGCTCCCGAACCTCGAACGCCGCTGGCGCGAGACGGACTCCTCATGGGTCCGCGAGGAACTGGGCCGGTTCCAGTCCGAGACCCCGTGCGAGGTCTGCCACGGAAAACGCCTCAAGCCCGAGGCCCTGGCGGTCAAGGTCGCGGCCACCGACATCGCCGAAGTGTCCTGGCTATCGATCAAACAGGCCCACGCCTGGTTCACCGATCTCGACGGCAAGCTGACCGACAAGCAGATGGAGATCGGCCGGCGCATCCTGAAGGAGATCACCGACCGGCTGCGCTTCCTGAACAATGTCGGCCTCGACTATCTCAGCCTGTCGCGCGCCTCGGGCACCCTGTCCGGCGGCGAGAGCCAGCGTATCCGTCTGGCCTCCCAGATCGGCTCCGGCCTGACCGGCGTGCTGTACGTTCTGGACGAACCGTCCATCGGCCTGCACCAGCGCGACAACTCCCGCCTGCTGGAAAGCCTGCGCGGCCTGCGCGATCTCGGCAATTCCGTCCTCGTCGTCGAGCATGACGAAGAGGCCATCCTGACCGCCGACTATGTCATCGACATGGGCCCGGCCGCCGGCGTCCACGGCGGCGAGGTCTGCGCCCAGGGCACGCCGGCCGAGGTCATGGCGGACGCCAAATCCCTGACCGCCAAATACCTGACCGGCGAGCGCGAGATCGAGCTGCCGGCCGAAGGCCGCCGTCCGGTCGACCGCAAGAAGATGCTTCGGGTCTCCGGCGCGACGGGCAATAATCTCAAGAACGTCACCGGCGAAATTCCGGGGGGTCTGTTCACCTGCGTCACCGGCGTGTCCGGCGGCGGCAAGTCGACCTTCACCATCGAGACCCTCTACAAGGCCGCCGCCCGCCGGCTGCACAACGCCTC
>CAYNNT010000092.1:0-11339 GCA_964398675.1 uncultured Brevundimonas sp.
GGCACATCAAGGCGGGTGACACGGTCAAGGCCGGCGACGTCATCGCCGAGATCGAGACCGACAAGGCGACCATGGAGGTCGAGGCCGTCGACGAGGGCGAGGTCGCCGAGATCCTCGTGGCCGAGGGCTCCGAGAACGTGAAGGTCAACACGCCGATCGCCCGTCTGGCGGGTGAAGAATCGGCAGGGAATTCGACGACGAAATCCGTTGCGACTTCGACGACTTCGGACACGGCTGCGAAGAATTCGGAGACGGCCGCGTCTGGCGGCTCCGAGACGGCGCCTGCGCCCGTCGCCGCCGCTCCGGCGCCGAAGGCTGAACTGCGCGACCCGGAAGTCCCGGCCGGCGCCAAGCTGGTCAAGACGACCATCCGCGACGCCCTGCGCGACGCCATGGCCGAGGAAATGCGCCGGGACGAGAAGGTCTTCCTGATCGGCGAGGAAGTCGCCCAGTACCAGGGCGCCTATAAGGTCAGCCGCGAACTGCTGCAGGAGTTCGGCGACAAGCGGGTCGTCGACACCCCGATCACCGAGCACGGCTTCGCCGGCCTGGGCGTCGGCGCGGCCATGGCCGGGCTGAAGCCGATCGTCGAGTTCATGACGTTCAACTTCGCCATGCAGGCCATCGACCACATCATCAATTCGGCCGCCAAGACGCTCTACATGTCGGGCGGCCAGATCCGCGCCAGCATCGTCTTCCGCGGCCCCAACGGCGCGGCCAGCCGCGTCGGCGCCCAGCACAGCCAGGACTATTCGGCCTGGTACGCCAACGTCCCCGGCCTGAAGGTCATCGCGCCCTATGACGCCGCCGACGCCAAGGGGCTGATGAAGTCGGCCATCCGCGATCCCAACCCCGTCGTCTTCCTCGAGCATGAGATGATGTACGGCCTGGAGTTCGACGTGCCCGAGGTCGACGACTGGCTGGTCCCGATCGGCAAGGCCAGGGTCCGCCGCGAAGGCACGGACGTCACCATCACCGCCCACAGCCGCATGGTCGGCTTCGCCCTGCAGGCCGCCGAACAACTGGCCGCGGAGGGCATCTCCTGCGAGGTGGTCGACCTGCGCACCCTTCGCCCGCTGGATCACGAGACGATCGTCGAAAGCGTCAAGAAGACCAGCCGTCTGGTTTCGGCCGAGGAAGGCTGGGGTCCGATGGGCGTCGGCGCCGAGGTCGTGACCCGGGTGATCGAACATGCGTTCGACTACCTCGACGCCCCGCCGTTGCGCGTTCACCAGGAGGATGTGCCGCTGCCCTACGCCGCCAATCTGGAAGTCCTGTCGCTCCCGGGCGTGGACAAGATCATCAAGGCTGTCCGGGCGGTGATGGCATGACCGAGTCCTCCGAATTCCGGATGAAGACCCCGGACAGCGTCGCCGCCGACCCCGAAGCGATCGAAATCCTGCGCATCTGGTGGTCGAAGGGCGAGCCGGTCATGTCGATCAAGCCGGCCTTCAACGACCCGCGCCAGTTCGGCCAGGTCCTCGCCATGGCCGCCCAGCACATGGCTCACGGCTACAATGTCCGGCACGGCCAGGACGAGAAGCAGGCCTACAACAAGATCCTCGCCGGCATCTCCGACGTGCTGAACGGCCCGGGCATCGCGACCGTCGTCGAGGACACGACCGGGAGCGCGCAATGACCGACATCCTGATGCCCGCCCTGTCGCCCACGATGGAAGAGGGCGTTCTGGCCAAATGGCACGTCAAGGTCGGCGATACGGTCAAGGCCGGCGACGTCATCGCCGAGATCGAGACGGACAAGGCGACCATGGAGGTCGAGGCCGTCGATGAGGGCGAGGTCACGGACATCCTCGTCGCCGAAGGGACCGAGGGCGTGAAGGTCAATACGCCGATCGCGCGCCTGAAGGACGAGGGCGGCGCGGTGGCCAAAGCCCCCTCGAACCCTGCTTTGCAGGCTTCGGTCCCCCCGGCGGGGGGACAATCACCCGCGCCATCTCCCCCCGCCGGGGGGAGTACCCGCGAAGCGGGGGAGGGGGCGCCGGCCGCCGCACCGACTCGCAAGGCCGACGGCGCCCGCGTCTTCGCCTCGCCGCTGGCCCGCCGTCTGGCGGCCCAGGGCAATATCGACCTGTCCGCGGTCAAGGGCACCGGCCCGCACGGCCGGATCGTCAAGCGCGACCTCGAAGGCGTCCCGACGGGCGCGGCCAGACCCGCCGCCGCATCGGCCCCGATCGCGGCCAGCGAGCCCCGCAAGGTCCAGTCGCTGGCCCAGATGGGCATTCCGGACGGCAGCTACGACCTCGTCCCGCTGGACGGCATGCGCAAGGCCATCGCCCGGCGCCTGACCGACAGCTTCCGCGACGTGCCGCATTTCCCCCTGACCATCGACTGCCGCATCGACGGCCTTCTGGCCGCCCGGGTGAAGGTCAACGCCCTGCTCGAGAAGGACGGGGTCAAGGTCTCGGTCAACGACTTCGTCATCAAGGCCAGCGCCATGGCCCTGAAGGCCGTGCCCGAGGCCAACGCCAGCTATTCGCCCGAGGGCATCGCCCTGCACCACAACGCCGATGTGGCGATGGCGGTGGCGATCGACGGCGGGCTGATCACCCCGATCATCCGCAAGGCCGAGACCAAGACCCTGTCGCAGATCGCGACGGAGTCCAAGGACCTCGCCAAACGCGCCCGCGACCGCAAGCTGAAGCCCGAGGAATTCCAGGGCGGCACCTTCTCGGTCTCCAACCTCGGCATGTTCGGCATCAAGGCCTTCGCCTCGATCATCAACGAACCGCAGGGCGCCATCATGAGCGTCGGCGCGGGCGAGCAACGGCCCGTGGTGGTCAACGGTCAACTGGCCGTGGCGACCGTCATGACCGTGACCCTGACCTGCGACCACCGCGTGGTGGACGGCGCGATCGGCGCCAAATTCCTGCAGGTCTTCAAGGCGATGATCGAAGATCCTGTGACGATGCTGGCCTGATCGGAGACGCGGTGTGACCTCGGTCTACGACTTCAGCGCCACGGCCATCGACGGCGCCGAGACGGCGCTGGAGCAGTATCGCGGCCAGGCCCTGCTGATCGTCAACACGGCCTCGAAATGCGGCTTCACCGGCCAGTATGCGGGGCTGGAGGCGCTGCACCGCCAGTATGCGGACATGCCGTTCCAGGTGCTGGGTTTCCCCTGCAACCAGTTCGGCGGCCAGGAACCGGGCAGGGCGGCGGAGATCGCCAGCTTCTGCTCGACCACCTACGGCGTCGACTTCCCGATGTTCGACAAGGTCGAGGTCAACGGCCCGGACCGCCATCCGCTCTACGCCTGGCTGACCAGCCAGAAGAAGGGTTTCCTCGGAAGCCGCGACATCAAGTGGAATTTCACCAAATTCCTGACCGACCGTGAGGGCCGCGTGGTCGCGCGCTACGCCCCGCAGGTCGAACCCGAGGCCATCAAGGCCGATATCGAGAAGCTGATCTGACATGGCTGCTGAATTCGACCTCATCGTCATCGGTTCGGGCCCCGGCGGCTATGTCGCCGCCATCCGGGCCAGCCAGCTGGGCCTGAAGGTCGCCATCGTCGAGCGCGAGAGCCTCGGCGGCATCTGCCTGAACTGGGGCTGTATTCCGACCAAGGCGCTGCTCAAGTCGGGCGAGAAATACGAGAGCCTGTCGCACCTGAAGGACTACGGCCTGTCAGCGGACAAGGTCGGCTTCGACTTCGACGCCATCATCCAGCGTTCACGGGGCGTCGCCGCCACCATGAACAAGGGCGTCACCTTCCTGATGAAGAAGAACAAGATCGAGGTGATCGAGGGGACGGCGAAGCTGGAGAAGGGCGCCGCGGCGCCCAGGGTCGTCATAGCGCTCAAGGCCGGCGGTTCGCGCACGGTCGAGGCGAAGACGGTCATGCTGGCCGTCGGCGCACGCGCCAAGGCGATTCCGCAGATCGGGCTTGAAGCCGATGGCGACCGTATCTGGGCCTATCGCGAGGCCATGGCCCCGAAGGCCATGCCCGCGTCCATCATCGTCATCGGCTCGGGCGCCATCGGCATCGAGTTCGGCAGCTTCTACCGCGCGCTCGGCGCCGAGGTGACGGTGGTCGAGGCCGTCGACCGCATCCTGCCCGTCGAGGACGAGGAGGTCTCGAAGGCCGCCCGCCGGTCGTTCGAGAAGCGCGGCATGAAGTTCCGCGTCGGCTGCAAGGTCACCAAGGTGTCCAGGGGCGGCAAGGGCGTGCAGGTGGCCATCGAGGCCGACGGCAAGGCCGAGACGCTGGAGGCGGAGGTCTGCATCTCCGCAGTCGGCATCACCGCCAACACCGACGGCATCGGCCTGGAGGCGCTGGGGGTCAACATGGACCGCGGCCACATCACCATCGACGGCCACTGCCAGACCAACGTCAAAGGCCTGTATGCCATCGGCGACTGCGCCGGCGCGCCCTGGCTGGCGCACAAGGCCTCGCACGAGGGCATCCACGCCGCCGAGCACATCGCCGGCTACAAGACGCCCAACGTCCACTCGCCCATCGCCGGCTGCACCTACGCCCAGCCGCAGATCGCCTCGGTCGGAATC
Source organism: uncultured Brevundimonas sp. (assembly GCA_964398675.1). Classification (GTDB taxonomy): domain Bacteria; phylum Pseudomonadota; class Alphaproteobacteria; order Caulobacterales; family Caulobacteraceae; genus Brevundimonas. The sequence goes on from CAYNNT010000092.1 coordinate 4,524, forward strand.
ACCGAACAGGGGGCGCGCGAAGCGAAGCTCGACGTGAAGATCGGCCGCTTCCCCTTCAAGGTGAACGGCAAGGCCGTGGCCGCCGGCGACACCGACGGCTTCGTGAAAGTGATCTTCGACGGCAAGACCGGCGCCCTCATCGGCGCCCATCTGATCGGGGCCGAGGTCACCGAGATGATCCAGGGCTTCGTCACCGCCATCGCCATGGAAGCGACGGAAGAGGACATCCATGGCATCGTCTATCCGCACCCGACGATGTCCGAGGCCATGCACGAGGCGTCGCTGGATGCCTACGGGCGGGTGCTGCACATCTGACTTTCGATGCGGTCTGGACTCCTTGTCATCCCGGACGCCGCGAAGCGGTGATCCGGGACGGCATGCTGCCCCTTGGCTCCTCCCGGACAGCCCGCTTGGGCTGAGCCGGGAGACGGGTGGCTGCAAAGCCCGGTTCTGGGGTTCCCTTCGCCGCCTTCAGAAGTCCGCCGTGCAGCGTCCGGCTGCCTCCCGGCTCAGCCCAAGCGGGCTGTCCGGGAGCGACAACTCAGGGCCGTCCTGCCCGTCCCGGCTCTCCGCTTCGCTTCGGCCGGGATGACAAGCGCCTTACCCCGCCAGCACGTCCGCGCTCATCCGCTCCAGCAGCGCCCCGCCCTGATGGATCGAGGCCATGCGGCCCGCCGCGCCCGCCAGCACATTGGCGGCGTAGATTTCGTACAGGGTGATCTTGCCTTCGAGCCACGCCGGGTCGCCCTGGCCGCCGTCCAGCTGGTCGCGGGCGTGGATGGCGCCGAGCGCCAGCATCCAGCCGCCCGTGACGTCGCCGACCAGTTTCAGATAGGCGTCGGCGGCCGCCAGCACGTCCGCGGCGCCGTCAGCCGCAACCTTGCGCTCCAGCAGCCAGGCGGTGGCCGCCTCGACCGCAGCGACACCTTCGGCGAAGGCCTCGACCGGCTTGCCGGAATACAGGCGCGGCAAGACGGCCAGGGTCGCCTTCATGTCCGCGATCAGGTCGTGCGCCGACTGGCCGCCGTCCTGCGACAGCTTGCGGCCGACCAGGTCCATGGCCTGGATGCCGTTGGTGCCCTCATAGATCGGGGCGATGCGGGCGTCGCGATAGTACTGGGCTGCGCCGGTCTCCTCGATGAAGCCCATGCCGCCGTGGATCTGGACCCCCATGGAGGCGACCTCGCAGCCGATGTCGGTCGACCAGGCCTTGGCGATCGGGGTGAACAGGTCTTCGCGGCCCTTCCAGCGGCGGCGGTCCTCTTCCGTGGCTGCGTGTTTCGCCAGATCGGCGGCGACGCCGGTCGACAGGCAGATGGCGCGGGCGGCGGCGATCTTCGCCTTCATCACCGCCAGCATCCGGCGCACGTCCGGATGATCCACGATCGGCGCATTGGCTTCGCCGGTCCACGCAGAGCGGCCCTGCCGGCGGTCGAGGGCATAGGTCAGCGCGTGCTGGTAGGCCCGCTCGGCGATGCCGACGCCCTCGACGCCGACGGCGAGGCGGGCGGCGTTCATCATCACGAACATATGGGCCAGACCCTGGTTGGGCTGGCCGACCAGTTCGGCGGTCGCGCCTTCGTACGACATGACGCAGGTGGGGGAGGCGTGGATGCCCAGCTTGTGCTCGACCCCGACGGCGCGGAAGCCGTTGCGGGCGCCCAGCGAGCCGTCTTCGTTGAGCAGGAATTTGGAGGCGAGGAACAGGCTGATCCCCTTGGGCCCCGCGGGCGCGTCGGGCAGGCGGGCCAGCACCATGTGGACGATATTGTCCGTGGCGTCGTGGTCGCCCCAGGTGATGAAGATTTTCTGGCCGTGCAGGGCGTACGTCCCGTCGCCGTTCGGCGTCGCCGTGGCGGTCAGGGCGCCGAGGTCCGACCCCGCGCCCGGCTCGGTCAGCACCATGGCCCCGGTCCATTCGCCGCTGACCAGTTTCGACAGATAGATCTCCTTCTGCGAGGGCGTGCCGTGGGCTTCCAGCGCCTCGATGGCGGCCAGCGACAGCATGGGGCACAGGCCGAAGGCCATATTGGCCGCGTGCACCGTCTCATAGGCCGCCAGTTCCAGCGCCTTGGGCAGGTTCTGGCCGCCGGCGTGGGCGGGGGCGGACAGGCCGGTCCAGCCGCCCTCGGCGAACTGGCGATAGGCGTCGGCGAAGCCGGGCGCGGCGGTGACTGCGCCGTCGGCCCAGGTCGAGCCCTTCTGGTCGCCGATCCGGTTCAGCGGCGCCAGCACGCCTTCCGAAAACTGCGCCGCGGCCTCGAGCACGGCGCCCATCAGGTCGGCGTCATAGTCGGGAAAGGCGCCGGTGGCCGCGACCTGGTCGATGCCCGCCACGGCCTGCAGGGTGAAGGCGAGATCACGGACGGGGGCGCGGTAGGTCATGGGGGAGCGGGCCTTTCTGGCGGTCTGATCCCCGTTCATGACGCCTTGCCGCGACGGTATGCAAGACGCAGCTTGGCTAAGCCGCTGCGCAGCGTCAGAGTGGCGGCGTCGTCAAGGAGCTCCCGTGTCCGAACCGCGCAACCGCTATTCTGTCGTCTCGCTGATCCTGCACTGGCTGATCGCCGTCATGATCCTCGCCCAGGTGCTGCTGATCACCGCGCATGAGGCGACCGAGGGGCAGGCCATGTCCCGCGAATTCGTCCAGATCCACAAGGCCCTGGGGCTGACCGTGCTGGTCCTGACCCTGGCGCGGATCGGCTGGCGCATGGCCAATCCGGCCCTGCCTTTCCCGGACGGGATGAAGCGCTGGGAAAAGATGCTGGCGCGCGCGACCCACGTCCTGTTCTACGTCCTGCTCATCGCCATGCCGCTGACCGGCTGGGCGGCGGTGTCGGCGACCGGGCGGGATCTCAGCTGGTTCGGCCTGTTCAACTGGCCGCTGCTGCCGATCACCGGCGGCCGGGACGCCTTCCGCTCCATCATCGACATCCATGAGCTGGTGATGAAGGGCCTCTATGTCCTGATCGCCCTCCATGTCCTGGCCGCGCTGAAGCACCAGTTCGTGGACCGCGACAATGTCCTGCACCGGATGATCCCGTGGATCCCGCGTCGGCCGTGAGGCGCCTCGCCGCCCTGGTTGCGGCCGGTCTGGCCGTGCTGACCCTGACCGGGGCGGCGACCATCCCCTGGACCGTGGACCGCGACGCGTCGCGCATCGAGCTGTCGGTCCGGGCCTTCGGCGGCGCGCACAGCGGCCGGTTCGCCGACTGGCGGGGCGACATCGTCTTTGATCCGGCCGATCCCGACCGGACGCGCGCCACCGTGGTCGTCCAGTCGGCCTCCCTGGCGATGTCGCCGTCGGTCGCCTCGGCCCGCGCCACCAGCCCCGCCTTCCTCGACGCCGCGCGCTATCCCCAGATCCGCTTCGATCTGCAGTCGCTGGAGCCGCTCGGCGGCGACCGCTACACGGCGCGCGCAAGGGTGACGATGAAGGGGGTGACCCAGGCGGTCGCCTTTCCCGTGGACTTGCGCGTGACCGGCGACCGGGCGCATCTGGCGGGCGCATTCGTCCTGAATCGCGCGGATTTCGGCATAGGGACATCGGGGCCTTGGAACAGGCTGGTCGGACGGCAGGTGACCGTGAGGGTGGCGCTTCAGGCGCAACGCGGCTGAGCGTGTCCGACGCCGAGGCCGCGCGCGCCCTGGCGGATGGCGGCCTCGTCATCCTTCCGACCGAGACCGTCTATGGCCTCGCCGCCGACGCCGGAAATGCGGTCGCCGTGGCGTCCATCTTCGAGGCCAAGGGCCGGCCCCGCTTCAACCCCCTGATCGCCCACGTCGCCGACGCCATTCAGGCCGAGGCCGTCGCCGTGTTCGACGCCCGGGCGCGGGCCCTGGCCGAGGCCTTCTGGCCGGGCCCCCTGACCCTGGTCGCTCCGGTCCGCGACCGTGACGGCGTCTGCGACCTGGCCCGCGCGGGTCTGGACAGCGTCGCCGTGCGGGTCCCCGGCCACGCCCGCGCCCGCGCCGTCATCGCCGCCTTCGGCCGCCCCGTCGTCGCCCCCTCGGCCAACCGCTCGGGCCGGCCCAGCCCGACCACCTTCGCCGACGCGGTCGAGGAGACCGGAGCCTTCGCCGCCGCGGCGCTGGACGGCGGCGATTGCGCCGTGGGCGTGGAGAGCACGGTCGTCTCGGTGCTGGACGGTCGCATCGCCCTGCTGCGCCCCGGCTCGGTCACCCGCGAGGAGATCGAGGCCGTCGTCGGCCCGCTCGACCGGGACGGGGAGGGGCATCGCTCGCCCGGCCGCATGGCCCTGCACTATGCGCCGGACGCGCCGGTGCGGATTGAGGCCGCCGACGCCCGCCCCGGCGAGATCCTGCTCGGCTTCGGCCCCGGCGTCGGCGACCCGCGCTGGAGCCTGAGCCCGTCGGGCGACCTGCGCGAGGCGGCGGCCAACCTGTTCCGGCGCTTGCGCGAGGCGGACCGCGAGAAGCCGGCGGGGATCGCGGTGTCGCCCATCCCGGCACAGGGGCTGGGCGAGGCGATCAACGACCGGCTGCGGCGGGCGGCGGGGTTTGTGGGTTGAGCGAAGGCGTGCTGCGGATGAGTGCCCGCTCAAGCGTGCACGGCTCCCACTCCTTGTCGCTGAATGCGCCGCTCTGGAATCGTCCATGGTGAGGAACGAAGCGGTCGTTGAAGAAGGACCATCGCGACAACATGTGGGACTCGACGTCCCGCTGCGCGCCGGGCTCAGGGATCAGTTGCAGGCCGATGTTGGTGGTCCGCCCGGGGCAGAAGCCACTTGAACGCCGTCTCCAGATATCGCGTTTGGTATCTTCAAGCCTCCAGGCGGCCAGATCCGAAACAAGCGTGAGACGAGCCGACCCGCCATCGCAGTCGACAACGTAGAGGCACGCCGCCTGCCGACCGTCCGTCCGCTGATCGATGTAGGCGTGCGCTTCCCTGACCAGCTTCGGCTCCGTCAGCATGGCAAAGTTGAACAGACGGGCGGAGACATCCAAAGGGCCTCCAAAAACGACGGCCAGCCCGCCAATCGTCACAAGAGCGACAAGGGCGAGTGGATTCCTTCCGCCCCGCTTCTCCATCCCGCTACTGCGCCGTCCACCCACCGTCGATCGAGAAGCTGGCCCCGTTCGCCGACGCGCCGAGGTCGCTCACCAGATACAGCATCATCCCCGTCAGCTCGTCGGTCGTGACGAACCGCTTGGTCGGCTGCGAACCCAGGATCACGTCCTTCAGCACCGCCTCCTTCGACATGCCGCGCGTGCGGGCCTGGTCGGCGACCTGTTTTTCGACGATCGGCGTCTCGACGAAGCCGGGGCAGATGGCGTTGCAGGTGATGTTGTCCTGCGCGACTTCCAGCGCCACCGTCTTGGTGAAGCCGATCACGCCGTGCTTGGCCGCGACATAGGCGGACTTGAACGGGCTGGCGACCAGGCCGTGGGCCGAGGCGACGTTGATGATCCGGCCGCGGCCCTGGGCCTTCATGATCGGAATGGCCGCGCGGGTGGCGTAGAAGGTCGAGGACAGGTTGATGGCGATGATCTGTTCCCACTTGTCGGACGGGAATTTCTCGACCGCCTCGACGTGCTGGACGCCGGCGTTGTTGATCAGGATGTCGACGCGGCCCAGCTGGTGCTTGCCATAGGCCACCATGTCCGCGACCTCGTCGCCGCGCAGCATATTGGCCGCGTGGTAGCGCACCTGCACGCCGCAGCTGGCTTCCAGCTCCGACCGGGTGCGTTCGATCTCCGAGGGGTCGCCCAGTCCGTTCAGCACCACATCGCCGCCGCGCGAGGCGATGGCGCGGGCGAAGGCCAGGCCGATGCCCGAGGTCGAGCCCGAGATCACCGCGACCTGACCCTTGAGGTCGCCGATGTCGCGGAAAGGCTCGCTTGCTGTTTCAGCGCCGTCGCCGCGTTTGGGCCATTGGAACATGGGGGGTCTCGTCCGTCCGTCAGTCTTGTGTCGCCAGCCTAGCCGTTCGCGCTTGCGAAGGCGACAGTCGGGATTAATTTCCCGATCTGATGAATATCCACTCTGTCTCGCTCGAGGCCGCCTTGTCAAAGCGATAGCCGTCGCGATCAAACGCCTTGAGGTCTTCAGGCTTCTCGATCCGCTCGTCGATGGCGAAGCGCGTCATGCCCCCGCGCGCCTTCTTGGCGAAGAAGGAGATGATCCGGCTCTCGCCGTCCTTCGACTCGCGGAACTGCGGCGTCACCACCGGCAGTTTCAGCGCCCGGGCGTCGACGGCGCCGAAATATTCCTGGCTGGCCAGGTTCACCAGCACGCGCTGGCCGTGGCCTTCCGCGTCGGCGTTCAGCTGTTTCGCGATCCGGTCGCCCCAGAAATCGTACAGGCTGGACCCGCGCCGGGTCTTCAGCCGCGTCCCCATCTCCAGCCGATAGGGCTGGATCCGGTCGAGCGGCCGCAGCAGGCCGTAGAGGCCCGACAGGATCCGCACGTGGTCCTGGGCGAAGGCCAGACCGGCGGCATCGAGCTCACGCGCCTTCAACCCCTCATAGACGTCGCCGGCGAAGGCGAAGGCCGCCTGCACGCCGTCGGTCGAGTCGGGGTCGAAGGCCTGGAAGCGTTCGCGGTTCAGCCGCGCCAGATCGTCGGACAGGCTCATCAGCCGCCGCAGCTCGGCCACGGTCCGGCCGCGCGCGGTCCTGGCGAGTGAGCCCGTGTCCTCAAGGAAGCGGCGCTCGCTGGCGGGCAGGCCGGGATCGGCTTCGGTGCGGAATTTCCAGTCGGTGCGCGGGTTGTCGATGCAGTGCAAATAGCCGACCGGGATGTGGATCCAGTGGTAATCGTCGCGGCCGCCTGCTTCGATCAGTAGGACTTCT
>CAYNNT010000093.1:0-11013 GCA_964398675.1 uncultured Brevundimonas sp.
AGAACATCATGCACCGCAAGGGCCGCGCCGATGCGCAGCGGTCCAAGCTGTTCTCGAAGCTGTCGCGCGACATTACGGTCGCCGCCAAGCTGGGCATGCCCGATCCGGCGATGAACCCGCGCCTGCGTCTGGCGGTGAACAACGCCAAGGCCGAAAGCCTGCCGCGGGACGTCATCCAGCGCGCCATCAACAAGGCCGCCGGCGGCGACGTCGATATGATGGAAGAGGTCCGCTACGAGGGCCGGGGGCCCGGCGGCGTCGGCATCATCGTCGAGGCGCTGACGGACAACCGCAACCGCGCCGCCTCCAACATCGGCGCAGCGTTCAAGAAGAACGGCGGGGCGCTGAGCGAGATGAACTCGGTCGCCTTCATGTGGAACCGCGTGGGCCGGATCATCTACCCGGCCGAGGCCGGCAGCGAGGACGCCGTCATGGAGGCCGCCATCGAGGCGGGCGCCCAGGACGTCGAGAGCGATCTGGTGAAGCCCGACATCTATCAGGACGCGCCGGGCCACACCATCTGGACCACCTTCGAGGACCTCAATGAGGTGGCCGAGGCCCTGTCGAAGATCCTCGGCGACGCCAAGTCCACGGCCTTGGTCTGGCGGCCGCAGAACGAGGTCCCGGTCACCGGCGAGGCGGTCGGCACCCTGATGAAGCTGCTGGACGCCCTGGACGCCGAGGACGACGTGCAGAACGTCTATTCGAACGAGGACATCTCGGACGACGACCTGGCGAAATACGCGGGCTGACTTGAGCCCGGCGGCGGACGACCTTCAGCGTGGCTGGCGGATGTTCGTGTGGACGCTGCTGGGTGTCGGGATCGCGGTCCTGATCCTGTTCGCCATCGTGTCGTTGAAGATGGAGCGCGGAAGTTACGTCAGGGAGAAGCAGGCGTCCGCTGCCGCCCAATCCGCCGAACGCCCGGTCCCGCCGGTCCGCCGGAACCGTTGACCGGGCGGAACGTATCGTAGCTTCACCTTGCGGCGGAGCCTGCCTGTGGACATCACCCAGCTTATCCTCGACGACCACGCCGAGCAGCGTCGGCTGTTCGCCATCCTCGAACAGATCGATCCGAAGGATACGGACGCCCTGACCAAGGTCTGGGGTCGGCTGTCGGCCTTCCTCGATGTGCATGCCGAGGCGGAAGAGCGGTTCTTCTATCCGGAGCTGATGAAGGTCGGTGAGGCGGCCAACGACGCGGAGGGCGATGACGCCGGCCCGGAAACGATCGACGCCATCGAGGATCACAACAAGCTGCGCGACGCGGTGAAGGCGGTCGCCAGACACACGGTTGGAACGAAGGCGTGGATCGAGGCGGTCGGGAACGCCAACGTCGTCAACTCAAAGCATATGGGCGAGGAAGAACGGCAGGGGCTGACCGACTTCCGGATGAACGCATCGCTTGAGACCCGCCACGACCTCGCGGTGAAATTCGCCGCCTTCGAGGCCGGGCACATCACCGGGGTCAAGCCGGTGAACATGGACCCCGAGGCCTATGTCGAGAAACACGGCTGAGGCGCGGCCTCAGGGCGCGGCCGTATAGGCCTTCACCAGATCGAACAGGAAGTCCCGGCCCTCGTAGAGGGAGCGGACGCGGATGCGTTCGTTCAGACCGTGGACGCCGCCGCCGTCGGGGTCGCCGAACATGCCGGTCACGCCATAGGTCGGAATCCCCGCCGCATTGGTGAAACGGCCGTCGGTGGCGCCGGCGGCCATCGCCGGGACCACGGGCACGCCGGGCCACTGTTTTGCGGCGGCGGCGATGATCGGATCGAGAATGGCCGGGGACAGGGGCGGCGGCGGCGACACCGGATCGGGCGCGCCCGTCAGGGTCACGGCGATGCCGGGATCGGCGATCATCCGCTCCAGATCGGCCTTGACCTCGGCGGCCGTGTGGCCGGGCAGGATGCGGCAGTTGATGTTGGCGCGGGCGGTCTGGGGAAGGGCGTTGGGCGCATGGCCGGCGTTGACCATGGTCGGGGTGCAGGTCGTCCGCAGGATGGCGTTCAGGCTCGGGTCGGCGGCCGACAGGCGGGCAGCCGCGGCCGCGTCGGGCCGGTCGGCCCCGACGGCGCGCAGGTCGGCGGCGAGGGCGGGGGTCACCCCGGCCATGGCGTTCAGATAGGCGCGGACCGTCGGATTGACCTCCAGCGGGAAGGGCTGGTCCCACAGACGGACGAGGCCGTTGGCCAGCCGGTCGATGGCGTTGTCGGGCACCGGCCGCGACGAGTGGCCGCCCGGATTGGTGATCTCGAGCTGGAAGTCCTGATAGACCTTCTCGCCGGCCTGGATCTCGAGGGCGAGGCGGTTGCCGGCGGCGTCGAGTCGACCGCGCGCGCCTTCGTTCAGGGCGAAACCGGCGCTGAGGGCGTCGCGATGGTTCGCCAGCAGCCATTCGACCCCGTTCCAGGTGTCGGAGGTCTCCTCGCCGCAGGTCAGGGCGATCTTGATGTCCTGGCGTGGCGTGAAGCCTTCGGTCTTGAGGCGGACCATGGTGTCGACCCAGACCGCGGCCTGGGCTTTGTCGTCGGACGCGCCGCGGGCGTAGAAATAGCCGTCCTCCTCGACCAGGTTGAAGGGATCGCGGTCCCATTCCGCGCGCCGGGCCTCGACGACGTCGATATGGGCCAGCAGCAGCAAGGCCGGCGCCGACGGGTCGGACCCGCGCAGGACGGCGGCGAGATTGCCGTCCTTCGGGCGTTCGGCCGAGGCCAGCACCCGCACATCGGCGGCCGGATAGCCGGCGGCGAGCAGACGGGCGCCCATGCGTTCGGCGGCCAGGGTGCAGCTGCCTTCCGACAGGGTGGTGTTGGTCTCGACCAGTTCCTCGTACAGCGCGCGGAAGGCGCGCTGATCGGGACGCGGATCGGGCGTCTGGGCCCGGGCCTGGAGCGCGCCGAAGGCGGCGAAGGCGGTCATGACGGCTGCGATCACGATCAGGATGATGATCGACCGGCCGCGGCGACTGCTCCGCATCGCTTCGTAGGCGGACTCGTCCAGCCAGTAGCGGTCGCCGGTCTCGCGCACGGCTTCGCGCCGCACCAGTCGCTTGAGGGCGGGTCGTCCGCCTGGACGGCCCGGCGCGAGGGGGACGGCCCGATCCGCCGAGACAGCACCGTGCGCTCGCAACGTCTCCACGATGGTCCGTTCGGCCCGCCGCGCCATCGCCACGACCGCCGCCCCGCCTGCACTCGACATCGCTGTATCCCCTGATCAGGCGAGGACGCTAGCGCGGAAAGGGCGGCGGAGGAACAGCAGGCCCGCACAACCGTTGCCGTGGGCCGGACCGCTTGTCCGTCGCTTGAACCGTGTCCCGGGAATGCCGATCTCAGCGGCATCCTCCTGCCTCCCCCCGCCAAGGAATTTCCATGCAAGGCTTCGTCGACAACATCGAGACCCTGACCACCGAAAACACCGACTTCCGCCGCGTGCTCTACACCGGCAAATATCTGCAACTGGTTCTGATGGCCCTGCAGCCGGGCGAGGAGATCGGCGAGGAGGTCCATGAGGACCACGATCAGTTCTTCCGCATCGAGTCCGGCTCGGGCGAGGTCCTCATCGACGGCAAGCGCACCCCGATCAAGGACGACGACGCCGTCATCGTGCCCGCGGGCGCCCGGCACAATGTGATCAACACCGGCGACGCGCCCCTGACCCTCTACACCCTCTACGGCCCGCCCGAGCACCGCGACGGCGTGGTCCGCGCCACCAGGGCCGAGGCGGATGCGAAGGAGGAGCATTTCGACGGAAAGACCACGGAATAGTCCGGGGCGCTTGATCCCGAAGCTCTGCCGGGACTAGGCTGAAGATTCGTCAGTTTGCGGAGCGATTTACACAAATGGACTGGGATCTGGTTTGGCCGGTTCTGGCGGCCATGACGGCCGGCGGACTGATCGGGGTGGAGCGGACCTATCACGGCCATCCGGCCGGGTTCCGCACCCACATCCTGGTCTGCCTGACCTCCTGCCTGCTGATGCTGGCGGCGATGCACCAGTCGACCTGGGCCTTCACCGCCCTGCCCGGGCAGACGGTGGTGATCGATCCGACGCGGATGTCCCACGGCCTGCTGACCGGCATCGGCTTCCTCTGCGCCGGGGTGATCTTCCGCGAGGGCTTTTCGGTCCACGGCCTGACCACCGCGGCGTCGCTCTGGGTCACGTCAGCCATCGGCGTCCTGTTCGGCGTCGGGATGACGGACCTGGCCCTGATCGGTTCCGGCGCGACCCTGGCGGTTCTGGCCGTGCTGCGCCTGCTGGACGCCAAGCTGCCGCACGTCGGGGTGCTGGACATCCATCTGCGCTGGGTGCGGGAATCGCCGCCGGGAGAGCCGGGCGTGCGCGAGATGCTGAAGGCGGGCGGTCTGAAATGCATCCGCATCGGCCACGTCATCAGCCCGGACGGCACGCTGCATGAGCACCACATCAAGGCCAAGGGACAGATGCCGCTGAACATCGACGCCCTGGTCGCCCGCCTCGGCGCCCAGCAGGGGCTGGCGGGGTTCTCGGTGCTGCCCAGAGACGACTGAAGCGACGACTGAAGCGACGACGGAAGCCGGTCATTGTTCGTCAACCTCGTTTGAGGCATGAATGGAACGAATGACGAACGCAACGACTCGAATCCTCGGTCTCGACCCCGGCCTGCGCCGCACCGGCTGGGGCGTGGTGGTGGCCGAAGGGTCGCGGCTGCGCTGGATCGCGCACGGCGTCGTCGTCCCGCCGGAGACCGCGCCGTTCAGCGAGCGGCTGCTGTTCCTGCTCGAAGCCGTCGGCGAGGTCTGCGCCGCCCATGATTGCGACGAGGCGGCGATCGAGGAGGTGTTCGTCAACATGAACCCGGTCTCGACGCTGAAGCTGGGTCACGCCCGGGCGGCGGTGATGCTGGCGCCCGCGCGGCACGGGCTGAGCGTGGCGGAATATTCACCGAACCTGATCAAGAAGGCGGTCGTCGGCGCCGGCCATGCCGACAAGACCCAGATCGCCTTCATGGTGAAGCGGCTGCTGCCCGCCGCCGGGGATGTGAAGGCCGACGCCGCCGATGCGCTGGCTGTGGCCATCACCCATGCGCAGATGCGCAAGCGGGCCTTGCTCACGACGATGAGAGGGGCGGCATGATCGGCCGTTTGAGAGGCGTGCTGGCCGAGGTCGAGGCGGATCACTGCCTGATCGACTGCGCCGGGGTGGGCTATGTGGTGGCGTGCGGGGCGCGGACCCTGGGCCGGCTGCCGGCGCCGGGCGACGAGGCGACCCTGCATATTGAAAGCAACTGGAACGCCGAGAGCGGGCCGCGGCTGTACGGCTTCCTGACCCGCGACGAGCGGCGCGCCTTCACGACCCTGACCGCCATCCAGGGCGTGGGGCCCAAGGCGGCGCTGTCAGTGCTGGACGTCCTGCCGCCCGGCGAGCTGGCGGCGGCGGTGGCGCGCGAGGACAAGGCGGCGGTGGCGCGGGCGAATGGCGTCGGGCCGAAACTGGCGTTGCGGATCGTGACCGAGCTGAAGGGCAAGCCGCTGGGGGATGCGTCGTTCACGCCCTCGGCGCCCGGCGTCCACGCTGAGATCGCACCGCCGGCGCCGAGCGTTACCGGCGAAGCCGTCTCTGCCCTGCTGGGTCTGGGCGTGGCCGAGGTCAACGCCCGCCGCGCGGTCGATCAGGCGCTGATCCGGCTGGGCGATGAGGCGGACCTGTCGGCGGTGATCCGCGCGGCCCTGCAGGAGCTGGGGCGGTGAGCGAGGACCGCATCATCTCCGGCGCGCCCGCCCCCGGCGAGGGCCACGACCGCGCCCTGCGGCCGCAGACCCTGTCGGAATTCGTCGGGCAGGAGCAGGCCAAGGGCAATCTGAAGGTGTTCATCGACGCGGCGCGGGGCCGGGGCGAGTCGCTGGACCACGTCTTGCTGTTCGGCCCGCCGGGGCTGGGCAAGACGACGCTGGCGCAGATCGTGGCGCGCGAGCTCGGCGTCGGGTTCCGGGCGACCTCGGGGCCGATCCTGGCCAAGGCCGGCGATCTGGCCGCCATACTGACCAATCTCGAACCGCGCGACGTGCTGTTCATCGACGAGATCCACCGGCTCGCTCCGACGGTCGAGGAGATCCTCTATCCGGCCATGGAGGACCATGTGCTGGACCTGATCATCGGCGAGGGGCCGTCGGCGCGGTCGGTGCGGATCGATCTGGCGCCGTTCACCCTGGTCGGGGCGACCACGCGGGCGGGGCTGCTGGCCACCCCGCTGAGGGATCGGTTCGGGATTCCGCTGCGGCTGGAGTTCTATACGCCCGAGGAGCTGGTGCGGGTCATCACCGGGGCGGCGCGCAAGATGGGCGTGGCCATCAATGACGAGGGCGCGCGCGAGATCGCCAGCCGCTCGCGGGGCACGCCGCGCGTGGCCGGACGGCTGCTGCGCCGGGTGCGGGACTTTGCGGAGGCCGAGGGCTCGCCGGTGATCGACCGGCTGGCGGCGGCTCGGGCGCTGGCCCGGCTGGAGGTCGACGAGGCCGGGCTGGACAGTCTGGACCGCCGCTTCCTGAAGGCCCTGATCGAGAACTATGGCGGCGGGCCCGTCGGCATGGATACGCTGGCGGCGGCCATCGCCGAGGCGCGGGACGCGGTCGAGGATGTGATCGAGCCCTATCTGCTGCAGCAGGGCTTCATCCAGCGCACGCCGCGCGGACGGATGGCCTGCGCACGGGCCTATGCCCATCTCGGCCTGGCGGAGCCGCCGAAGCCGGCCGGGGCCGGGCAGGTGGGACTATTTGAGTGAACGCGCGACAACGCATCACACCGGTGCCGACCCGTCGCAAAGCTGCCGATGAGGTGCTGGCCGGTGCGACAGTTCAGTCGATCGCAGAAAAGTACCGAGTCTCGCACGCCACAGTGAGGCGCTGGCGCAATGAGCAGGAATCCGGAGAGCTCGACCTAAAGGGCATTCACCCTCCGTCTTATGGTGACCGCCGTATGCTCCTCTATTGCATTCATTGCGGAGCCAAGCCGGACACCCAAGATCACAACCCGTCCTACATTTTTCTGGACAAGCCATATCCGGACGAACTGGCCACAGTTGGAGTTTGCGACACCTGCAACAATGGCTTCTCGAAGGACGAGCCGTATCTCGCAGCCTTTATCGAAGCGGCCCGGACGGGAGATCATCTACCTTCCAAGAACTGGCGTCCTAAGATGCGGGGCGTCGTCAAAAACGACCGCAGACTTAGCGAGTCCATTGCTGCATCCCGAAGCGAGGCCGACGGGACTGTCTTCTGGGCTATCGACTTGCTGCGAGTGAAAAAGGTCGTGGAGAAACTAGCTAGGGGGCACGCGGCGTTCGAGCTGACTGATTGGCCTGATGATACCCCACCCGTAGTCAAAATAGTGCCGCTGCACGTATTGGACATTGAAGCGCGCAGAGCATTCGAAACACCTCCGCGATACCCGGGTTGGCCGGAAGTTGGCTCCCGCGCGCTATACCGTCGAATGAGGCGGTTCCCGTCAGATGACCAGTTCGGCTGGGTCTGCATTCAGGCCGGGCGCTATCGCTATGCGGCCGATGGAAGTGGAAACAACGCCACCGTTCGAATGGTGTTCAGCGAGTATTTGGCTGCGGAAGTGATCTGGGAGGACTAGAAGGCCACCTCGATCTCTCACGCTACGGTGCCGTCGGCGTCAGGCGGAAATTCAGCGCCTGTATCGTGACCGGCGTGGTCGGGGCCAGCAGCAGGCGGCCGTCGATCACGCCCTTTTCGCAGCTCCAGCGGAACGTCCCCGACAGGGCCCCGGTCGGGGTCATCGGGGCGTCGGCGGCGCAGGCACCGGCGTCCCTCTTGAGCTGGCCCAGCACCGTGCGCCAGTTCTCGACCGAACGGTCCATGAGGAAATTCATCGCCAGCCGGTCCTGCGCGACCGAGACGTCGCCGGCGGCCCAGATGCGGCCGAGGTCGGCGTAGCGTTCGGCGAGGATGTCACTGGTCGCCAACGGCCGGACGGGGGCCACGCCGGCGCGGACGAGGGTGGCGGCGGCCTCGATCAGCGGGGCGGAGGGCCCTGCGTAGGTGCGGTTGGCGAAGGCGAACAGGCCCGTCCGCCGGTCCGGCATCAGGATCATGTAGGAGCCGTAGCCGGGATAGCCGCCGCCGTGGGCCATGAAGGCGCCGAGTTCGCAGTCGGTGTTGGCCTGCAGTCCCATGCCGTAGGCGCCGGCACCGGGGCAGGGCTGGCCGTCGGCCCCCGTGCGGCTGCGCATCGAGACGAAGTTCGAGCCCTGGGCCATCTCGCGCACGGTGGAGCGGCGGACCGGGCCGGTCTCGGGATCGTCGCGGGCGGGCCAGGCGGACAGCAGGAAGGCGATCCATCGGGCGTAGTCCTCTGCCGAGGTCTGGACCCCGCCCATGGAGCCGAAGACGCCGTGGCGCATGTCGGGCTCGCGTGACCAGACGTCGTTCTCCCAGCGGTATCCGATGGCGCGGCGGTCCTGCGGCGAGGCGAAGATGTCATAGCCGCTCGAGGTCATGCCCAGCGGCCGCATGATCTCCGCCTCGATGTAGTCGTTGTAGGGCCGGCCCGAGACATTGGTGACGATCCGCCCCAGCAGGGCGTAGCCGAAGTTCGAATATTCGAACGCCGTCTGCGGCGCGCGGGTGAAGGGCACGCCGTCGTTGAGGATGCGGGTGAACTCGGCCTCGGTCAGGACCTGCTGCCGGTCGCCCCACGGATCATCCGTGACGAAGCCGCCGGTGTGGTTGAGCAGGTCGCGGACGCGGATGCGCGGAGAATCGGCGGTCGGATAGGTCCAGCTCCGCATCTCCGGAACATGGGTCTCGGCCAGGTCGTCGAGCGACAGTTTGCCCTCGTCGCGCAGCTTGAGGATGGCCAGGGCGGTGAAGGCCTTGGACATGGAGGCGATGCGGAACAGGGTGTCCGGCGTCACCGCGGGGCCGTCGACGGTGCGGACGCCCGCGGTGCGCAGGTGGATGATCCGCCCGTCCTGCACCACGCCATAGACCAGTCCGGGCGCATGGGCGGTGGCCTGCCAGCGGTCGAAGGCCGCGTCGATGACCGGAATGGCTTCCTGAAGCGTCGAGGGCCCCGGCGCGGCGGCGGGCGCGGGCGCGGGCGTCTGCGCCTGCAGGGGGATCGCCGTCCCCAGGGACAGGGCCAGAGCCAAGGCCAGAGCGTTGCGTCGCATCATCCCCTCCGTTCGAACCGCCAAGGCCTAGCATCCGGATCGCGACGCTCCAATCCATCGCGCCGGGCTTCACCTTGCGTCCGAACCCCGGCATGGTCGGGGTTCAGGAGGCTGCATGGCGCGACGGGCGATACGAACCGACAGGCTGATCGCGGTGCTGGGCGTGGCGGTGGTCCTGCTCGGCGCGTTGGCGCTGTGGTTCGTCACCCAGGGCGCGGGCGGCGGCTTCACCGAGGAGCCGGCGTCGCGCCGGGTCCTGCGGCAGGCGCGCGAACAGTTGGGACCGGCGGCGGAGGTTCAGTTGATCGAGCCTGGCCGGGGCCGGGTGGTCTGCGGCTATATCGCGGCCGAACGCGGCGGGCGCGCCGTCGGGTTCATCTCGCGCCCGAACCGGATGTTGCTGAGCCAGGATCCGTTGAACGGCGAGTTCCGCGCCATGATGAGCGCCGACTGCCCTGACTTTCCGGAACCGCCGACGAACCGGCCGGTCGTGACCCGGCGATGACCGACACCCCCACAGCCGGCCGCTTCGAGGGCCGCGAGCACCGCCTGCCCGTCCGGGTCTATTACGAGGACACCGACTTCACCGGTCTGGTCTATCACGCCAACTATGTCCGGTATTTCGAGCGGGGGCGGTCCGACTGCCTGCGGCTGATGGGGATCGGTCACGCCGAACTGCTGGACGGAGACAAGCCCATGGCCTTCGTGGTCTCGAAGATGGGGCTGCATTTCCTCAAGCCGGCGCGGATCGACGACCAGCTGGTGGTGCGCACCCACTATGACGCGGTGAAGGGTCCGCGCCTGCTGATCTCCCAGGCCATCACGCGTGGCGACGACGTTCTGTGCCGGGCCGAGGTCGAGGTGGTCTGCATCCATATGGACGGGCGCCCGCGCCGACCGACGCCGGCCCTGCGCGACAGGATCGGACCGTGGCTTCTCCTCCCCGTCGCATAGCGACGGGGAGGTGGCGCGGCGCGAATACGCGCCGTGACGGAGGGGTTGCTGGCTTCAGAAAGACCGTTCTGCTGAACCAGCCCCTCCACCGCCTTCGGCGGTCCCCCTCCCCTTTGCTGCGCAACGGGGAGGAGAAGCCAGGTGACGCCGCGGCCACACCTCGCTAGACCCGGCTCAAACCGCCACACAACCGCCACGCCCGTCCGGTGCACAGTGGACGGACAGACGGAAGGACGCCTGAATGACCACCGCCGCCCAAGCCTCGATGATCAACCCGGTCTCCCTGTTCATTGAAGCCGATATCGTCGTGCAGGCGATCATGATCGGCCTGGCGATCGCCTCGCTGTGGTCGTGGGCCGTGATCATCGACAAGGCCATGCGGTTCGGCGCCCTGAACAGCCAGGCCAACACCTTCGAGGATGCCGTCGGCTCGGGCCGGCCGCTTGAGGACATCGCCGCCCAGGCGGGGCCGAATCCGGTGCATCCGCTGCCGCGCATGCTGGTCATCGCCCTGGCCGACTGGCGCGAGGCGCGGACGCGCGGGCCCCTGACCGAGAACCAGGCCAATCTGCTGATGTCGCGCATCGATCGCGCCCTCGACAGCCTGATCGCCCGCGAGGGCCAGCGCGTCGAGAACGGTCTGGGCGTGCTGTCGGTGGTGGCGACGTCCTCGCCCTTCATCGGCCTGTTCGGCACGGTCTGGGGCATCATGAACGCCTTCGGGGCCATCGCCTCGTCGGGCAACACCAATCTGGCGACCGTGGCGCCGGCCATCTCCGAAGCCCTGTTCGCCACGGCCCTGGGCCTGGCCGCCGCCATCCCGGCCTATATCGCCTACAACAAGTTCTCGATCGACGCGGGCAAGTTCACCGGCCGGCTGGAAAG
>CAYNNT010000094.1:0-10898 GCA_964398675.1 uncultured Brevundimonas sp.
GACGACGGCGCTCGATGTCATAGATCTGGCCCAGGGCCAGTTCGCTGCGCGGGCCGTCGTCGCCGAACACCGACTGGGTCGTCGAGGTGGTGATCATGAGATCGCCGTCGCCGATCCAGATCAGGTCGCGGACCTTGGCCAGACCGACCTCGATCCGTCCCAGCAGCTGTGAGGTTCGCAGGTCGATGATGACCAGGGCGCGATCCTCGCCGGCGACCGTCACCAGGGCGACCCGATCGCCGCTCGGCGAGGGCTCCACCAGTTCCAGCGCGGGCAGGGCGCCATAGGTTTCCAGCGGAACAACCTGAGCGCGGGCGGGTGCGGCGACGGCGAACAGAAGCACGGCCGCCAGCGCGGCCCCCTTGATACGGACTGACACGATATTCCCCCGGGACGCCACGCGGCGTCCCGCAGTGCTAGCCCTGAACCCCTTCGGGGGGCAAGGGACCCGGTGAAGTTGCAGCCGCCTGCCGTTTGCGGAACGCCCTGCCGGCGTTGATCGCCATCACCGCCGCCGGGACGGTCAGGGCCGCGCCGATCAGGAAGGGCCAGTCGTGGCCGATCTGCGAGAAGATGGCCCCGGCGATCATCGGCCCGAAGATGCGCGCGATGGAGCTTGAGGCCATGTTCAGCCCCAGCATGGCGCCCTGCCGGTCGGGATCGACCGAGCGCGAGATCAGGGCCGAGATATTGGGCATGGTCATCGCCATCCCGAACGCCCCGGCCGCCATGATCACCGGCACCAGCCAGTCGGCGTGGGGCAGCAGGCGGCTGGCGGCCACCTGTCCGATCAGGCCCGCGCCGAACACCAGGCAGCCGACCGCCAGCACCCGGGACTCCCCGAACCGGCGCGCCAGCCGGCCGGCCAGCAGGCCCTGGCAGATGACCGAGACGACGCCCACGGCCATGAAGCACAGGCCGACCTCGCGCGCGGTCCAGCCATAGCGCGCCTCGGTCCAGAAGCCGAAGGTCGACTCCATGCCCGAGAAGCCGGCCATATAGATCAGGGTCACCAGCAGCACCCGCGACACCACCGGATTGGCGACCGCGTCATGCACCCCGCCGAGGAAGGGCGGGCGCGGCGCGGCGGCGTCGGCCTTGACCCGGCTCTCCTTGAGCAGGAAGGCCACGCCGAGGGCGGCCAGCAGGCACAGGCCGGAGGCGGTGAAGATCGGCAGCTGATAGCCCAGGGGTCCGAGTTCCGGCCGGGTCAGCAGGCCGCCGATCGCGGGGCCGAAGATGAAACCGAGGCCGAAGGCGGCGCCGATCAGGCCCATCCGTCCGGCGCGCAGCTCGGGCGGGGTGACATCCGCCACATAGCCCTGGGCGGTCGAGACATTGCCGGCGCCCAGGCCGGTGAACAGCCGCACGGCAATGGCCAGCCAGATGTTGGGCACGAAGGCGAGGGCCAGATAGCCGGCGGCGTTGGCCAGGATGGTGATCATCAGCACCGGCTTGCGCCCGATGCGGTCCGACAGCCGCCCCCAGAAGGGTTCGGCGACGAACTGGCCGAGCGAATAGGCCGAGAACATCAGGGCCACCTGCCACGGCGGCGCGTCCAGCGTCTGGCCGTAGAAGGGCAGCAGCGGGATGACGATCCCGAACCCGACCAGGTTGATGAACACCACCCCGAACAGGACGAACAGCGCCGAGCGCGACGGAGGCTGGGGCAGGGCGGCTGACGTCACGGGGCGTTACTCGGGCGGGAGGCAGCCCTTCTGTCCGTCAGATCGCGCAGTCGCGCAAGGCGCAGCCGGCAATCGCCGCCCCGCTTCGTCGTGGGCGGTCAGTTCGCCGGGCCCGCCGGATTGTTCGCCTCAAGGAAACGAACCGTCTCGGCCAGCATCTGCCGGCGCGTCGCGGACCGTGACAGCCAGTGATCCTCGCCCGGCAATTCGATGAACTCGACCGACCTGCCGGCCCGACGCAGGGCCTCGGCCATGACCCGGCTCTGTTCGATCGGGACCACGGTGTCGTCCCTTCCGTGGATCAACAGCAGGGGGCTGCCGACCGAGGCTGCGAGAAAGGCGGGGGACAGCGCATCCAGGGCGCGGTCGTTGAGTCGCGCGGCCCCCATGAACCGGTTCCAGTAGCGGACGGTCTGGTTGTTCTTGTGGCGCGACTGCTGCGCCTCCCAATTGACCATCCGGCGCAAGTCCGACACGCCCGCGACAGAGACGCCGCAGCGATAGACGTCGCTGTCGAGGGTCAGGCCGGCCATCGCCGCATAGCCGCCGTAGCTGGCGCCGACGATGCAGACGCGGGCGGGGTCGATGATGCCCTCAGCCGCCAGCCAGCGCACGCCGTCGGACAGGTCCGTCTGCATCTTGCGGCCCCATTCGCCATAACCCGCCTCGAGGAAGGCTCGGCCATAGCCGGTCGAACCCCGGAAATTGGCCTGCAGCACGGCATAGCCCCGCGAGGCCAGCGCCTGGGCCCACCAGTCGAATCCCGCCACGTCGCGGGACGCCGGCCCGCCGTGCGCCAGAACCACCAACGGCAGACCGGAAGGATCGGTCACGCCCGGCGGAAGGGTCAGATATCCGGGAATGTCCAGGCCGTCCGCGGCGGCGTAGTGGATCGACCGCACCGCGCCCACCTGTTCGGGCGCGATGGCCGGATAGGCGTCGGCCACGATGTCGGCGGTGCGGCGATCGAAATCGACCAGCTGATACTGGCCCGCGTCGCCGGTGTCGGTGAAGACGACCACCTGGCTCAGCGCATCGTTCCACGACACCAGTTGCGGGGCCTTGCCCCGGAAGGCCCGTTCGACCGACTGCCAGCGCCGGGCGGCCTGCGGATCCAGAAACTCGTACCGGACACCGTCTGCCTCATTGCGACCGCCGCCAATCAGCATGCGGGTCCGGGGGTGATGCACGAGGAAGCCCGGCTGGCGCTCGAACGGCAGGCGGCTCCACTCGCCGGTGTCCACATTGACCTCGAACACCTCGTCCGCGGACTCCGCGTCCGCCGACGCGAGGTCCGGCCGATCGGCGCTGACGACGATGGTGCGGGCCGTGCGGCCCATCCCCAGCAGCGCCGGGACGTCGACCGGCGCGTCGACCGTCCAGACCTCGCGGTGACCCTGGCCCTGCGGGAGGCGCAGCGACCAGCGGCCGGTGCGCTCGTCGTAGCGCGACAGGGCGATGATCTCGCCTTCGCCGTCCAGCACATAGTCGTCGGTCGTGCTGTCCATATAGGCCACCGAGCGGCCGCGCCCGGTTCTGGGATCGACGCGGTGCAGGTTGGCCTGGTCATTGACGGTGCTGACGCCGCGCACGAACAGGGTGTCGCCCTCGCTGGTGTTGCGGACCAGCGCCGGTCCGTAAAGCACCGGCAGGACATCCGTCGTGCGGTCCAGCACCTGCACCACCCGGCGCGTCTCCAGGTCGAGCACCTGGCCGAAGAACAGCTCTGACCGCGGGACGCCCAGCGAGGCGATGTTGCGGGTCTGCGAAGTGACCACGAGAACCCGGCTCTCGCCGATCCAGCGCAGGTCGCGCACCTTGATGACGCTGATATCGCCGACGAAAAGGTCTTCAGCGGTCGCGATCCGCGTGACCGCGAGAGACCGGGTTTCACCCCTCACCGTGATTCGGGCGATCAACTCCCCGCTGGGCGAGAGCTCGACGAGCTCGATGGCGGGGGTCGCGCCATAGGCCTCAAGGGGCGCCGGCGCAGGACCCGGGCTCTGGGCCGAGGCGCCCGTATTCGCCGCGTAGAACAACGCGGCGATCGCGAGCGCGAACGCCTTCATCCCGGACTTGAACACGGCGGATACTCCCCTTTACCGGGTATCCTTTTCCACTGCTGCGGGACGTCGTTGCAAGAGGGCGTGACCCCGGCGACCCAAAGAAAAAGCCCCGGCCGTTTCCGGTCGGGGCTTTTCGAAGTCGATGGCGCGCGACGTCTATTTCGGCGCGAGGATCATGATCATCTGGCGGCCTTCCATACGCGGGGCGTATTCGACCTTGGCGATTTCCTCGAAATCAGCCTGCACCTTGTTGAGCAGCTTCATGCCCAGTTCGGGGTGGGCCATTTCGCGGCCGCGGAAACGCAGCGTCACCTTGACCTTGTCGCCCTCGTCGAAGAAGCGGTGCATGGCCTTGGCCTTCACCTCATAGTCGTGGACGTCGATGTTGGGGCGGAGCTTGATCTCTTTCAGCTCGACGACCTTCTGGCGCTTGCGCGCCTCGGCCTTCTTCTTCTGCTCCTGGAAGCGGAATTTGCCGTAATCGAGAATCTTGCAGACCGGCGGCTCGGACGTGGAGACGATCTGAACCAGATCCATGCCGGCCTCTTCGGCGGCTTCCAGCGCGGCTGACGTCGGCATGACGCCCTGTTTCTCGCCGTTCTGATCGATGAGCAGAACGCGCGGCGCGCGGATATCTTGGTTCATGGGCGGCCCGTCCTTGACGGGCGGCTGGTTCATCGGACGGCGAATGAGCGTCGGTTCCTTGTGTGGATGAGGAGGCGGAGTTCTGACGAGGATGAGCGCGCGATGGATCGCGGCGTTCCCCTTACCGGGCCTATATGACCGCGAAAGCCCCCGTCTTCAAGGTTTGGGCGCTTCGCGACCTTCGATGTACGCATGGTGCAGGTCCAGCACGGCCTCAAAGACACGGTCGACCGTCAGCGCCTCGATCGGCGCGAACTCGCCGCGGGTCTCGTTGGAGGCGGCGGTGCGGGTCCGGGGGCCCCAGGGCCCGTACAGCCACCACTCGGTCGGACCGAACAGGCCCAGCGTCGGCCGGCCGAGCGCGGCGGAGACATGCATCAGGCCGGAATCATTGCCCACGAACAGGTCGGCGATATCGATCGCCGCGGCCGAAGCGAGAATGTCCCCCTTGCCGATGAAGTCGATCCCACGCGGCCCGGCGGCCTCGAGCGCGGGCGTGGCCGGGGGCCGGTCGCCCGGTCCGCCCACGGCCATGAAGCGCCAGCCGTCGAACCGGGGCTCCGCCTTCAGCTTCTCGACCAGCTGGCCCCACCGCTCGGCGGGCCAGCTCTTGCCGGGCTGATGGGCGATCGGGGCGAGGGCGATGATCGGGCCGGGGCCGCTGCCTCCGGCCAGCTGCGGATCAACCACCGCCTGTCGGTCGGCGACGGCCTGGGCGTCGAGGAAGATTTCGGGATCCAGCGGGGCCGGCGCGCCCATCATGCGCGAGACCATCTCGACCTTGCGCAGGCCCGTCTCCCAGCTGCGATTATAGACCACGCGTCGCCTGGCCGGGATCAGCCAGCTCAGCGCCGAGCCGCGGATGTCGATGACCAGGTCCCATCGCGTGCCGACCACCTGACGCCACAGGTCGACCCAGTGTCCGGCCAGCTTCTTCTTGTCGAGGATGATCACCCGCTCCACGTTTGGCGCGGAGCGGAAGAACGGAGCCGGCGGCCGGCCGCAAGCGACGGTGATCCGGGCGCCCGGAACCTGCCGCGCGATCTCGCGGATCACGCCGGAGGATATGACGCAGTCGCCGATGCGGTTAGAAGTGACGAACAGGACCTTCCTGGCAGTCTTGGTATCTGTCACGCGCTTTTGGCCTTCGCTTCGCTTTCCCCGGTTCGCTATCAGTCTGTGAGGACTTTCGCGAGAGGAGCTGCGATTGGACGACATCCAGCACCTGACCTGCCGGGGCGGCGAGACCCTGGCGTACCGCCGCGTCGACGGCGAAGGCCCCACCGTGGTCTGGATCGGCGGCTTCCGCTCCGACATGGAGGGAACCAAGGCGGTGGCGCTGGACGCCGCGGCCCGCGAGCGTGGCTGGGACTATGTCCGCTACGACCATTTCGCCCACGGCAAGTCCTCCGGCGACTGGCGCAAGGCCACGATCGGGCGCTGGCGCGAGGATGCGATCTGCATGATCGACAGTCTGAAAGGGCCGGTGGTTCTGGTCGGCTCTTCCATGGGCGGCTGGGTGGCTCTGCTGGCGGCGCTGGCGCGGCCGGGGCGGATGGCCGGGCTGGTGCTCATCAACCCGGCCCAGGACTTCACCGAACGGCTGATGTGGCCCGGCCTCGCCGACCACGAGCGCCAGACCATCCTGCGCGACGGCGAGATCACCATCGTCGAGGAAGGGTTCGGCGAATACGTCCTGACCCTGACCATGTTCGAGGAGGGCCGGGACTGGCTGCTGCTGGGCGCGCCCCTGCCGATCGCGGCGCCGGTCCACATCTTCCAGGGCCGCGCCGATGACGTGGTGCCCTGGCGGCACGCGACCGCCCTGGTGGAGCGTCTGGTCGGGGGCGACGTGCGTCTCGACCTGATCGAGGGCGGCGACCATCGCCTTTCGACGCCCGACGATCTGGAGCGCCTGATTGAGGCGGTTGAACGAATGCGGCTTCAGGCGTTTACTTGAAGGCCCCATCGCAAGGAGACCCCGCCATGCGCCCCCTGATCCTCGCCGCCCCCGCCGTCCTTCTGCTCGCCCTCGCCGCCTGCGCCTCGACCAGCGGCTCCGGCACCTATGCCCAGGAGCTCAAACAGCTCTCCGACAGCTGCGAAGCGCGGGGCGGAATTCTCTCCCCCACCGGCCAGCAGAGCGGTCGTCCGCAGAACGACAACGTCTGCCGCATCACCGGCGGCGCGTCGCGCCTGACCAACGGCGGCTGATGACAGCGGGGCGGTGATCCTCGCCGCCCCGGCGCGCTGGCGCGCCGGTCTTGCCTAGAGAAGCGCGGCTATGACCGCGCGGGCCGCCTCTCCGAGGTCGGGCCGCTTCAGCGCCAGGGCGACATTGGCGCGCAGCAGGCCGATCTTGTCGCCGCAGTCGTAGGTCGCGCCCTCGTATTCGACGGCCGTGAAGGCCTGGTCGCGCATCAACCGCGCCATGCCGTCGGTCAGCTGGATTTCGCCGCCCGCGCCGCGCGGCTGGTTCTCCAGAATGCCGAAGATTTCCGGCTGCAGGATGTAGCGTCCCGAGATCGACAGGTTCGACGGCGCCTCGCCGCGCGGCGGCTTCTCGACCATCCCCTTCATGCGGATATGGCGACCGTCCCGGTTCTCCGGATCGACGATGCCGTATTTGTGGGTTTCGCTCTCCGGCACGGCCTCGACGCCGATGACATTGCCGCCGACCCGGGCATAGACGTCGGCCAGCTGCTTCAGGGCCCCCGGCTGCGAATCCACGATCACGTCGGGCAGGAGGACGGCGAACGGTTCGTCGCCGATGATGTCGCGGGCGCACCAGACGGCGTGGCCGAGGCCCAGCGGCTGCATCTGCCGGGTGAAGCTCATCTCGCCGGCGCTGGCCAGCTCGGCGTTCATCATCTCGAGGATGTCGGTCTTGCCCTTGGCCAGCAGCTGGGCTTCCAGCTCGATCTGGTGATCGAAATAGTCCTCGATCGCGCCCTTGGACCGTCCGGTGACGAAGACGATGTGCTCGATCCCGGCTTCGCGCGCCTCTTCGACGATATAGCTCAGGATCGGCCGGTCGACGACGTTCAGCAGTTCCTTGGGCGTCGTCTTGGTCCCGGGCAGGACCCGGGTGCCGAGGCCGGCGACCGGCAGAACGGCCTTGCGAAGGCGGCGGGCGGAAACGGTCATGGGAATTCCTGAACGGGGAGGTCGGGCAGCCTAACGCATTCCGGGGCCGATGCGATCACTCGACGGTGACGGACTTGGCCAGATTGCGCGGCTGGTCCACGTCCGTGCCTTTCTGGACGGCCGTGAAATAGGCCAGCAGCTGCACCGGAATGGCGTAGATCAGCGGCGCGATCAGCGAATGGCAGTCGGGCGCGTCGACGCGGCGGATGCCGGCGCCGTGCGGATCAGGGGCGGACTTCGGCGCGATCATGATCACCGGCCCGCCGCGGGCGGCGACCTCCTGCAGGTTGGAGGCGGTTTTTTCGAACACCTCGTCCAGCGGGGCCAGGGCGATGATCGGCGTCTGTTCGTCGACCAGGGCGATGGGCCCGTGTTTCAGCTCGCCGGCGGCATAGCCCTCGGCGTGGATGTAGCTGATCTCCTTCAGCTTCAGCGCGCCCTCCATGGCCAGCGGGAACATGGCGCCGCGGCCGAGGAACAGGACGTCCGTGGCCTTGGAGATGTCATGGGCGACGGCCTTGAGGTCGTCCTCCATCCGCATGGCCTCGGCGATCAGGCGCGGGGCCTCGAACAGGGCCTTGACCAGCTCGGCCTCCTTGGCCGCGTCGATCACCCCGCGTTGCACGCCGGCGGCGACCGCGAGGGCCAGCAGGGCGGCGACCTGGGCGGTGAAGGCCTTGGTCGAGGCCACGCCGATCTCCGGACCGGCATGGGTCGGCCAGAGGGTTTCGGCTTCACGCGCCATCGACGACGAGTGGACGTTGACGAGGGCCGCGGTCCGCAGGCCCTTGGCCTTGCACCAGGACAGGCTGGCCAGGGTGTCGGCGGTTTCACCGGACTGGCTGACCGCCACGGCCAGGGTGCCGGGCGTCAGCGCGGGCTGGCGATAGCGGAACTCCGAGGCGATCTCGACGTCGCAGGGCAGGTTGGCCAATTTCTCGAAGGCGTAGCGCCCGATCTGGCCGGCGTAGAAGGCCGTGCCGCAGGCCACGATCTGGATGCGGTCGATGGCGGCGAAATCGGCCGAGTCCGTCTTGGCCTTGCCGTTCACGAAATCGAGGTAGTGCGACAGGGTGTGCTGGACGCTGTCCGGCTGTTCGTGGATCTCCTTTTCCATGAAATGCCGGTACTCGCCCTTCTCGACCAGGGCCGAGGAGGCGGACACCTGGACGATCGGCCGGGTGACGGCGTTGCCGCCGACGTCGAACATCCGCGCGCCGTTGCGGTCGAGGCCGACGTAGTCGCCTTCTTCCAGATAGGAGATCTGGGTCGTGAAGGGGCCGACCGCCAGGGCGTCAGAGCCCAGGTACATCTCGCCGTCGCCCCAGCCGACCACCAGCGGGCTGCCGCGTCGGGCGCCGAGGATCAGCCCGTCCTCGCCCTCGATCAGCACCGCCAGCGCATAGGCGCCGGTCAACCGGTCCAGCACGCTCTTGAACGCGACCAGCGGGTCGTTGGCGGTCTCGAGGGCGCGGTCGAGGGCGTGGGCCACGACCTCGGTGTCGGTCTGGCTTTCGAACACATGCCCTTCGGCGATCAGTTCGGCCTTCAGCTCGGCGAAATTCTCGATGATTCCGTTGTGAACCAGCACCACCCGCCCGGCCTTGTGGGGGTGGGCGTTGATCGTGGTCGGGGCGCCGTGGGTTGCCCAGCGGGTGTGGCCGATGCCGACCGTGGCGGACAGCGGTTCGGCCAGCAGGACCGCTTCCAGCTCCCGGATCTTGCCCTTGGCCCGACGCCGCTCGATGCGTCCGTCGACCAGGGCGGCCACGCCCGCGGAGTCATAGCCCCGGTATTCCAGCCGCTTGAGGCTGTCGATCAGACGGGGAACCGCCGGGCCTGTCCCGGTCACGCCGATGATGCCGCACATGGAATAGGCCCTCGAAAATCTGGATTCCCGCGCTTTGCGCACGGACGGGTAACGGTCTAAGCCGACCCTGGCTGTCAGGCGCCGATGTAGGCGACGGGCGGCCCGGATTGCACCTAAAAAGCGGTTTCGCAAGATTTCTGCGTCGCCGTATTCAAAGGACAGGTCGCTTGGGCGAGAGACGATATTTCGGCACGGACGGCATTCGCGGTCGCGCCAACACCCATCCGATGACGCCGGAGGTGGCCTTGCGCGTGGGTCTCGCGGCCGGCCGCCTGTTCATGTCGTCCGACAATCGCCGTCACCTGGTGGTGATCGGCAAGGACACCCGCCTGTCGGGCTATATGATTGAACCGGCGCTGGTCGCCGGCTTTTCTTCGGCCGGTATGGACGTGCGCACCTTCGGGCCGCTGCCGACCCCGGGCGTGGCGCTGATGACCCGCTCGATGCGCGCGGACATCGGGGTGATGATCTCCGCCTCGCACAACTCCTACCTGGACAACGGCATCAAGCTGTTCGGCCCGGACGGCTACAAGCTGTCGGATGCGGTCGAGCTGAAGATTGAATCGATGATGGACCAGGCGCTGGACGCCGACCTGGCGCCGCCCGACGCGCTTGGCCGGGTCAAGCGCATCGACGACGCCCAGGCCCGCTACGTCGAGATCGCCAAGGCCAGCTTCCCCAAGGGCCTGAGCCTGCAGGGCCTGCGCGTCGCCGTCGACTGCGCCAACGGCGCCGGCTATCGGGTCGCCCCGACCACCCTCTATGAACTGGGCGCCGAGGTCTGCGCCGTGGGCGTCGAGCCCAACGGCCTGAACATCAACGCCGACTGCGGCTCTACCCATCCCGAGACCCTGGCCGAGGCGGTCAAACGCTACCGCGCCGACATCGGCATCGCCCTCGATGGTGACGCGGACCGGGTCATCATCTGCGACGAGAAGGGCCAGGTCGTCGACGGCGACCAGATCATGGCCCTGGTCGCCCTGGACTGGGCGCGTCGCGGCCAGCTGGTCGGCGGCGGCGTCGTCGCCACGGTCATGTCCAACCTGGGTCTGGAGCGGGTGTTGAACGCCGCGGGCCTGACGCTGGAGCGCACCCGGGTCGGCGATCGCTATGTCATGGAGCGGATGCGCGAGGGCGGCTTCAACCTCGGCGGCGAACAGTCGGGCCACATCATCCTGCACGACCACGCCACCACCGGCGACGGCCTGATGTCGGCGCTGCAGGTGCTGGCGGTGCTCGTGGAAAGCGGCAAGCCGATGAGCGAACTGGCCAGACAGTTCGAAAAGGTGCCGCAGAAGCTGGAGAACGTCCGTTACACCTCGGGCAAGCCGCTCCAGAACGCCGACGTCAAGGCCGCCATCGCCGACGCCGAGGCGCGGCTCGCCGGCGTCGGCCGCCTGCTGGTCCGTCCCTCGGGCACCGAAAAGCTGATCCGGGTCATGGCCGAAGGCGACGACGCGAAGCTGGTGAAGTCGGTGGTCG
>CAYNNT010000095.1:0-10778 GCA_964398675.1 uncultured Brevundimonas sp.
GGTCGATGTCGACATCGACGTAGCGCCCCCCCGTCAGCCGCTCGGCAAGGGCCGAGCTCACCCCGGGGACGCCCTTGGCCGCCCGTTCCACCTCGCCGGCGATGCGGTCGATCTCGGCCAGGTCCGCGCCGGAGACCTTGACCCCGATCGGGCTCTTGATCCCGGTCGCCAGCATGTCGATGCGGTTGCGGATCGGCGGCACCCAGACATTGGCCAGGCCGGGCACCTGGACCGCCCGGTCCAGTTCCTCGACCAGCCGGTCCGGCGTCATGCCGGGACGCCACTGGTCGCGCGGCTTGAACTGGATGGTGGTCTCGAACATCTCCAGCGGCGCGGGGTCGGTCGCCGTCTCCGCCCGTCCGGCCTTGCCGAACACCGTCTTGACCTCGGGCACGGTGAGGATCATGCGGTCGGTCTGCTGCAGCAGTTCCGAGGCCTTGGCCGCCGACAGGCCGGGCAGGGCGGACGGCATATAGAGCAGGTCGCCCTCGTCCATGGTCGGCAGGAACTCGCCGCCCAGTTGGCTGAGCGGCCAGGCCGTGGTGGCGAAGGCCAGCACCGCCAGCAACAGCGTCGTGCGCGGCCGTCCCATCACCCAGTCCAGCGCCGGCTGATAGGCCCGGCTCAGCGCCCGGTTCAGCGGATTGTCGCGCTCCGCCGGAATGCGGCCGCGGATCAGATAGCCCATCAGCACCGGGACCAGGGTGACCGACAGGATGGCGGCCGCCGCCATGGCGTAGGATTTGGTGAAGGCCAGCGGCGCGAACAGCCGTCCCTCCTGGGCCTGGAGGCTGAACACCGGCACGAACGACAGGGTGATGATGACCAGGCTCAGGAACAGGGCCGGCCCGACCTCGGCCGCCGCGTCGGTGACGACCCGCCAGCGCGCCTCGCCGACCAGTGGCTCGTCCGGATGCTCGTGCTCCCAGCGTTCGATGTGCTTGTGGGCGTTCTCGATCATCACCACGGCGGCGTCGACCATGGCCCCGACGGCGATGGCGATCCCGCCCAGCGACATGATGTTGGCGTCCACCCCCTGGACCCGCATGACGAGGAAGGCGGCCAGCACCCCGAGCGGCAGGGTCAGGATGGCCACCAGGGCCGAGCGCGCGTGCCAGAGGAACAGGCCGCAGACCAGGGCCACGACCAGAAACTCCTCCAGCAGCTTGGTGCTGAGGTTGGCGATGGCCCGGTCGATCAGCTGCGAGCGGTCGTAGGTGGTGACCACCTCCACCCCGGCCGGCAGGCTCGCCTTGAGGGTCTGGAGCTTGTCGCGGACGGCGCCGATCGCGGCCCGGGCGTTCTCGCCGGACCGCAGGATCACCACCCCGCCGGCCACCTCGCCCTGACCGTTCAGCTCCGCGATGCCGCGCCGCATCTCCGGGCCGATCTGGATCGTCGCCACATCGCCGAGGCGGACCGGCGCGCCGCCGGCGGCGGTGCGGATCGGAATGGCCCGGAAATCGTCGAGATCGGTCAGATAGCCGTTGGCCCGGACCATGTATTCGGCCTCGGCCAGCTCCAGCACCGAGCCGCCGGTCTCCTGGTTGGCGCGCTGGATGGCCTCGACCACGCTCTGGTGGGTGACGCCGTAGCCGGCGAGCTTCACCGGATCGAGGACCACCTGGTACTGTTTGACCATGCCGCCGACGCTGGCCACCTCGGCCACGCCCGGCACGGTCTTCAGCTCGTAGCGCAGGAACCAGTCCTGCAGGCTGCGCAGCTGCGACAGGTCGTGCCGGCCGGTGCGGTCGACGAGGGCGTACTCATAGATCCAGCCCACGCCGGTGGCGTCCGGCCCCAACGCCGGCCGGGCCGCCTCGGGCAGGCGCGCCTGCACCTGGTTCAGATACTCCAGCACGCGCGACCGGGCCCAGTAGAGATCGGTTCCGTCCTCGAACAGCACATAGACGAAGCTGTCGCCGAAGAAGGAATAGCCGCGCACCGTGCGGGCGCCCGGGACCGACATCATGGTCGTGGCCAGCGGATAGGTGACCTGGTTCTCGACGATCTGCGGCGCCTGGCCCGGATAGGAGGTGCGGATGACGACCTGGACGTCGCTGAGGTCCGGCAGGGCATCGACCGGCGTGCTGCGCGCGGCCCACAGGCCGGCGGCGAGCAGGGCGAGCGCCGCCAGCAGGACGAAGACGCGCGCCTTCACCGAGGCGCGGATGACGGCGGCGATCATCGCGAGACCTCGACGCGCGACAGGCGACGGCCGGTCGCCCGACCGTTCCTCATCTCGAACTCCAGGCGCACGCGGTCGCCCACGGCCAGACCGCGGGGGCGGGCGGCGTCCGGGAGGGCGAAGGCCATGGTCATGGCCGGCCAGCCCAGGCTCGGGATCGGCGGGTGGGAGAGGGTGACGGCGCCCGGCGCCAGCGCCTCGACACGACCCGTCGTCCGGTGGACCCCGGTCGGAGCCGTCGGAGCCGTCGGAGCCGTCGGGGCTGTCGGCGGCGCGGCGGTCGCGGCGGCCGGGGTGATCGGCCGCGCCTGAACGCCGGAGAGGCTGGCTTCGGAATCGATCAGGAATTGGCCCGAGGCCACCAGCCTTTCGCCCTCGGCGAGGCCCGCCAGGATCTCGGTCTGGCCCCCGGCCTCGCGGCCGATGCGGATCTCGGCCGGGCGGAAGCGTCCGCCCGGCTCGGCCAGCATCACCAGCGTTCGGGTCCCTGTGCGGATGACGGCTTCGGAGGGCGCCAGCAACGCCTCGGTCGCTCCGTCGCCGAACGCGATCTGGCCGAACATGCCGGGCCGCAGCCGCCCGCTGCGGTTGGCGAGTTCGACCCGCCCCGTGATCGTGCGGCTGTCTCCGACCACCTCGGGCAGCAGGGCCGTCAGGCGTCCGGTGAAGCGCTCGCCCGGGAAGGCGGCGAGCGTGACCTCCACGCCCTGGCCCGTGCGAAGCCGCCCGGCGAGCGCTTCGGGAATGGCGGCGTTGAGCCACACCGTCGACAGGCCGTTGATCTCCGCCAGGGTCGCGCCGGCCGGGACGCTCATGCCGGAACGGACGCCCAGGGTGCGGATCACCCCGCCGATCGGGCTCGTGACGGCGACGACGGTGCGCGGCCGGCCGCTGCGCTCGACCGAGGCGATCAGGCTCTCGGGCATGCCGAGCAGCACCAGCCGCTGGCGCGCGGCCTGGGCGAGGCGCTCGTCGCCGGCGCGCCGAACCGCCAGATACTCGGCCTGCGCCCCGCCCCAGTCGGGGACGAGCAAATCGACCAGCGGCGCGCCGGCGGCGATCACATCGCCCGGCGCGCGGCCATAGACCCGCTGGACGAAACCGGCGGCGCGGGCCTGGACCACGGCCACGTCGCGCTGGTTGAAGTCGATGACGGCGGTGGCGGTCAGATCGTCGTCCAGCCGGCCGCGCCGCACGGTGGCGAACCGGACGCCCAGGGCCTGGACCCGGGCCGGATCGATGCGGACGCCGGGCGCCGCGCCCGCCTCGTCGGCGTAACGGGGGACCAGCTGCATATCCATGAACGGCGATTTTCCGGGCGCGTCGAAGCGCTGGTCCGGGATCATGGGGTCGTACCAGTAGAGCACCGGGCGATCGGCGCGCGCGCCCGTCGTCGGCGCCGACGACCCGGGCAGCCATCGACTGGCCAGCAGACCGCCGCCGAGACCGGCGGCGAGCAGGATCACGGCCGCGCCGATCAGCGGGAGGCGGGAGGAGGGCGGGCGGGTCATTGGTCGGAACTCCCATAGGCGAGTGACAGGCGCACGGCGTCGCGCGCCACCGCCGCCTCGCGGTCGAGGGTCTCGAGCCGGGCGTCGGCGACGTCGGTGAAGGCCTCGAGCACCTCGCCGATCCCGGCGCGGCCGGCGCCGTAGCTGGCGGTCTCCAGATCGGAGCGCCGCAGCGCGTCGGGCAGGATCACGTCGCGGGCCCTCAGCCACTGGTCGTGGTGCATGACGTGATCGGCCAGGTCGCCGTCGAGCTGAGCACGGAGAGCCCGGATCGCGGCGTCGCGTTCGACCCGGGCGCGCAGGGCGTCGGACGATCGCGCGGCGATCACCGGATCTTGCCGCTGGTCGGCGAACAGCGGCAGCCGCACGCGCGCCCCGACCGAGATCATGTCGCCGAACATCGGGTCGCGGCGCCCGTAATCGACCTCGAACGCCCAGTCCGGACGCCGGCCGGCCCGGGCCAGCGCCACATCGGCCTCGGCCCGGGTTCCGGCGGCGCCGTAGGCCCGCAGCGACGGCAGGCGGTCGAGGCCTGCCCGCAGCGCTGTGGGATCGATTTCGACTTGAGGCGGCGGGCCTGCGGGGGTCGGCGCGGGGTCGTCCGTCCAGCGGGTGAGTTCGGCGCGGGCGCGCGCCTCGTCCGCCCGCAAGGCGCTGAGGCGGTCCTCAAGCCCGGCCCGGAGGCGAACCGGCGCCAGGGCGGTCGCGGGCCGGTCCGCGCCCGAGGCGACCCCGGCCGGGGCCGCTTCCCAGAGCGGCTCCAGGGTCGCCAGGATGTCCTCGACCGCGCGACGTTTCTGGCCGGCGTAGTGGAGATCGATCCAGGCCAGGCCGGCGGCGAGGCGGACGTCGCGCCGCAGGGTTTCGGTCCGGGCCTCGGCCACGCCGATGTCGGCGTCGGCGACGGCGCGCTCGGCGCGGCGCCGCGCGCCGCTCGGCACGCTCTGCATCAGGCCGATGCGGGCCATGGTCATCTCGTCGTCGCCGAAGCGGCCGGCCATGGGCCCTGACACGGGGAAATTGTCGACGCCGAAGGTCAGTTCAGGGTCCGGCAATCGTCCGGCCGCCTGCGCGCCGGAGCGGGCGGCGGCGACCGACAGGTCGCTGGCCCGCAGGTCGGGAACGGCTTCCGCGCGGGCCAG
This sequence comes from uncultured Brevundimonas sp., assembly GCA_964398675.1. Taxonomy (GTDB): domain Bacteria; phylum Pseudomonadota; class Alphaproteobacteria; order Caulobacterales; family Caulobacteraceae; genus Brevundimonas. Next base: position 4,842 of record CAYNNT010000095.1, read on the forward strand.
AGACTGCTCGAAAGTCAGGGGATCGGCGAGCGCGGGCCCGGACGCCTGCAGCAAGGCGATCAGGGCCGCGGTCGCGAGAGCGGCGCCGCGGGCGCGCGGCCGGAAGGGAGTCGGCATGGATCAAGGTCCGAAAGTTGACGAGGCTCGGGCGAGCGCCGACGGACGGCGGCGCGGACGCGAAGCGTCAGCGGCGGCCGTTCAGGGCGTGGCTCAGGCCTGCAGCTTTGGAGGGCCTTGCAGCGGCGGCGGTCCGGCGCCGTCGCGGTCGGTGTCGGCCGGACGGGCGCCGGCGAGCCGGCTGGGCCGGATCGGGGTCTTGAGAACGGCCGACGTCGGCAGGGGAATGGCCGCGGCGGCGCAGCCCATCTTGGCGAGGCAGGCGGGGCTCATGTCCTGGCACGGGACCTTGGATTTGGAGGCCGGGTCCGAGGCCGGAGCGCCGGTCTCGGGGCAGTCCGGACAGCAATCCGACATGTCCATCGAGGCCGCCGCCGGGGCCATCGTCGCCGACGGCGCCGCAAGCGCCGTCGTCTGGCCGATGAAACCGGTCAGGGCCAAGGCGACGAGAAGGGTCCGGATGAGGGTCCACATGCCGAGGCGGACTAGGCTCCGCCCGCCGCGCGGAGTCAACATCGGCAGGGTCGCATCGCCGCCGCGCCCGATGCCGCGATCATGGCGGAACCGATTTTCCGACAGGGCTAAGGGCTCCGCCCTCGCGCGGGCCAGGGTGAAGCGGCTCCGCCGCCGGACCGGCCGGTCTCCCCGACCTTCCGCGCCGGCGAAGGCCGTCATGAGCCGCATCAGGGTCAGGCTTGTGCAGGTCGGGCGATCCCCCTCCGGCCGGTCCGCCCTGGCCCTTGCTACCCCGGTCTCGCCGACGGGCAGGGTTTCAGGCGCGCAGTTCGCGTGCCTGCAACCCTTGCCCAAGGAGGCAGACATGACTGCTCAATCCACTCAGACCGTCGCGACCCCGGCCAAGGCCGGGCAGGCCGATGCGCCGCAGCACGGCGCGGAGATCACCGTGCCGCTCAACCGGCTCAAGGCCTCGTCCAAGAACGCGAGGAAGACGCCGCACAGCCCGGCGACCATCGAGGCCTTCGCCGCCTCCATCAAGGCCAAGGGGGTGTTGCAGCCGCCCGTGGTCGAGATCGAGCGGGACGGGGAGGGCGCCCCGACCGGGAACTACCTCGTCACCATCGGCGAGGGGCGCCGTCAGGGCCTGCGGCTGCTGGCCAAGCGCAAGGCGATCAAGCGCACCCATCCGGTGCGGGTCATCGTGGACGCCGAGAACGACGCCCACGAGATCAGCCTCGACGAGAACATCACCCGCGAGGCCATGCACCCCGCCGACCAGTTCGAGGCCTTCCAGCGGCTGGCCGTCGAGAAGGGCTATGGGCCGGATGAGATCGGCGCCCGGTTCGGGGTGTCGGCTCAGGTGGTGCGCCAGCGTCTGCGGCTCGGCTCGGCGGCGCCGGAGTTGATGGCCGCCTATCGGGAAGGGGCGATGGCGCTCGACCAGTTGATGGCCTTCTGCGTCAGCGCGGATCAGGACCGCCAGCGGCAGGTGTTCGAGCAGATCGGCCCCCACACCCCGGCCTACGCCATCCGGCGCGCCATGACCGAGGCCAAGGTCCGGGTCGATGACCGGCGCGTCCGCTTCGTCGGCGTCGAGGCTTACGCCGAGGCGGGCGGCGAGGTGCTTCGGGATCTGTTCACCGAGGACGGCGGCGGCTGGCTGGAGGACGTGGTCCTGCTGGACCGGCTGGTCGGCGACAAGCTGGCGGGGCTGGCCGACGAGGCCCGCGCGCGCGAGGGCTGGAAATGGGCCGAGGTCAGTCTCGACTATCCCGACGTCTCCGCGTTCGGGCGGGTCTATCCGGTGGCGGTCGAGCGGTCGGAGGCGGACGCCGCCGAGATCGTGGCCCTCTCCGAGGAATACGACCGCCTCGTTTCGGAAACCGACGCGGCGGAGATGTTGCCGCCCGAGGTGGACGCCCGGCTGGAGGAGATCGACAAGGCCTTGCAGGCCTTCGGCCCGGACTTCGCCTACGCCGACGAGGCCAGGGCGCGGGCCGGGGTCGTGGTGACGCTGGGTCACGACGGCCTCGCCCGGTTCGAGCGCGGACTGGTCCGTGTCGAGGACGTGCCCGCCGATCCGCCGTCGCCGTGGCAAGCGGACGAGGCGGCGGACGAGGGTGCGGACAACCGGCCGCGCTCAGAGGCGGAGGCCTCCGAGGACGAGGCGCCGTCCGCCCTGTCGGATCGTCTGCTGATCGACCTGACGGCCCACAAGACCATGGGGCTGCGTGACGCGGTGCAGGCCGATGTGAATGCGGCGCTGGCGACGGTGGTCCACGCGCTCGCCTTGCAGGTCTTCTATCCGGGCTACGGCGTCTGGACGCCGTTGCAGCTTCGGCTGACCACGACCGGATTGGAGCGGCTGGCGCCGGGGGTGGACGACGGCCCCGCTGGACGCCGGGTCAGTGACCGGTGCGAGGCGTGGGGCGCGCGCCTCCCCGAGCGCCCGGAAGACCTCTGGGGCGTGGTGGCCGCCCTGCCGCCTTCGGAGCAGCTGGACCTGATGGCCTGCTGCGCCGGGGTCGGCCTCTACGCCGTGCGCGATCCGCACGACCGGCGGCCCGGCGCTTGGACGCAGGCCGAAACGCTGGCGACGGCGGTCGGGCTCGACATGGCCGGGACGTGGGCGGCGACGGCGGCCAGCTTCTTCGCCCGCGTGTCCAAGGCGCGGGTGCTGGAGGCCGTGACCGAGGCGGTCAACGCCGAGGAAGCCGGGCGCATCGCCGGGTTCAAGAAAGGCGACATGGCCGAGGCGGCGGAGCGGCTGGTCGAGGGCCGGGGCTGGTTGCCGTCTGTGTTGCGGACGCAGGCCGCCGTCTCTGACGCGGCGGATGCAGGCGAGGGTGCTGACGACGAAACCCCGACCGCGCCGAACGACGACGCCTACGCGTTCGCGGCTGAATAGCCGCAGCGCGCAGATCGAGGCGAAAACTCGCCGCGCGCCCTTTGGGGGCGCGCGGCTTTTTCGTGCGTGCGACGGCAGGGCACGGTGACGACTGGACTTCGGCTTCTGACTCATAGCCGACTTTCCCGGTGTCCGCTGTAGGACGGGGCCGCATTAGACTTGGTCCCGGGACCGATCTGCCGTGCGCCACATTCTGGCATAGCTTCGGGTTGCATGCCTCGCTCACCTCTGGCTAGGTCAATGACAACGCAAGGCGGGGGGTCTTTCGCGTTCGTATGCGCACGGCTTGGTGGGCCAAGCGGGCTGTCCTCCGTCTTATTACACTTGTTCCGACTCAGCGCTTCCTAGGATCACGCGATGCCTCAGTCCGTCCGGAGAACAGTGGTGGTGCACGGGCGCCTAGCCATGCGGGAGTTTCGCCTACGTGCCGCTCGTAACGCCGACCACGGCCTTCAGATCATGTCGTTCGAACAGCTCGCTGTGCGTCTCGTCGGCGGTTTTTCACGGGCGGTGGACGACGAAAGCCTCCGGGTAGCGATCCAGCAAACCCTGCCCGCGACCCCGCTCGGGGAACTTGAGAGTATCAAGAATCTGCCGGGCATGATCGTGGCCTCGGCCGGCACGCTGAAGAAGGCTTGGCTGGCGGGGGTGGACCTCTCCAACCTCGCCGCGGATCACCCCCGCCTCGACGCGATCGCACGGCTCGAAGCCGGGGTGCTGGCGCGCCTGCCGGGGGGCATGATGCGACCGTGCGATATCGTCGCCGCGGCAGCCGGCCGACTGGAGCATGCGGCGGCGGTCGTCGGGCCCGTAGAGATCGTGGGCGTCACGGAGCTGTCCCTCTGCTGGCGACCGCTTCTGCTGGCGTTGGCGGAACACACGCCGGTCACCTGGACTGCAGGACCTCGGCCAGCGCCGCATTGGCTTGACGGATCGGCGATCATGATAACACGGGAAGATCCTCGGACGCCTCAGATCCAAGCCGTCAGCGCCGCGACCGCCTATCACGAGGCCATTGAGGCCATCCGATGGGCGCGCGCCCTTCTTGCGTCAGGCCAAGCTGAAGCGTCCGACATCGCGATCGCCGCTGCCTCTCCGACCGAATATGACGACCATCTGTTCACCCTGCGGGCGGACGCGAACCTCGATCTGCATTTCGTACATGGGATCAAGGCCATCAGCACTCGAGATGGGCAGGCGGCCGCGGCGCTCGCCGACATTCTGGTTCGCGGCCTCTCGCAGACGCGTCTAAGGCGTCTGGCCGCCCTCTGCGGATCGGACACTGGACCCTTCCAGCCCTTGGCCGATGGGTGGATGCAGGTCATGCCGCCGGACGCGCCTCTTGCATCGGCTCAAGCTTGGGAGCGTCTGTTCCGTCGGCTCGCGCCGGACGATTGGCCCGAGGGGCATGACGGGACCGCAGTACTGCGGCCGCTGATCGCCTTGCTCGCGGAAGGTCACGAAGCAGCGGAGCGCGCCGGAGAATTCTTCCTCGCCGGCCGCGCCCTGACGATCTGGCGGAAGGCGTTGTTGGCCGGGCCGCCGGCGTCCCTCGACGCCACGCTCAACACCTTGAAGCAGGATGACGGTCTCGAGGCGTGCACCTCCATCGCATGGATGCCCGCCAGCGCCTTGGCCGCGTCACCACGCAAGTTCGTGCGCCTCATTGGCTTGAACGCGTCCCGCTGGCCCCGCCCCATTTCTGAAGACCGACTGATCCCCGACCACGTCATAGCCAAGCTCGATCTCGATCCGCTTCCCGTGGACGCTGCCGACCGGCGCGATTTCGATACCATCCTGGCGACCACGGAACGCCACGTTGTCCTGTCGCGCTCGAGGCGCGACGGCGAAGGACGACTGCTCGGCCGCACGGCCATGGCCGGTGCGTCGGCCGAGGAGACCTACATCCGGCGCAACGAGATCCCGGTGCATGCCTTTAGCGAAACCGACCGTCTGATGGCGCGCGGCGACGAGTTCGCTGTGACCCCGCAGGCCGTGAGCGCGCTCGACGGATGGAGCAATTGGCAAAAGCGGGAGCTCACCGTCCACGACGGCTTGGTGCGGGCGGACCATCCGCTCATGCTGGCTATCCTTGAGCGCACCCAATCGGCGAGCTCGTTGAAGCAACTCCTGCGCAACCCGCTCGGCTTCGTCTGGCGCTACGGCATGGCGCTGCGGCGACGTGACGTGACCGAAGATCCACTCGTGCTCGATGCTCTGCAGATGGGCAACCTCGTGCACATGACGCTGGACGTCGCGTTGTCCCTCCTGGAAGCCGACGGCGGGCTCGCGGCCGCCACCGACGACGGTATCGAAAGAGCTGTCGAAGTCGCAGCCGCCCAAGTCGCCGACCGGTTCGAGGCGGAGCAGGCCGCGCCCCCGGAGATCATCTGGCGCCGCACGCAGGACGAAGCACGTGTGTTGACGACGCGAGCGCTGATCTTCGGTGACGAGGTGCTGCCGAACGCGCGATCCTACGGAGAGGTCGGGTTCGGCGGTGCCGAGCCGAAGAGCGCGGGCGCTCAACCCTGGGACCCCGAGGTGCCGGTCGAAATCCCCGATACCGGCTTCAGGATCACCGGCTACATAGACAGGCTGGACCTTTCAGGCGACGGCAGCCGCGCGTTGGTTCGTGATTACAAAACGGGACGTCCCCCCAAGGAGGGGATCGTGGTGGACGGGGGCAAGGAACTCCAGCGTTGCTTGTACGCCTTCGCCGTCAAGGCCATGCTCGGCGACCAGGTGTCGATCACCGCATCCCTGCTCTATCCGCGCGTTCCGGTCGAGCATGTGCTCGCCGACGCGGAGGCGGCCCTGACGGAGGTCACGCGCTATTTGCAGGCGGCGCGAACCAGCTTGGGCGCCGGCCTGGCTCTGCCAGGCCCGGATGCGGGCGGCGCTTATGACGACCTGGCGTTCAAGCTCCCGGCGAACGCCGCCGCCGCCTATTGCAA
>CAYNNT010000096.1:0-10557 GCA_964398675.1 uncultured Brevundimonas sp.
GGCGGCCGAGCGGGTGCGCGCCCTGACCGAGGCCGGCGGGCACAGGGCGCTGCGCGTCGGGCTGAAGAATGCGGGCTGCGCGGGGCAGGAATACACCTTCGCCTTCGCCGACGAGATCGGGCCGCTGGACGAGGTGGTGACCGACAAGGGCGCGACCGTGGTCGTGGACACCAAGGCCATCCTGTTCCTGATCGGGTCGGAGATCGACTACGAGACGACGAAGCTGGCCTCGAAATTCGTGTTCCGGAATCCGAACCAGACCGACGCCTGCGGCTGCGGCGAGAGCGTCACCATCATTCCCGCGAAGGCGCTGGAAACCGACTGATGATCCGCCTGGAGGGAGTGACGAAGCGCTTCAGGAGCGCGGCGGGCGAGCGCGTGGCGCTGGACGCGGTCGATCTGACGGTCGAGGCGGGTCAGGTGTTCGGCGTGGTCGGACGGTCGGGCGCCGGCAAGTCGACGCTGATCCGGACCATCAATCTGCTGGAGCGGCCGGACGCGGGGATCGTGATGGTCGACGGGCGTGAGATGACGGCCCTGGCGCCGGCCGAGCTGCGCGCCGCGCGCCGGCGGATCGGGATGATCTTCCAGCATTTCAACCTGCTGAACGCCAAGACGGTGGCGGACAACGTCGCCTTCCCCCTGCGGCTCGAGGGCCGCCCGTCGGCCGAGGTCGACCGGCGGGTCGCGGACCTGCTGGAACAGCTGGGGCTGTCCGAGCATGGGAAGAAGCATCCGGCGCAGCTGTCGGGCGGACAGAAGCAGCGGGTCGGCATCGCCCGCGCCCTGGCCTGCGAACCCGGCGTGCTGCTGTGCGACGAGGCGACCAGCGCGCTGGACCCCGAGACGACCGACGAAATCCTGTCTCTGCTGGACCAGCTGAACCGCGACCTGAAACTGACCATCGTGCTGATCACCCACCAGATGGAGGTGGTGCGCCGCGTCTGCGACCGGGTGGCGGTGCTGAAGGACGGGCGCGTGGTGGAGGCGGGGGCGACGGCTGATGTCTTCCTGCATCCGAAGCACGCCGCGACCCGCGCCATGCTGGCCGAGGGCGAGGAAGGGTTCGAGACCGCCGATGTGCCGGCGGGCGGCCGGCTGGCGAAGCTGACCTTCCGCGGCGGCTCGACCTATGAGCCGGAACTGAGCCGCGTCGCGCGGTCGGTGGGCGTGGACTATTCGATCCTGTCTGGGCGGATCAGCCGCATTCGCGGCGAGCCCTACGGCCAGCTGGTCGTGGCGTTCACGGGCGGCGACGCCGAGGCGGCGGTGGCGCAGCTCACCGCGCGTGGCGTCACGGTGGAGGGCGTTTGATGGAAGCCTTCTTCGTCAACATTGACTGGCCCGAGATTGCGCGGGCCTCGCGTGACACCCTGCTGATGCTGGGCGGGTCGATGGCCTTGACGGTGCTGTTCGGCATTCCGCTGGGTGTGCTGTTGTACCTGTCCGGCAAGGGCCGGCTGGCCGCCAATCCGGTCGTCAACGCGGTGCTGTCGCTGGTCGTCAACATCCTGCGGTCGGTGCCCTTCATCATCCTGCTGATCGTCATGCTGCCGGTGACGGTGCTGCTGGTCGGGACCTCGCTGGGCGTGGCGGGCGCGATCCCTCCGCTGGTCGTCGGGGCCGCCCCCTTCTATGCGCGGCTGGTCGAGACGGCTCTGCGCGAGGTCGACAAGGGCGTGGTCGAGGCGACCCAGGCGATGGGCGGCTCGACCTTCCAGATCGTCACCCGCGCCCTGCTGCCCGAGGCCATGCCCGGCATTCTCGCCGGCGCGACCGTCACAGCCATCGCCCTGGTCAGCTACACCGCCATGGCCGGGGTGGTCGGCGCGGGCGGGCTGGGCGACCTGGCCATCCGCTTCGGCTATCAGCGGTTCCAGACCGATGTCATGGTCGTCACCGTCGTGTTGCTGCTCCTGCTGGTGCAGGTTCTCCAGATGCTCGGCGACCGGCTGGTCGCCTCCGTTTCCCACCGCTGATCGCTCCCCCCGAAAGGCCCGCCCATGCTCCGTCGCTCGCTTCTGACCCTCGCCGCCGCCTCCCTGCTGCTCGCCGCCTGCGGCCAGGGCGCCGCGAAGAAGGCCGACGCCGATGCGCCGCTGATCGTCGGCGCCACGGCCGTGCCGCACGCGGAAATCCTGGAGCACATCAAGCCGCTGCTCGCGGCCGAGGGAATCCAGATCGAGATCAATGTCTTCAACGATTACGTCCAGCCGAACACCCAGCTGGTCGAGGGGCGGCTCGACGCCAACTATTTCCAGACCAAACCCTATCTGGACGAGTTCAACGCCTCGCGCGGCTCTGACCTCGTCACCGTGGCCGGCGTGCACGTCGAGCCGCTGGGCGCCTATTCGCGCCGCTTCCGCTCGCTGGCTGAACTGCCGAACGGCGCGCAGGTGGCGGTGCCCAATGACGCCTCCTCGATCGGGCGGTCCCTGATCCTGCTGCAGAAGGCCGGGCTGATCCGCCTGAAGGACCCGGCCAATCCTCTGCAGACCCTGCGCGACATCGTCGAAAACCCGAAGAACCTGCGCTTCCGCGAGCTGGAGTCCGCCACCCTGCCTCGGGTGCTGGACCAGGTCGATATGGCGGTGATCAACACCAACTACGCCCTCGACGCCGGGCTGAAGCCGCGCACGGACGCCCTCACGCTGGAGGGCGCCGACAGCCCCTATGTGAACTATCTGGTGGCGCGCTCGGACAACCGGACTGATCCGCGGATCGTTGCGCTGGCGGCCATGCTGCGCAGCCAGGCGGTCAAGGATTTCATCGCGCAGAAGTACGACGGCGCCGTGATCCCGGCGGCCTGACGGATGGCCTACGACCCGGACTTCGGCGAATGGGTGCGCGAGCATTTCGCGGCCCTGGGCCCGCTTGAGATCAAGCGGATGTTCGGGGGCGCGGCCCTCTACGCCCACGGACTGATCTTCGCCCTGCTGGACGACGGCGTCGTCTGGCTGAAGGCGGATGAGATCAATGCGCCGGTGTTGGAGGCGGCGGGCGCGCGCCAGTTCACTTTCCCGACCAAGGACGGGAAGGAGATGACGATGGCCTACTGGTCGCTGCCGGAAACCGCCCTGGACGATCCGGACGAGGCCGTGGACTGGGCGCGGCAATCCATCGACGCCGCCCTTCGAAAAGCGGCCGCGAAGAAGCCGCGCAAGGCGAAGTCTAGGTCCTAGGCGCCGCCAGCCTGGCGGCCTTGGCCACCTCGTCGGGCGCCAGCACGCGAACCGCCGGCGTGACGGGCTGGCCGGTCGCCTCTGCCACCAGTTCGGCGGTCCTGCCCTCGACCGCGGCTTCCAGCCGGGCGAGGAATTCCTCCTTGCCCAGCCCCGTCGGGATGGGCTCGAGAAACTCCAGCGTCGCGGTCCCCGGGTTCTTGCGGAAGGCCTCCTGAGGCCAGAACAGGCCGAGGTTGGTGGCCAGGGGCACGACCGGCATGTCGAAGTCGCGGTACATGTGCCAGACGCCGGAGCGGTAGCGGAATTTCTCGCCCACCTTCGCCAGATTGCCCTCGGGATAGATCAGGATCTTGCGGCCCGCGGCGTGGGCGTCGGCGGACCGGTGCTTCAAGGCCTCGCGCGCTTCGCGCCCGCCGCAGTTGTTGACGACGATGGCGCCCAGCTTGCGCAACACCGTGCCGAGCAGCGGAAATTTCTCGAGGTGGTCGCCGGTGACGAAGGCCAGGTCGTCGAATTGGTCGTAGGTGGCGAAGCCGTCGCCCCAGCTCTGGTGCTTGGAGGCGATGATGAAGGCGCCGGCGGGCAGACGCTCGCGTCCACGCACCTGCAGTCTGATGCCGGCCAGCAGGCGCATGGCCTGCACCATCCGCTTCACATAGCGGCGGATGATCCAGCTGGTCGCGCCGCGGCCGGGGGTCAGGGCCGCGAAGGCCGCCCCTGAGGCATAGACGATCGACAGGAGCCAGTAGGCGACGTTGAAGGCGAAGCTGCGCATCGGTCCACTATGACGCGAAACGACCGGGGCGAAAGGCGTCAGGCGGCGTGGTCGAGACGGTCGGCGCTGGTGACGCGGTTCCGGCCGGCGTGCTTTGAGGCGTAGAGGGCCGCGTCGGCGCGATCCAGCAGGGAAGACGCGGTCTCCCCCGGACGGCGCTGCGCGAAGCCGGCCGAGAGGGTGACCGCTCCCAGTTCGTCATCCGTCGAGCGGCGACGCAGCGAGCGGGAGGCGATCTCCTTGCGGATGGCTTCGAGCGCGTTTTCGACCTGACCGAGGGACTCCTTCGGGAAGATCATCGCGAACTCCTCGCCGCCGTAGCGGGCTGCAATGCGAGGGTCCTTGGCCACACGGCCCATGACGCTGGCGACATAGCGGAGCACCTGGTCGCCGGTCTGATGTCCCCAGGTGTCGTTGAACCGCTTGAAGTGGTCGATATCGAGCACGGCCAGGGTCAGCGCGCCGTCCTCGGCGTCCGCCCGGGCGCAGGCGGCTTCCAGATGTTCGTCGAACGCCTTGCGGTTGGCCAGATTGGTCAGGGCGTCGGTCATGGCGTCGCGGCGCACCTGTTCCAGGTGTTCGCGCAGGCGGGCGACCTCGCGGGTCGAGGCGTCCAGCCGCTTCTCCAGCGTCTCGTTCTCGCGCTGCACCTTGCGGGTGGCCGAGGTCAGTCCGGAGACGATGGCTTGCAGACCCGCCCCGTCGCCGGCGGCTTCAATGCTGGTGGCGGCCTTGTCGAGGGTCTGGCCGTAGGCGGCCTGTGACTTGTGCGCCTTTGAGATGGCGTCGGACACACTGGACAGTTCCCGGTCCAGCACGCGTCCGGCGTCGCGAATCTCTTCGGTCAGCCGACCGCGCGGCAGGTATTCGGCGGCCAGCATGTCGGCCGTGGCCTCGGTGAACGGCTCGGACGCCGCCAGGATGCGCTTGATCTCACGGCCCAGCGGTCCTTCCGGATCGCCCAGATAGTGGACCCAGATCTCGAAATTCAGCGGCGTCGGCCAGACGCCCGCTGATTCCATCGCTTCGATGACGCGGCGCGCCAGACCGTAGGCTTCAGGTCCCCGAAGAGTGGTTTCGAGCTGAGCCGCCATACAAATCCCCCGCCGGGCCGCACCGAGCGGCCGATTTCGCGGGTAACGCTATGCGGGGTTCCGTAACGACGGGTTAAATCCGGTTCGTTGACCGTCGATTTGGGAGAATTTCAGCTCTTGATGGACACGGGGCGGCGCAGGAAGGCGGGGACATCGCCTTCGCCGAACGGCCGGCCGTTCGAGCGCTGCGGCTCGGAGCTCGCATTGTCTCCACGACGATCCGACTGGCGCAGGTGGGTTTCCTGAACGGGACGGTCCGCAGTCGGGGCCGCAGGGGTCGGGACCGGAGGCGCCGCTGCCGTGGCCGGAGCGACGGGTGTTTCGGCGGTCTCTACCGGCTCTGCACCGGCGGACCGGGAGCCACGACGGCTCCGCGTCCGGCGCGGCCGGGTCGAGTCGGCGGTCGGGGAATCCGTAGCGGGCGTTTCAACCGTGGCTTCCGCCCTGGCCGGCTCGGACGTCGGCAGGGGGGCGACAACCTCCGACGGCTCGGCTGCCTCCGCCGCCGGCGTTTCGCGAGGACCGCGGCCGCGTCCGCGGGCGGGCGCGCGTTCGGGTCGATCCGAATCACGGCGCGGCTGGGCGGCCTTGCCCGACGCGAAGTCGACGCCGTCCAGAACCAGCTCTTCCGGGTCCATCTTGATCAGCTTCAGGACCTTGTCGAGCGAGCGGTCGTCTGCCGGCGTCACGATCATGAAGGTCTGGCCGAGCTTGCCCGCGCGGCCCGTGCGGCCGATGCGGTGCACGTAGTCGTCGGCGTGGTGCGAGACGTCGTAGTTGAACACGTGGCTGACGTCGGGGATGTCGAGGCCGCGGGCGGCGACGTCGGAGGCGACCAGCAGTTTCAGCTCGCCCGAACGGAAGGCGGCGAGGGTCTTCATCCGCAGCGACTGATCCAGGTCTCCATGGATCGGCGCAGCATCAAAGCCGTGTTGCTTCAGCGACTTGGCGACGACGTCCACTTCAGATTTGCGATTGCAGAAGACGATGCCGTTGCGCACGTCGGCGCGGCCGATCAGGGCGCGTAGGGCGGCGCGCTTGGCCTTGGGATCGCTGGTCGGGATGCGGACCAGATACTGGGTGATGGTCTCGGCCGTCATGGCGGGGCGCGAGGCCTCCAGCCGGGTCGGATCCTTGAGGAACTGGGTCGTCAGCCGCGTGATCTCCGGCGGCATGGTGGCCGAGAAGAAGAGGGTCTGACGGCGCGGCGGGGTCAGTTTGAAGATGCGCTCGATGTCCGGGATGAAGCCCATGTCCAGCATGCGGTCGGCTTCGTCGATGACCATGATCTCGACGCCGTTCAGCATGACCTTGCCGCGCTCGAACAGGTCCAGCAGGCGGCCGGGCGTGGCGATCAGGACGTCGACGCCCTTGTTCAGCAGGGTCACCTGGTCGCCCATGGAGACGCCGCCGATCAGCAGGGCCCAGCTGAGCTTGGTGCCCTTGGCGTATTTCTCGAACGACGAGGCGACCTGATCGGCCAGTTCGCGGGTCGGGGCCAGGACGAGGGCGCGCGGCATGCGGGCCTTGGCCCGGCCCGACGACAGCCGGTCGATCATGGGCAGGGTGAAGGCGGCGGTCTTGCCGGTGCCGGTCTGGGCGATGCCGAGTACATCGCGGCCCGCGAGGGCGACCGGAATGGCCGAGGCCTGAATCGGGGTGGCGGTGGTGTAGCCGGTGTCGGCGACGGCCTTGAGAGTCGTGGCCGAGAGGCCCAGCTGGGAGAATTCGGTCATGGGTCCTTGGGACTGGTAAGGACGGCCCGCGCATCGGGTCGTCGTGCGATGTCGCGGAACCGCCCTGTCTCTGGGCGAGCGGGCGGCGCGGATTCGCCAGTCCTGTCCCGAACGTGGGCCGGATATAGAAGCCCCCACGCCAGAGTCAACTATTCGTGTACCGGGAGTCGGGGCTTGGCTTTCCCTAACCGTTTGTTAATAGTCAGTGCCGGGAAGGGCTGAACTGGGGGCTGGGAATGCTGCGAACGCTTGCCGTTGCGACACTGGTTGCCGCATCCATGGCTGCGGGCCCGGGTCGGGCCGAGATGAACTCCGTCTTCGGCAATACCGTTGTGTCGCGTTATCCGGATGGCGGCTGGGTCAAGCACTGGTTCAATCCGGACGGCACCTATGCGGCGCAGTTTTCTGACGGTCGGCGGCTGGCTGCGCGCTGGTCTGTCGCCGGAGAACAGGTCTGCCTGACCAATATGCGGCCCTATATGCTGATCCCGCGCTTCTGCACCCAGATGGTCGACGCCGAGGTCGGACAGACCTGGCATTCGCGCGATCCGCTGGGCCGCAGGGTCCAGAACATCCTGGTCGCGGGCCGGAACCCGTAATATTCGATCTCCCCCACGGGTTGCGCGCGCTCGCTGAATGGCGTCGCGACGCTAGCGTGCGGGCCTGAAGCCTCGGGGGAGGGTGTGTGCGTCTGTTCCTGATCGCCCTGACGGCCGCCTTCGCCGTCTGGCTGCCGCGTGCGCCGGCCGAAGGCAGCGAGGTCCCCTACATCGCCGCAGCGACCGTGCAGGCGGGTCAGGCCGTCCTGACGATGCCGCCGGGCCGCTACGGTTCGATCCAGCACGTCCGCACACCCCTGCCCCCCAGGGCCATCGCCCTGACCTTCGATGACGGTCCGAGCCCTCTCTACAACAGCCGGGTTCTGGACATCCTCGACGAGCGGGGAATCAAGGCGACCTTCTTCTTCGTCGGCCAGTATGTGCGGTCGAATCCTGAACAGGTGCGGGAGGTCGTGCGCCGGGGTCACAACGTCGCCAGCCACAGCTGGTCGCACCCGACCTACCTTCGATACTGGGCCCGGGAGGCCCAGATCAGCGAGGTCCGCCGGAGCTACGCCGCCCTCGAGGCCGCCCTGGCGGACGCTCCGCCCGAAGAGCGCGCCCGGATCGAGCCGATGTTCCGCTTTCCGGGTCTGGGCGAGGGGCCATATCTGGCCGACTGGCTGAACCAGCGCGGAGTCATCGTGGTTTCGGCCGAGGCCGGCACCGACGACTGGCGCGGCTATTCCGCCGAGTCGATCACCCGCATCACGCTGAACGCCATGGAGAGCAATGCGGGCGGGGTGCTGATCCTGCACGAGACGCGGCCGCAGATGATCGCCGCCTTGCCCGGCCTGCTGGATGAGCTGTCGCGCCGCGGCTTCACCTTCGTGCAGATCACGGCGGGGCCGGAAGGGCGCGAACAGGCGCTGGCGGCGGATGACGCGGTGTTGACGCTGCGGTGACGGGGACGCCGGTTCACACCGGCGGGGCCGCGCCATTCCCTGATTTCGATTTCAAAGGGAATGGCGCGAGTGACGGGACTCGAACCCGCGACCTCCGGCGTGACAGGCCGGCACTCTAACCAACTGAGCTACACCCGCGTACTCCCGACGCGAAGCAGTGCTCCGCGGCGAGGGGCGTCGTTTAGGCGGGGGGGCCTCGCACTGTCAAGCGCGTCCGGGAATGAAATCGACGATCAGCGCGCCGCGGCTCCCGGACCCGCCACGGCGGCGGCTTCCGGCGGCGCGACCGGGCCCGTGATGCCGCCGTCCGCGGGCAGCTGGACGGCGACCGCCGGAGGCGGCGGCGTATAGTGGACGCCGACCCCCGGCCCCAGCGGCAGATCCAGCGCGACCCACAGCGCCACCATGGTCAGGCCCGCGATCAGGAAGGCGCCGGCGTAGGGCAGCATGGTGGACATCAGGGAGCCGAGGCCGAATCTCGGGTCCCAGCGCTGGGCGAAGGTCAGGATGAGCGGGAAATAGCTCATCAGCGGGGTGGCGATGTTGGTCACCGAATCGCCCATCCGGTAGGCGGCCGTGGTCATCTCGGGGCTGATGCCCAGCAGCATGAACATGGGCACGACGATCGGGGCGAGGGCCGACCATTTGGCAGAGGCCGAACCGACGAACAGGTCGAAGAAGCAGGAGACGAGCACGACGCTGATCAGGAGCAGGGGGGCGGGCATGTTGATCTGGCGCAGCTGTTCGGCGGCGTTGATGGCCAGGATCGGCCCCAGCCCCGACCAGTTGAACATCGCCACGAAATGGGCGGCGAAGAAGACGAGCACGAGATAGGGGGCGAGCTGGACGATGCCTTCCCGCATCATGCGCACCAGGTCGCGGTGGCTGGTCACGCTGCGCGCGCCGATACCGAACGCCGCGCCGGACATGAAGAAGGTCAGGGCGAAGAAGGCGGCGAGGGATTTGTAGAGCGGGTTGAACCGCTGGGCCGCCTCGGCGTCGGGATCGATGAAGGGCGAGCCGGGCAGGGCGGTGATCAGCGCCCAGACGCCGATCATGGCGAGGATTGTCAGGCCCGCGAAGCCGAGGCCGCGCTTCTCGTCTGCGGTGATGGCCGTCTTCTCATCGGCGGTCGCCACCGCCCCGTCGACGGGCTTCCACGGGCCGAGGCGCGGCTCGATGATCCGGTCGGTGATGAACCAGACGATCGGGGTGAAGACCAGGACGACGCCGAGGATGAAGAACCAGTTGCCGGCGATGTTCACGGAATACGACGGATCGATCAGATGCGCCGCCGGCTCGGTGATGCCCAGCAGCAGGGCGTCCTGGGCGCCCGGGAACAGGTTTCCGGCGTAGCCGCCCGAGACTGCCGCGAAGCCTGCTGCGAGGCCTGCCAGCGGATGTCGTCCGACGGCGGCGAAGATCACGGCGGCCAGCGGGATCACCACCACATAGGCGGCGTCGGACGCGTGGTGCGAGACCATGCCGGTGATGACGATGACCGGGGTCAGGATCATCCTGGGCGCGTTCAGCAGGGCGGCGCGGATGGCCGTGGTGAACAGGCCGCTGCGCTCGGCGACCGAGGCGCCGTAGATGATGGTGACCACAATCCCCAAGGGCGGGAAGTCCGTCAGGGTCGAGGGCATGCCGATGATCAGCCGCTCGAGATTTTCAGGGGACAGGAGGCTGGCGGCTTCCAGCGTATCGCCCGTCACCGGATTGACCGCCGCCCAGCCCAGGCCGGCCCCGACGAGACTCAGGACGATGAGGCCGCCGATCAGCCAGAGGAACAGGAAGACGGGATCGGGCAGCTTGTTGCCGACGCGTTCGATGCCGTTCAGCATCCGGCTGCCAATGGTCATGTGTCCCTCCCGGACGGTCCTCGGATAAGCGGTCCATAGGGCGGGAGCGGGGGTTGCGAGGCAAGGCGGCGGGCCTGCGACACGCTGTCCCTGAATCTGCGAACCGTTCTCAATAAAAACCTTTCGTCACATGGGTTTGAATGGGCGCGGTTCCAAGGCTAGAAAGCGCCGAATCCGCCCCTCCCTTTGCGGCGGACAAGGTCCCTTCCGGATGAATGCATTCCTGCTCGAATATCTGCCGATCGTGATCTTCCTCGGGATCGCGGCGGTTCTCGGCGTCGGTTTCATGCTGGCGGCCTGGGTTCTGGCCCCGAAGAACCCGGACAGCGAGAAGCTGTCGGCCTATGAGTGCGGCTTCAACGCCTTCGACGACGCGCGCATGAAGTTCGACGTGCGCTTCT
>CAYNNT010000097.1:0-10479 GCA_964398675.1 uncultured Brevundimonas sp.
GTTCGACATCGCCGAGGGCACGCCCCAGGGCAAGGCGCTGGACATCGCCGAGGCCACCGCCGTGATCGGCACGGACGTCGCCCTCAAGGGCGCCACGGACTATGCCGAAATCGCGGGCGCCGACGTCTGCATCGTCACCGCCGGTGTTCCCCGCAAGCCGGGCATGAGCCGCGACGACCTGATCGGCATCAATCTGAAGGTCATGAAGGCCGTCGGCGAGGGCATCAAGGCGCACGCCCCGAACGCCTTCGTCATCTGCATCACCAACCCGCTCGACGCCATGGTCTGGGCCCTGCAGAAATTCTCAGGGCTCCCGAAGGAGAAGGTCGTCGGCATGGCCGGCGTGCTCGACTCGGCCCGCTTTGCGTATTTCCTCGCCGAAAAGACCGGCGTGTCCATCCAGGACATCCACGCCTGGACCCTGGGCGGTCACGGCGACGACATGGTCCCCATGGTGCGCCACTCGACCGTCGGCGGCCTGCCCCTGCCCGACGCCGTCAAGGCCGGCATGCTCTCGCAGACCGAGCTGGACGCCATCGTCGACCGCACCCGCAAGGGCGGCGGCGAGATCGTGGCCCTGCTCAAGACCGGCTCGGCCTTCTACGCCCCGGCCGAGAGCGCCATCGCCATGGCCCGCTCCTATCTGCTGGACCAGAAGCGCGTCCTGCCCTGCGCCGTCTGGCTGTCGGGCGAGTACGGCCTGAAGGACCTCTACGTCGGCGTCCCCGCCCTGATCGGCGCCAACGGCGTCGAGAAGGTCATCGAATTCACCACCAATGACGACGAGAAGGCGATGTTCGCCAAGTCGGTGGAGTCCGTCCAGGGCCTGATCCAGGCCTGCAAGGACATTGATTCCTCGCTGGCCTGACGGCCAGCCAAGGGGCGCTAACGCTCGCCGCGCGGCGGCTCGCTGCTTGAGCGCCTTGTATGGAATGGAAAAGGGCCGCAGAGCGATCTGCGGCCTTTTTTGCTTTCGTCATTCCGGGCGAAGCGCAGCGAAGACCCGGAACCCAGCGGCGCGCGCGAGCGCGAACCTGTCGAGGGCACGACTTTGAGGAACGAAGCCCGCCGCCTCCACCGGTGTTTCGCCGCGGCCGCGACGCCGCTGGGTTCCGGGTCCCCGAGCCGCCAGGCGCCTCTCCGCCCGGAATGACGACAGCTATTGTACCGGCGCCGCCGGCGTCTCGGCCGCCGCCGCCAGCCCCTGGGCGAACTGGCGCAGCATCTGCAGCCAGATCACCGTCGGCTCCTGCAGCTGGCCCGTCCCTGACCCGGCCAGCACGACGTCATACTGGACCACCGCGGTCGCCTCGCTCGCGCCCGGCGCGGCCGGAACGTGGAAGGCCTTGAGGAAGCGGTTGTCGCGGTTCCAGGCGTTGATCTGGTCCGCGGTGATCGGGCCCGTGAAGATGGCGCTGAACTGGACGTCGTCGCACAGGGTCTGGCCGCAGCCGTAGAAGCTCAGGTTCCACGGCAGGGGCGAGTCGGCGATGTGCAGGCTGGTCACCCCTTCGCTGAGCACAGGCTCCCCGACCGAACCGCCCAGGCCGGTCAGCCAGGCCTTCGCCTCGGCGACGGAAACACCATGGGTCGCGGCCGCCACGGGCGGCGGGGTCTGGGCCAGGGCCGCGCCGGGCAGGGCGGCGGCGAGGGCGAAGGCGGCGAACAGGACGGGCAGGCGCATGGGCGATCTCCAGGGACGGCCGAAGTTAGATCGACCCGCCAAGCGAAATTGTGGCGACAGCCTACGCTGTTCTCTCACGCGCCAGCCAGTCCGCGCTGGCCATTTCATTCAGCCGCGAGACCGTGCGCTCGAATTCGAACGCCCCGACCCCCTCGCGATACAGGGCCTCCGGCGCCGCCTCGGCCAGCACCACCAGCCGGGTCCCGGCCTCGTACAGGGCGTCGACCAGGGTCACGAACCGCCGCGCTTCATGGTGATTGTGCGGTCCCAGAACCGGGACATTCTCAAGAAACAGGGTGTGGAAGCGGGCGGCGACGGCCAGATAGTCCTGCGGGCCCAGGGCCGTCCCGCACAGCTGGTCGAAGGTCGCCCGCGCCAGCCCGCCGTCCGTGCGTTCGATCACCACCTCGCGTCCCAGCACCGTCAGCCGGGTTGGCGCCTCATCCTGCTCGCCCTTCAGCTGTTCCCAGAGGCCGTCGAACCCCGTGCGCCGCCCTGCGTCGGTCCCCGTGTACCAGACCCGCGTCCCCATCAGCCGGTCCAGCCGCCAGTCCCGCGCGCCGGAGACGCTGACCACCACGCATTTCCGCTCCAGCATGGCGATGAAGGGCAGGAAAAGCTGGCGGTTGATCCCGTTCAGATACAGCTGGTCCGGCGCGCGGTTCGAGGTCACCGCCAGCACCACCCCCCGGTCGAACAGGGCCTCGAACAGCCGGCCCAGGATCATGGCGTCGGCGATGTCGGTGACCTGCAGCTCGTCGAAACACAGCAGCCGCGCCTCCGAGGCGATCAGCTCGGCGACCGGCTTGATCGGATCATCGCCCTTCGACTGGCCGAACACGCGTTTGCGCGCCTTCGCATCTCCCTCGCGCCACTGCCGCACCAGGTCGTGGACCCGGGCCATGAAGGCGTGGAAATGGGCGCGGGTCTTCCGCGGCTCGGGAACCGAGGCGCAAAACATGTCCATCAGCAGGGATTTGCCCCGCCCCGGCGGCCCCCACAGATAGACGCCGCGCACCTCGGGCGCGCCGCCGAACAGGCCGCGCCGGCCCAGGTCCTTCTCCAGCCGCGCCAGGGCCTCGACCACCGGAATTTGCGACGGATCGGGCGTCAGCCGGCCTTCAGCCAAACGACGGTCATAAGCGGTGCGTATGCGTGAGGGCATCGTTCTCGGGCTTAGCGGCGCCCGCGACCGCTGAAAAGCGATTGCTTCGCGCCCGCGAAAGCCCACATAGGCAGCCAACAAACAAATTTCGCCCTCAAGCAGCGAGCGACCGCGTCGCGAGCACAGGGCGTCCGAAGGACCAACCCGCCCTCAAGCAGCGAGGCTCCGCGAGCCGAGCGATAGGGCAAAGGAAAACGCCATGGGTTACAAAGTCGCCGTCGTGGGCGCCACCGGCAATGTCGGCCGGGAAATGCTGAACATCCTCGAGGAACTCGAATTCCCCGTCGACGCGATGCACGCCGTCGCCTCGCGCAAGTCCAAGGGCGTCGAGGTGTCCTGGGGCGACCGGACCATCAAATGCGAGGACATCGAACTGTTCGATTTCTCGTCCGTCGACCTCGTCCTGATGAGCGCCGGCGGCGACGCCTCGCGCCTGTGGTCGGAGAAGATCGGCAAGGCCGGCCCCATCGTCATCGACAACTCCTCGGCCTTCCGCATGGACCCGGACGTGCCGCTGATCGTGCCCGAGGTGAATCCGGACGCCATCAAGCTGGCGACGCGGAAGAACATCATCGCCAACCCCAACTGCTCGACCGCCCAGCTGGTCGTGGCCCTCAAGCCCCTGCATGACGCCGCGAAGATCAAACGCGCCGTGGTCTCGACCTATCAATCGGTCTCGGGCGCCGGCAAGGCGGGCATGGACGAGCTGTGGAACCAGACCAAGGCCATCTACGGCCTCGGCGACGCCCGGCCGAAACTGTTCCCCAAACAGATCGCCTTCAACGTCATCCCCTTCATCGGCGCCTTCCTCGACGACGGCTCCACCGACGAGGAAGCCAAGATGTGGAACGAGGTCCACAAGATCATGGACCCGTCCATCAAACTGACCGTCACCTGCGTGCGGGTGCCGGTCTTCGTCGGCCACTCCGAGTCCGTGAACCTCGAGTTCGACCGCCCGATCAGCCCGGACGAGGCCCGCGCCCTGCTGCGCGACGCCCCCGGCGTCATGGTCATCGATAAGCAGGAGCACGACGGCTACATCACCCCCGTCGACGCCGCCGGCGAACACGCCGTCTATGTCAGCCGCATCCGCAAGGATCCGACCGTCGAGAACGGCCTGTCGCTCTGGATCGTCTCCGACAACCTGCGCAAGGGCGCCGCCCTCAACGCGGTCCAGATCGCCCAGCTGCTGGACGAGACGGGGACCATCAAGCCGTCGTCGGGGTATCGCAGCATCACGGTCTGACGGCCGTGCCGTCCGCCCCGCCCGTCGCGCCCCGCGCCGCCTTCCTCGCCGCCTTCGGCTGCTACATCAGCTGGGGCTTCATGCCCCTGCTGTTCATGGGGCAGGGCGCGCTCGGCTTCGACTCGCTCGAGATCCTCGCCCATCGCGCCCTGTGGTCGGTGGCGGTCGCGGGCGTGCTGGTGTTTCTCGCGAAACAGGGCGGCCAGGTCCGCGCCGCCTTCGCCTCGCCGAAGACCTTCGGCTGGCTGACCCTCTCGACCGTCCTGATCGCGGTCAATTGGGGCCTCTACGTCTGGGCCACGACGCACCACGCCACCCTCGAGGCCAGCCTCGGCTACTACATCAACCCGCTGCTCAACATGGTCGTGGGCCTGTGGCTGTTCCGCGAGAAGATCGACAAATGGGGCTGGGCCGCCATCGGTCTGGCCGCGGTCGGCGTGGCCTTCCAGACCGCCGCCCTCGGCCGCCCGCCGTGGATCTCCATCATCATCGCCATCAGCTTCGCCAGCTATGGCGTGATCCGCAAACGGGCGCCCATCGACGCCCAGGCGGGACTGCTGGTCGAGTGTCTGCTGCTGGTCCCGTTCGGCCTGGCCTGGGTGCTGTGGCTGCAGCACACCGGCGCCGGCGTCGCCTTCGACAGCCCGGTCAACACCCTGTGGGCCCTGGCCAACGGCCCCGCCACCGTCCTGCCCCTGGCCCTGTTCGCCTGGTCGGCCCGCCGCCTGCCGCTGTCGACCATCGGCTTCATCCAGTTCCTCGCCCCGACGCTGCAGTTCGCGGTCGGGGTCGCGACGGGCGAGGCCCTGACGCCCCTGCGCGTCATCAGCTTCGCCTTCATCTGGGGCGGAGCAGGGGTCTTCGCGGCGGCCGCCTTCTTCCGGCACAGGGCCGCCCGCGAGGCGCTGAAGCGGTGCGCGGAGCCGGTCTGAAGAGGTGATTGGTGGTTGGTGATTGGTGGATGATGCCGCCGTCATCCGGGCTGAACGGCCCCCGCTGCTGACGCCGCAACCACCAATCACCAATCACCAGTCACCCCTCTCCGTACACCGCCCCGATCAACCGTTGAGCCCGCGGGTCGCCGATGAGATACGGCGACTGGCGCGTCATCACATAGGCCATCGACTGCCCCGCCTCCGCGTCGGCCAGGACAAAGCTTCCGCCCCAGCCGCAATGGCCGACCGCCACCCTGTTCGGACCGAAGATCTTCAGGCCCTCGTTGCGCGTCAGCCCGGCGCCCCAGCCCATGTCGAACGGCAGAACCTTGTCCCGTCCGAACACCCGCGACCGCGTCGCCGCCGCCAGCGTCTCCGGCGACAGCACCGTCCACCCGTCCAGCGTCCCGTCCACGAACACGCCCATGATCCGGGCCAGATCCTTCGCCGTGCCGTGCAGGTTCGCTGACGGAATCTCGATCGTGCGCCATTCGACCGAGCCGCGTCCGCCCGGCGATGAACCCCGGTCGAGGAAGGCCGCCGCCTTGACCGGATCGACCGCGCCCAGATCGGCCGCCCTCGCCGGCTTGCGCATCTGCGCCACCCGGCCGTGTTCGACCTCCGGCAGGCCGATCCACAGGTCCAGACCGGGGAAGTCCTCGCGCAGCGCCGTCCCCATGCTCCGCCCGTCGACGATCCGGAACAGTTCGCCCGCCAGATAGCCGATGACGATGGGGCTGTAGCCCGAGGCCGTCCCCGGCGGCCACATCGGCGCCTGGGCGCACAGCCGCGCCAGGGTCGCCTCGCGGTCGAACCAGATGGCCGGGTCCTCGGCCGTGTCGAACCCCGGCAGACCCGCCTGATGGCTCATCATCTGGCCGACGCTGATCGCTTCCTTCCCCGCCTGCCCGAAGGCCGGCCAGTAGCGCGCCACCGGCGCCTCGTAATCCAGCAGCCCCCGCTCGACGCAGGTTGCGATCAGCAGGGCCATCACCGCCTTGCCGGTCGAAAACACCGGCGTCAGCGTGCGCTCATCATAGGCGATCGTCTTCGCTGCATCGGCCCAACCGGCCCACAGGTCGACGACCACCTCGCCCTCAACGCAGACGCTGACGCGCGCGCCCTGCTCGTTCAGGCCCTCGGGCGCCTCGGTGAAATTGGCCGCGAAGGCGTCCTTCAGCGCGGCGAAGCGCGGCGGGCAGACGCCGTGGATGTCGGGGAGGGTCATGCGTCGGGTCTAGCCATCTGATCTTCTCGCGTCGACCACTCGATCCCTTCTCCCATTGGGAGAAGGTGGCCCGAAGGGCCGGATGTGGGTCGGCTGCATCCGTCGGCGAAGCCGCCGCCCCGGACCAAACCACAGCTTCGCCGAAGGCCGCCACACGACCCACACCCTTTCGCGCAACCGATCGCTTCGCTCCCGGGCGCTCAAGCCCTCTCCCAACGGGAGAGGGATGCTACTCCCGCATCGCCGCCGACGCCGCTCGTGCCGCCTCGAACTCCGCCCCCGGGTTCCAGGCCGGCCAGGCCCGGCTGTCCGCCAGATCGCGACCCACCCGATAGAGCAGGTCCACATCCGTGGCCGCCGCATCCATCACCCAGTCGCTGGTCCATTCGTCCGAGGGCTTGTGATAGCGGTTGGCCACATAGTCGCGGCTGGCCGCGTTGTGCCCGGTGAATCCCGCCGCGCCGAACAGGGCCGGCACGCCCATCTTCGCCAGCGGGAAATGGTCCGAGCGATAGAAGCCGCCGGCCTGCGGGGCCGGGTCGGGAATCAGGGTGCGGCCCTGTTCGGTGGCGCGCCGCTCCAGCCAGGCGTCGGTCTCGCTCTTGCCCGCCCCCATGACCACGATCTGCGGCGAGATCTCGGTCCCGGGCAGGAAGCTGTCCATATTGATGTTGGCCACCGTCGTCTCCAGCGGCCAGACCGGATTGGCGGCATAGTATTCCGCCCCCAGCAGCCCGGCCTCCTCGGCCGTCCAGGCGGCGAAGACCACCGACCGGTCGGGCGGCGAACCCGCCTTGAACAGCCGCGCCAGCTCGATCAGTCCGGCCACGCCCGTCGCATTATCGACGGCGCCGTTATAGATGTCGTCGTCCCCCACCGGCGTCGCGCGGCCGTAGGCGTCCCAGTGGGCGCCGTACAGAACCGTCTCGTCGGGATGGCCGGCGCCGGGGATGCGGGCCAGCACATTGCGGCTCTCGATCCGGTCGGCGGTCTGTCCGAAATCGATCGACATCGTCACCCCGGTCAGGGTCACCGGCGCGAACTCCGGCGTCCGGGCCGCCGCGCGCAGGGCGGCGTAGTCGAGGCCGGCGTCCGCGAACAGCTGCTGCGCGACCGGCCCCTGGATCCACCCCTGCGCCGGAACCCGCTCGGCGTCGGGGTTGGCCCGCACGATGTCGAATTTCGGCGCCGTCGACGATCCCTCCAGCACGCTCCAGCCATAGCCGGCGCCCGCCGTGTCATGGATCACCAGCACCGCCGCCGCCCCCTGCCGCGCCGCCTCCTGGAATTTGTAGGTCCAGCGACCGTAGAAGGTCATCGCATTGCCGTCGAACCGCCCCGCCACCGGATGCCCCTCGGGCGCGCCGAAGTCCGGGTCGTTGACGATCACCAGCAGCACCTTGCCGCGCAGGTCCATGCCCTTGAAGTCGTTCCAGCCGCGCTCGGGCGCGCTGACGCCATAGCCGGCGAACACCACTTCGGCGTTGGCGATCGTGATGTGGTTCACCGGCCGGTCGCTGGACACCAGGATGTCGGGACCCCTCTGAAGCGCACGCGTCGCGCCGCCGGCGTTGACCGTGATCGTCGCCGGCCCGTCCTGCCGCGTCCGCCCCAGCTGCGCCCGCTGCACCCACTGGCCGTCCGGCCCGCCCGGCTCCAGCCCCAGCGCCTGGAACTGGCCGACGATATAGTCGACCGTCCGCTGCTCCCCCGGCGTCGCCACCCCGCGCCCCTCGAATTCGTCCGACGCCAGCACCCGCACATGGTCGTTCAGCCGCGCCGCGTCGGCCTGCTGGGCGAGGGCCGGCGCGGCCGAAAGGAGGACGGCGACGGCGGCGAGGAGGATGCGGTTCTGGGTCATGCGACCGTTCTAGACCCTTGAAACCGTGACCGTCACCCTCGGAGCCCTGTCGCTGATCTGCCCCTTGTCATCCCCGACGGACCCCGGCGAAAGCCGGGGGCAGATCGGGGACGCTGAAAACCCACAAATCCCATCCTCCCGGACGCGGCGTCAGCCGCGATCCGGGAGACGGGTCAGGCGAAGGCGCGAAAGCAGCCCGTCTCCCGGATAACCGCTTCGCGATTTCCGGGAGGCCGGTGTAAGGGCCCGCCCCGTCCCCGATCTCCGCTTCGCTTCGTCGGGGATGACAAGGGTTTGGCTATCACGGGCATAACGGGGACCGGCGGCGCTGAAGCGGACATGCGGAATGTCCGCTATGGGTGGAAAGCGGACGTGACCCCACCACGATGAAAGTGTCGTGCTCAGGACGGCCCAGCAGCTGAGTCAAACTCAAACGTAATGGGGGTGACCTTCCCGTCGGCCCTTGACCCGGTCAAATCATGCAGTTGCGGCCGCACATAGGGCTTCTTCGGCGCTACCGGGAAGTCGATCACTTCGTCGTCCATAAGGCCCTCACTTCGATCAGAGCTTAAGGTGGAATTGCACCCCTACCCCACAAGCGAGCAAAGCTTGACACTGTCAAGCTTGCACGGGGCGACTACTGGATCTCGCGGAAGGTGAGGAATCGGCTCCAGCGAGGGCATCACGGCCAATGTCCGCAATGGGTCGAGAGCGGACGGTCGCTTACGGGTGGAAAACGGACCTTGCTGGGCTAGGCTGTAACCTCAGCGGGAGATTCTTGATGCGTGGGCGGCAGGTTCTCAAGTGGGCGGCCATAGCAGCGGCGGGAGGTGTATCCGTCATTGCGGCATGGAAGTTCGTTGAACACCCATATTATGGGCTCATGCTGATGGACCCGTTGGTGATGATCCTCTTCTATCTCGCCTACTACGGCGGCGGCTTGGCGATATTGGTCGGCCTTGGAATGGCAGCACGCGAGATCGCGAGAAGATGAGAATGTCCGCTATGGGTCGAGAGCGGACTGTCGCCTAGGGGCGGGAAGCAGACATCCGCTCGCTACACGCTCCTCAGATGGCCGCCGCTGACGCCATACTCTTTGTTGAGATCGAGAACTCGATGGCCGACGATGGACGCGGCCCGGCGGTCGACCACAATGACCAGCAACGCATTGAACCTGTGGGTTCCGATCAACACCTGATCAAACCATTCACGGGCGTCACGGTAGACGTAGTGAACGTCATTCAATCCGGGAAGACCAAGTTCATCCAGGTCGAGCGCATCAACATAGGGCCAGATGTCAACGCTGGCGTCTCCCTCTCCTACGACGTTCCGCATCGGCTCGGCGAAGCAGGCTGCGAACTCTTCCGCTGAGAGGAGACGGGTTTTGGTCATGCCCCGCTTTAACGGCGAGTTCAAATGTCCGCTATGGGTCGAAAGCAGTCGGTAGCCCTCAGCCCGAAAGCGGACCCTGGCGCCCCTCCAGCCACCGCACCACCCCCTCCGCCGCGACCACCCCCGAGGCCATCGACGCCTGCAGCAGATAGCCCCCCGTCGGCGCCTCCCAGTCCAGCATCTCGCCCGCCACGAACACGCCGGGCATTGCCGTCAGCATCAGCCCCGCATCCACCTGGTCCATGCGCACCCCGCCCGCTGAGGAGATGGCCCGCGCCAGCCCCTGAACCCCCGTCAGCGTCAGCCGCACCGCCTTGATCCGCTTGGCCAGCTTGTCGGCCCCCGCGGGCAGCTCGCCCGGGATCTCCCGCAACAGCCCGACCGCCGCCGGCGACAGCCCCGCCACCTTCCTCAGCCAGTTGGTCGCGCTGTCCTTGCCGCGCGGCTTCGCCAGCCGCCCCGCCAGCGCCTCGACCGTCAGGTCGGGCCGCAGGTCCACAGTCAGCGCCGCCGTCCCGTCCCGTTCGACCGCGTCCCTCAGCCCGGCCGACAAGGCATAGACCGCCCCGCCCTCCAGTCCGTAGCGCGTCACCATCGCCTCACCGCGCACCGTCCGGTCCCCGTGCGTCAGGGCGATCGGCTTCAGCGGCTGGCCGGCGAACCGGTCCGCGAAGATCTCGCTCCACGCTACGTCGAAACCGACGTTCGACGGCCGGAAGGGCTCGACCGCCACCCCTTCCGCCGCCAGCCACCCGCGCCAGCTTCCGTCCGACCCCAGCCGCGGCCAGCTGGCCCCGCCCAGCGCCAGCACCACCGCATCCGGCGTCTCGACCCGCTCGCCCTCCGGCGTGTCGAACACCCAGCCGCCGTCGCGCCGGCCGACGAGCCGCGATCGCGTCCGCACCTCGACCCCCAGTTTCGCCAGCCGTCCCAGCCAGGCCCGCAGCAGGGGCGAGGCCTTCATCGCC
>CAYNNT010000098.1:0-10421 GCA_964398675.1 uncultured Brevundimonas sp.
GTGTCCCAGACAGATCCCGAACAGGGGCGTGCCGCTGTCGACCAGCTTGCGGATTTCCGGCACGGCATAGACGCCGGTCGCCGCCGGGTCGCCCGGACCGTTCGACAGGACCACGCCATCCGGCTTGCGCGCCAGAATGGCCTCGGCCGTCGTATCGGCCGGCACAACAGTGATCTTCGCGCCCGTCGACGCCAGCGCCCGCAGGATGTTGCGCTTCACTCCGTAGTCGACGACGACCACCGACTTGTCGGCCGCATCCACGCGCGGATGGCCTTCCGGCCAGTCCCAGAGGCCCTCGTCCCAGTCGAACGACTGCAGGGTCGAGGCGTCCTTCGCAAGATCAAGCCCGACCAGGCCGGTCCAGGCCTTCGCCTGTGCGACCAGCGCCTCGAGGTCGAACTGTCCTGACGGGTCGTGGGCGATGACGGCGTGGGGGGCGCCCATGTCGCGGATGCGGGCGGTCAGGGCGCGGGTGTCGACACCCGACAGTCCAACGACGCCGCGCCGTTTCATCCAGCCGTCGAAATCGCTCTCGCTGCGCCAGTTGGCCGGATCGGTCGGGGCGTCGCGGAAGATGGCGCCGCGCGCCGAGGTGTCCGAGCCGCCGCCGATCTGTTCCACGTCCTCGACATTGGTCCCCGTGTTCCCGACGTGCGGGAAGGTGAAGGCCAGTATCTGGCTCATGTACGACGGGTCCGTCAGAATCTCCTGATACCCCGTCATGGCGGTGTTGAAGACCACCTCGCCGAGCGCGGAACCCACGGCGCCGCAGCCTATGCCTTGCAGGATGGTGCCGTCCGCGAGCGCGAGCACGCCGGTCACGCCGGGAAGAAGTGTGGTGGTCATGGCGCGCTCTCTATCACCGAATCCCGGCGAGCAAACGGCGCGTTTGCTAGTGAGCCGCCGCCCCGGGGTCAACCGGGTTCGCGGGCTTGCCCCGCATGAAGGCGAACCAGGCTGCGCTCGTGATGACGAAGAAGATCGCTGTCGGCAGGATATAGCCGGGCGCCGCGGCCGCGACGGCGGCCGTGGCGAACAGCAGGCCCAGCGCCGCGATCAACCGCGCCCGGGTCCAGCGCGCCAGCCGGAACAGCGACGCGGAACACAGCCCATAGACCACCAGGCTCAGCACGGAGGTCACGCCCACCAGCATGCCGAACTGACCGCCGAGCGTCGGCTGGCCGGACAGGACAGCCACAATGCTCATGATCGCGCCGCCCAGCAGCGGGTTGACGACCGGCGTCCGCTCGCCCTGACCGAACCCCGACGGCAGATAGCCTGACCGGGCGGCGGCCCGCGCCGTCTCCCCGCCCAGCATGACCCAGCCGCTCAGGGTGCCGACGGCCTTGATCACGGCGCAGGCCGCGACGGCCGCCCCGATCGAGGCCCCGAACACCCGCGCCGTCAGATCGGCATAGGGGCTGGAGGATTCGGCCAGGGCCCCGGCGGGGATGACGCCAAACACCGCCACGCTGGCCGCCACATAGACCACCGCGGCCAGCAGAACGCCCGCGATCGATGCCCGGCCGACGTCGCGCGCCGGATTGCGGACCCGGGCCGACAGCACCGCCGCCGTCTCGACGCCGAGAAAGGCCCAGAAGATCACGGCCAGGGAGGCGGGCACGCTTTCGGTCAGACTGTTCCCTGACGGACTCCACGAAGCCGCAAAGGTCTCCCCGTTGAAGGCCGAGACGCCCGCGGCCACGGCGATGACGAGGGGCACAAGGCCGATGACCAGGGCCAGGGCCGCAAACCGCGACGCCGCCCGCGCCCCGAGGATGTAGGCGCCGGTGGTCAGCCAGATCAGGCCGAGGTTGCAGAAGGTGGCGGCGACCGGCTGTTTGAGCACCGGGAAGAAGAAGCCGAGATAGCCCGTGGCCGCCACAGCGATGGCGACATTGCCGACGAGGCAGGCCGTCCAGAAGGCCAGCGCCGTCTGGAACCCGAAGAACCGCCCCAGCCCACGCTCGGCGAAGCCGGACAGGCCGTCCGCATCCGGCTGCAATCGTCCCAGCGCCGCGAACACCAGAGCCAGGGTCACGGCTCCGAGTCCGGCGACGGCCCAGCCGACGACGCTGGAGGACCCGACCGGCGCCAGGGTGGCGGGCAGCAGGTAGACGCCGGAACCGATCATGTTCCCGGCCACCACCAGCGCGGCGAGACCCCAGCCCAGCTTGTGCCGGTCTTCGACGACGTCGCTCATGGATGAACCTCCGCGATGCGCGACTGGAACCAGGCCAGCGCGATCTCATGGTTGGGACTGAGAACGCCGCGATCATAGGCGCCCGCCGACAGATTGCGCTGCACCGCCTCGCAGATGGCGGCGTCCTCGGCGGTCAGCCGGTCGGAGGCGGTCAACGCCTCGCCCAACGCGCCCTCGCCCCCGTCGTTGAGGAACAGATAGTCCAGCCGCGTCCGGCCCGGCCCGACCGGCGTCATCCGCTCGATCATGGCGCCGTCGCGATAGACGTTGATCCCGAGGTTCGGCCACAGCCAGCCCCAGACCCCGGCCTGCGGCCCGTCATTGACCCCGACCGCCTCCTGCAGGACCAGATCGCCCTCGACCCGCACCCGGTATTCCGCCCCGCCCAGTTCGTCGGCGAGCAGCGGATGGACCGAGCCGATGTGGTAACCCTCGAGGTAGTTCTCGGCATAGGTCTTCCAGTCGCAGGCCAGATCGTGCGACCGGCGCAGGGCCGGCGCGGCGATGGCAAGGCCGCGCCCGGCCAGCAGGGCCTCCAGCGGCGCGACATGATCGGCCAACGGCGCGGGGTCCGCGTCCATGGTGGCGAAGACCAGCCCGCGCCACGTGTCGAGCCGGAGGCCCAGCAGGCCGAATGCCCGCGGATCGAAACCGTCCGCCGCGCCCAACCCCGTCGCCGCCCTCAGCCGCCCGTCCAGCGCATAGCGCCAGCCGTGATAGGCGCAAACCAGCTCGCCCTCGCAGTGCCCGCTTGCGCCCGTGACCAGCGGCCCGGCCCGGTGGCGGCAGACATTGTGAAAGGCGCGCAGGTCGCCATCCTTGCCGCGGACGACCAGCAGACGATGACCGGCGACATCGGTCGCGATCCAGTCGCCGGGCGCCGGCGCCTCGGCCTCATGACCGAGGAACAGCCAGGCCTTTCCGAACACGGCCGATCGCTCGCGCGCCCAGGCGTCGGGACAGCCGTACAGTCGGGCGGGAAGCGTGGCCTGCATGACCGGGATGAAGGCCCCGGCCCGCGCGCGACGTCAACCGGTCTCAGATCGTGATCGCATCCATGCCGGCGAACACTGCATGGGTCGCGCCCGCGGCCTGGGCGGCGAGACCCCGATCAGGCCGCAGGTTGAGCAGCATCAGCTGCGGACAGGCTTCGCGCGCCGCGCCGATCAGGACGGCGGCGTCCAGCCAGTCCCGTGCGCTCTCGTGGGCGACGCCGGCGAAATCGATGGCCAGACAGCGGGCGCGCACCTCCGACAACCGCCGGGCCGCTCCGGGATCGGGCGCGATGTGCAGGATGACGCCGAGGGCTGCGGTCTCGAAATGGGCGAGGGCATCGTCGATGGTCTCGGGCGGCGCCTGCTCCAGCCCGCCCATGACCTCGACCAGCAGGGCGCCCGGCGCGGCGCCGTGCTGCAACTCGGTGCAGAGCAGGGCGAACCGTCCGCCGCTGGACGCGACCGTCCGCCAGAACGCCGGCAGGACGCCGCTGTCGTCGTTGCCCAGATGCAGCAGATCGAGGCCGTGACTCAGCGTCTGCAGGTCGATCCGCTTGAGGTCCATCAGCTCCAGTGTCCGGCGGCCCGGCGCGGTCAGGACGGTCTCGCCGCCTCTGTGGCGCACCGTGCGTCGGATACGCCGGCTGACCGGCGCCGACCGGCTCAGGTCGAACACAGGCTGGGCGGCCAGGGTCACCGTCAGCTCGCGGCGGGCGCGCGTCACCAGGGTGAAGGTCAGGCTTTCATAGGGCGCGGCGTACGACCGGCGTTCGCCCAGCGGCGACTGCGACGAACCGGTCGCGTCGTCGGAATCCATGGAGCCCTGGGCCAGGTGGGCTTCGCCCCCGATACGACTCATGACCGTCACCTCACGCCGGTCCGACTGGCCCCCTGAACAAGGTTCGCGCCCCAATTGGCGAACACTTTGCTGACGAAGATGGTCAAGCGGTATTGACCATGAACGAGCCCGGTGCCGCCGACGGGCGGCTTGCGTCATCCGCCCCGCGTGGGCAGGAAGCCGGCATGAACATCACCACGGTCGGCCTCGATGCCGACGATACCCTCTGGCACAACGAGACCATCTTCAGGCTGACCCACGACCGGTTCGTCAGCCTGCTGGCCGACCATGCCGATCGCGACACGCTGGAAGCCCGGCTGGCCGAGACGGAAAAGCGGAACCTGCGGCTCTACGGCTATGGGGTGAAGGGCTTCACCCTGTCGATGATCGAGACCGCGATGGAACTGACCGGCGGCGAGGCACCGGCGTCAGTTGTGCGGGAGATTCTCGCCGCGGGGCGCGAGATGCTGGCCCACCCCGTCGAGACCCTGCCCGGCGTCGACGAGGCCCTCGCCGTCCTGTCAGAGCGGTATCGCCTCGTTCTGATCACCAAGGGCGACCTGCTGGACCAGGAACGCAAGCTGGCCGCCTCGGGCCTCGGCGACCTGTTCGCCGCGGTCGAGATCGTCTCGGAGAAGGACCGCGGGACCTATGACCGGATCTTCGCCCGACACGGCACCGGCGCGAACGAGGCGGTCATGGCCGGCAACTCCATGAAGTCGGACGTTCTGCCGGCCCTCGAGGCCGGCGCCTTCGCCGTGCACATCCCCTATGTGATCACCTGGGCCCACGAGCTGGCCGATGCGCCCGAGAACCACCCCCGCTTCGGCGCGCTTGAGAGTATCGCCGATCTGCCAGGCTGGATTGAACAACGGCTCAGCTCGCATTCAGATAACGATGTTTAGTTCCGCAAAAATGAGACTAAATTTTCTTGCGTGATGTCACGACACCGTGAAATGAATAACGTCGTAATATAGTTCATTTTGTTATTGCAACGCTTGACCGACACATCTGTGTTGGGTTTGTGGCAGGTATCTGGCTTGGGGGAGCGGATGTCTGTCACTCACAAGCGAGCTAAAAATGATTGTTATGCGTAACCGACTGCTGGCCTCCACAGTGTTGGCAGGTGTGATGGCCGTCTCCGCGCCCGTCTGGGCCCAGACTGCGCCGACCCAGGAACCGCTCAATACTGCGCCGGGCGCCGCCGATGCCCAGGATGATTCCTCTGAACTCGACGAAGTCGTCGTCACGGGTTCGCGTATTCGCCGCGACCCGACCAATTCGCCGACGCCGCTGATCCAGGTCCAGCGCGAGGACTTGCTGACCACGGGCCAGACGACGGTCATCGACTACCTGGCCACCATTCCCGCCCTGTCCAACTCCGTCGTTCCGTCCGACACCACCGGCAGCGGCCTGGGTGATGGCGGCCTGTCGCTGCCGAACCTGCGCAGCCTGGGCTCGAACCGGACCCTGACCCTGGTCGACGGTCGCCGTCATATCGGTTCGAGCGGCGGACAGCTGTCCGTCGACGTGGACACCATCCCGCGCCTGCTGATCGAGAACATCGAGATCGTCACCGGCGGCGCCGCCTCAGTCTACGGCGCTGACGCTGTTTCGGGCGTGCTGAACTTCATTCTGCGCGATGATTTCGAAGGCCTCGAGATCGACGCCAACTACGGCATGATCAACCAGAACGGCGAAGCCAACCGCCGCATCTCGGCCCTCGCCGGCGCCAACCTGTTCGACGACCGGCTGAACGTCTACCTGCACGGCGAGTATGAAGAGGTCGACGAAGTCACCTCGCTGGACATCGACTGGCTGCGCGACGCGCCGGTCCGCCTCGGCGTCGATGCGGATCCGACCAACGCCCGGTCCGACGGTATCGTGGACGCCCGCCTGTTCACCGGCGTGCGCCGCCTGGATCGTCCGCGGTGGGGCCAGACCACCCTGGCCAACGTCCAGCAACCGAGCCCGCTCAACAATCCGAACGTGCCCTACGAAGACTGCTTCTCGGGGACCGGTGCCGCCTTCGGCTTCTCCTACAGCCCCAACTGCTTCGCCGTGACCCCCGGCAAGACCTACTGGTACGAGGGCTCGACCGCCCGCCTGGCCGACTTCGGCCAGCGCGTCGGCGAAACCGGCATCAGTCGCCCCTACAACATCGGCGGCGACGGTGAAAATCCGGCCGAATTCAGCACCGGGTCGCGCGTTCCGCGCTCGGAATCTGCGCGCTTCCAGGCCGGCGGGACCTTCGCCATCACCGACAGCATCGATTTCTACGCCGAGGCCAAATACGTCACCGAGGACACCTTCGACCTGTCGCAGCCGACCTTCTACGACATCGACCTGGTCAACTCGTACAGCGCCGGATCGGCCAACCCGATCTACAACGTTGCGAACTTCGACCTGCGCTACACCGACAACGCCTTCCTGCCGCAGAACGTCAAGGACGCGATCACGACCAACCTGGTCACGCCCTATTCCGAGCCGACCCAGACCGCGCCCGGTCAGCCCCTGGCCCCGATCCTGCTGCGCAACGCCCGCCACAGCATGTTCGGACCGGACCGCACCCAGGACAACACCCGGCAACTGACCCGCTTTGTCGCCGGCGTGCGCGGTTCGAACGACGACATCGGCTTCATCCGCGATATCAACTGGGACATCGGCTACACCTACGGCGAGGTCGAGGTTGAGAACCGTGAGCGCGGCACCGACAGCCAACGCTTCGCCATGGCCGCCGACGCTGTCTTCGATACCGCCGGCATCGTCAACGGCCGTCCCGGCGAGATCGTCTGCCGCGTCCAGCTGCTCGCAGCCCAGGGCGCCCCGAACGGCGCCCTTGATCAGGGCCCGGCCGGCCCGGGTGACCTGCGTGATACGGAATACGGCCGCCGCTCGATCGCGGAATGCTCGCCGCTCAACGTCTTCGGCAAGGGCAACCAGAGCGCCGAGGCTCTCGAGTTCATCGACGCCGCCATCGGCGTGACCGAGCGCAACGAGCAGGAGCAGGCCATCGCTTCGGTTTCCGCCAATCTGTGGGACCTCTGGGGCGCCGGCTCGATCGGTCTGGCCGTCGGCGCCGAATACCGGCGTGAAGCGACCGAGGCCACCGGCCGCGACCGCGACACCGCCGGGCGTCCGCTGCTGTTCCTCAACAGCGGTCCTGACTTCCCCTATGTCGAATACACCAGCGAGGAACTCTTCGCCGAGCTGTCGATCCCGCTGTTCCGTGACAGCTGGTTGGGCGAATACGCCGAGCTGAGCGGCTCCTATCGCTACGCCGACTACAGCACGGTCGGGGACGTGGACGTCTATGGCGTCAACCTGGTCTACCGCCCGATCGCGGACATCGCCTTCAAGACCAGCTTCAACACCTCGGTGCGCGTGCCCGACCTGGCGGAGAATTTCTCTCCGTTCGGACAAACCTTCCTGAACAACGTCGTCGACCCCTGCGCCACGCTGAACATCGCAGCCCAGGACGTCGAGACGCGTGAAAACCGCATCGCCAACTGTACGTCGCTGGCCCAGGCCCAGGGCCTGAGCTTCGACTTCGCCGGCGCCACCGCGACCAACGCCGACGACTTCACCCCGGACTACACCTCGGGCGTCGCCGGCGTGTTCGGGGGCAACCCGTTCCTGACGCCGGAGGAGTCGGACAGCTTCACCTTCTCGACGGTGCTGCGTCCCCGCTTCATTCCGAACTTCTCGCTGGTCCTCGACTATTACGAGATCAAGATCGACCAGGTGATCTCGGCGGTTTCGGCGGCGACGGCGGCGGCCAACTGCGTCAGCGGCCCGTCGCTGAACAGCGCGGCCTGCGCCACCATCTTCCGCAACAACCCGGACATCCCGTTCGGCATCGGCGCCCCGATCGGCGATCCGATCGGCGGCTTCATCGAGGGCTCGGTCAACTACGCATCGCTGGAGACCCGCGGCCTCGACTTCACCGCGCGCTACTCGATGGACCTGGACGAAGTGACGGGCCGCAACCTGGGCCGGCTGGACTATTCGATCGGCGGCCTTTGGCTGATCGACCAGAAGCAGTTCCTGAATGCCGATGATCCCGCGGACTTCGACGAACTGGCCAGCAGCCTGTTCTACCCGCGGGTCCGCTTCACCTCGTCGCTGACCTATGCGCCGAACGACACCTGGAGCGTGAACTGGACGGCTGACTGGCAGACGGCCCAGGACATCGTCCAGATCCGCGATGCCGTCGTGAACGCGGATGCCCGCACCTTCGAGGAACTGGATACGCGCAACTTCACGCGGCACGACTTCACCGTCCGCTGGAATGCCCGCGACGACCTGTCGATCCGCGCCGGGGTGGTCAACGCCTTCGACGCCGAACAGGCCCCCTACCTGGGCACGACCCTGTACTCGAACTTCGACCCCTACGGCCGCCGCTTCTTCATCGGCCTGAACTACCGCCCGTTCTGATCTTCAGACCGGCAGAACGAAGGGGCGGCTCTCGCGATCCGCCCCTTTTTTCATGTCCGAAGGGCGGCGGCCGGACCTCAGGGCGCGGCCTGCGCCTCGGGAGCCAGAGCCAGGATGAAGGCGCGGGCCGCCGACATGACCGCGGCGTCTCCGCCCATGCTGTCGGCGGCGTTGGCCACAACCAGGACGCCGTTCCCGCTGCCGGGGAACAGGGCCACAAAGGCGAACCAGGTGCCGTCCGAGCCGCCATGGGTCAGCACGGGCCCAACCCGGCCCGCAATCTGCGGCGCTGCGCCCCAGCCGAGCGCGAAGACCGTGTCCCCCTGGGGCGTATGCAGTACGCGGTAGGTGTCGGCCGACAGCAACACGCCCCGGCCTTCCTCACCGGCCAGATGTTCGAGGCAGAACCGGGCCCAGTCGGCGAGGGTCATCCGCACGCCGCCCGCCGGGGTGAGCATCTCCGGATTGCCTTCGGTCTCGATGGCCACCCGACCCTCGATATGGCCGACGGCCTCGCCCGTGTCGGGCGTCTGGTCATAGGTGGCCGAGGTCATCCCCAGCGGCGCGAAGACCTCCTGCTGCATCAGGTCCGCATAGGGCTTGCCGGTCACCCGTTCGGCGATGGCCCCGGCGAGGATGAAGCCGGTGTTGGAATAGCTGGCCTCGCCCCGCGCGGGCCCGATCGGCGCCTCGGCCACGGCCCGGCGCAGATAGGCCAGCCGCTGTTCCGGCAGCGGCCGCGGATCGGTGAAAAAGGTCTGGAAATCGGACATGTCGCCGAGGTTCTCGGGCAGGCCCGCGCGATGGGACATCAGCTCCAGAAGGGTGACGTCGCGGTACTCGGGCCGCATGTCCGCCGCCAGCTCCGGCAGCATTTCCCACAGGGGTGCGTCCCACCGCAGAAGGCCGCGTTCGACCAGCCTTGCGACCATGGTCGCCGTCATCGCCTTGCCGTCGGATCCCAGGTTCCAGCGGTCATTGACGGTCGCGGGAGCCCCGTCCTCCATCGAGCGAACGCCGCGGACCGCCTGGTCGACGACCACCCCGTCACGGATCACCAGCACGCCGAGCGCCGGGACGGCCTGCCCCTCCATGGCGGCCGCGAGGGTGTCCGCCACCGGCGCCTCCTGGGCCTGAACCGGAGCGGCGGCGAAGAGGGCGAGGCAGAACAGGAGGGCGAGACGGCGGGTCATGGGCTTGTCCGGGGTGACGTTGCCGATCACTGATCCGCCACTCCTGACGAGACGGCAAGTGAAGCCTTGTTCATTTCATTCCGGCGGACGCGACATCAGCGGATAATCGCTTGCCCCCCTGCCCGCCCGTCTTTAGACGGGCCGCTTAACCGACAACCCGACCGGCCCGCGCGGCGTCACAGCCGCTGGCGGGTTCGCGCGCGCAAGGAGCGTGACAGCCCGTGCTTGAAGATGAGGTCCCGCACGAAGAGCGCGACGCCATGATTCGGGCGACGCTGGCCGAGCACGGCGACTCGGGCGTGACCCCGCGGCACACGCTGTTCTACTTCTATGGCGAAGGCGACCACGACGACCTGAACGAGGTCGCGCGCCGGGCCGGTTTCCTGACCCGCGGTCAGGACGACTGCACCATCCTCGAGACGACCATGTCCGTGGACGAGGCCTCCTTCACCCCGGTCTCCTCCATGATGCAATCCTGGGCCGCGGCCTTCCAGCTGGACTATGACGGCTGGGAGTGCGCGGTCGTGACGAACTGAGTAGCCCATGCCCAAACGCACAGACATCCAGTCGATCCTGATCATCGGCGCCGGGCCGATCGTGATCGGACAGGCGTGCGAGTTCGACTATTCGGGCGTGCAGGCGTGCAAGGCGCTGAAGGCCGAGGGATATAGGGTGGTGCTGGTCAATTCCAACCCGGCCACCATCATGACCGACCCGGAGGTGGCCGACGCCACCTATATCGAGCCGATCACGCC
>CAYNNT010000099.1:0-10142 GCA_964398675.1 uncultured Brevundimonas sp.
TGGGATGCTCCAGAAACGCCTCCGCCAGCCGCGCCAGGGCCGGAAAGGCCGCCACCAGCCGCGGATCGGCCACCGGACAGGCGGTCACCTCGACCAGCCGCCAGCTCTTGCGCGCCTTGAACCCCAGCACGACCCGCCCGTCCTCGCCGCGCCGGGCATGCAAGGCCAGTCGCCGACGCGTGCCCGGCGGCACGGCCACCGTCGCCTCGATCTCCGTCTCGATTCGCTCGCGCGCCAGGGCGAGCCGCACCTGTTCCTGCTTCCAGTCCAGATAAGGTCCGGCCGCCCAGTGCTGCAGCGAACAGCCACCGCAGTCGCCGTAGTGGGGCGACACCGGCGCAATCCGTTCCGGGCTGGCGGTCACGATCTCGGCCCCTTCGAGCCGCCCGTCGCGCACCTCGCCCCGCACGGTCTCACCCGGCAGGGTCAGGGGTACGAACACCGGCCCCGCCGGCGTTTCGGCGATCCCGTCGCCCTGCCCGCCCACGCGGCTGATGGTCAGCGTCTCCGTCATCGGCCGCTTCTAGAGCGAAATCGGTTCGGACGCGATTGCGTCCGGGCCCAGATTTCGCGCCGCCTCCAGAGGCGCCCGGCTTCCGGCGAAACCTGAACGAAGATGAACGGTCCGATCAAAGGCCGTTCAGTTTCGCTGGCCTATTCCTCGTCATCACAAGCACAGGCGTCGACCTCCGGCGCCCGCCCTTCAGCCAGGATGATGCCGATGTTCGCCCGTCTGCCCCTCAAGACCGCCTTCGGCGCCGCCGCCCTCGCCGCGGCCGGCCTGATGCTGACCCCGGCCGCCGCCTCGGCCCAGGCCTACAGCTACCAGGGCGCGCCCCAGGCCTATGGCGGCTACAGCAGCCAGCCCTATGGCTACGACCGCCAGCCGGACTACGGCTACGACCGGTCCTACGGACAATCGTACGACCGCTCCGGCTACGACTATTGCCGCAGTGAACGCCGCAACCGTCAGGGAACCGGCGCCGCCGTCGGCGCGACCTTCGGCGCTGTTCTCGGCTCCCAGCTGGGCGCTCGTGGCCGTCGGACCGAAGGCAGCGTGCTCGGCGCGGTCATCGGCGGCGCGCTTGGCGCCGCCGTGGGCAATGACTCGGCCCGCGACTGCAACGGCAGCGGCCACGTCCAGTACGGCTACGGCGACTCCCGCTACGGCGACTCCGGTCGCTATCGCTACGAGGACCGCGGCTACAGCAGCCAGGGCAATGGCGGCTACGGCTACGACGACCGCTACGACGACCGCGGCTACCAGTACCAGTCGGACGATCGCTACCAGTCCGACTGCCGCCCCGTCGCCGTCCACAGCCGCGACCGGTACGGCCGCACGGTCACGCGCTACCAGCAGGCCTGCTGACAGAATTACGTCGCCGATTAATTTTCAGCCCCCCTGTCGATCGGCGGCGTGACGGAGACCCCCGGTGGAGCAATCCATCGGGGGTTTTTCCTTTTGGGGGGGGCGCTACACTCGCCGCGCGGCGGCTCGCTGCTGAGCGCCGCAGCGTCTCCTCCCGCAGCAATGGGGAGGCGGACCACAGGAAGTGTGGTGGGGAGGGTCGCCGCCTGCGGCGCCTTGCCAGCTAGCCGCCCCGCCGCGCCCACAACAGGAACTCCACATTCCCGTCGCCGCCGGTGATCGGGCTCTCGGCGGTCGCCTGCACAGCCCACCCCTCGCCTTCCAGCCAGTCGCAGACCGCCGCCAGGGCCGCCTGTTGTGCGGCAGGATCCTTGACCACGCCCTTCTTCGTTCCGCCCGGCCCCGTCGCCTCGAACTGCGGCTTGACCAGGGTGACCAGATCGGCGCCGGGCGCGGCCAGCGACAGGGCGACGGGCAGCACCTTGGCCAGGCCGATGAAGCTGGCGTCGCAGACGATCAGCGACGGCGCCTCGGGAAGGAGCACCGGCGACAGATCGCGCGCATCCGTCTGCTCCAGATTGATCACCCGCGGGTCCGCCGCCACGCGCGCATGCAACTGGCCCGAGCCGACATCCACGGCGAACACCCGCGCCGCCCCGCGTGACAGGCAGACCTCGGTGAAGCCGCCCGTAGAGGCGCCGACATCCAGCACCGTCCGGCCCTCGACCGCCACCGGCCACAGGGTCAGGGCGTGGTCCAGCTTCAACGCGCCGCGACCGACCCAGCGATGGGCGTCGGCATAGACGACGACGGCATCTGCGGCCACGGCCTGGGACGCGGCCCTTGCGGGCGCGCCGTCAACCGTCACGCCCCCGGCCTCGATCGCCGCCTTCGCCCGCGCCCGGCTCTCCGCCAGCCCGCGCGCGACCAGCAGCTGGTCGAGCCGCGTCCTCACCCCACCGCGTCCAGCCGCGCCAGCGCCGCCTGCAGCTTCGCCTTTCCGGCCTCCGCCTCCGCCAGCTTCTGGCGCTGTTCCTCGACCACCTCGGGCGCGGCGCGATCCACAAAGTTGGGATTGCCCAGCTTCTTGTTGAAATGGCCGATGTCGCTGTCGAAGACGGCGATTTCCTTGCCCAGGCGGGCCCGCTCGACCGTCAGATCGATGATCCCCGCCAGCGACAGGGCGGCCGTGGCGCCGCCGGAGACGAAGGTCACCGCCCCCTCGGCCGCCGCCTCGACCGTCGACAGGTCCGAAACCCGGCCAAGGGTCAGGATCAGGTCGCGGTGCCGCGCAATCCGCCCGGCCGTGACCCCGTCCGGGGCGATGAAGGACAGGCCGGGCTTGGCGCCCTGCGGCACATTCATCTCGGCCTTCAGCTGGCGGATTTCGGTGACCAGATCGACCAGCCAGCCGATCTCGGCCTCGGCCGCCGCATCGATGAAGCTGTCCGGCAGCGCCGGCCATGCCGCGCCGATCAGGGTCGCCTCGCTGCGCGCCGCACCCTCGCCGGCCAGCTTGTCCCACAGCTCCTCGGTGATGAAGGGCATGATCGGGTGCATCAGTTTCAGCGTCTGGTCGAGCGTCCAGGCGGTCATCGCCCGGGTCTCGGCCTTCGCGGCCTCATCGGCGCCCATGAACACCGGCTTGGCCAGTTCCAGATACCAGTCGCAGAAGACGTTCCAGACAAACCGGTACAGGGCCGAGGCCGCGTCGTCGAAACGGCCGCCCTCGATCGCCTCGCTGACCCCGCGCTCGGCCTTGGTCAGCTCGCCGCGGATCCAGCGGTTGATGGTCTGGTCCACGGTCGCGGGATCGAAGCCTCCGACCCGCTTCGCCTCATTCATCTGCGAGAAGCGCGCGGCGTTCCACAGTTTGGTGCCGAAGTTGCGATAGCCTTCAATGCGTTGTTTCGACAACTTGATGTCGCGCGTGCCCGACAGAATGGCCATGGTGAAGCGCAGCGGGTCGGCGCCCAGCTCGTCGATGATGCCGAGGGGGTCGATGACGTTCCCCTTCGACTTGCTCATCTTCTGGCCCTTCTCGTCGCGGACCAGGCCATTGATGATGACCCGCCTGAACGGAACCTCATCCATGAAGTGAAGTCCCATCATCATCATCCGGGCCACCCAGAAGAAGATGATATCCGCCGCCGTCACCAGATCGCTGGTCGGATAGAAGCGGCTCAAGTCCTCGGTCTTTTCCGGCCAGCCCATGGTCGAGAACGGCCACAGGGCCGAGCTGAACCAAGTGTCCAGCACGTCCTCGTCCTGGGTCAGCGGCTTGCCGCCGGCCTGGGCCACGGCCTCGGCCTCGCTCTCGGCGACATAGATGTTGCCGTCCGCGTCATACCAGGCCGGGATGCGGTGGCCCCACCACAGCTGGCGCGAGATGCACCAGGGCTCGATGTTGCGCAGCCATTCGAAATAGATCTTCTCGTAGCTCTTCGGCTCGAAGACCGTGTCGCCCTGCTCCACCGCCCTGATGGCCGGTTGCGCAAGCGTGTGGGCGTCGACGTACCACTGGTCCGTCAGCCACGGCTCGATGACGACGCCGGAGCGGTCGCCGTGCGGGATCACGTGGCGGGTCTTTTCGATCTCCTTCAGCCAGCCGTCTTCCTCGGCCCGGGCGACGATGGCCTTGCGGGCGGCGAAGCGGTCCATGCCTGCGTAGTCGGCGGGCACGTCGGGCGTATCGGCCGCCGTGATGCGACCGAAAGCGTCCATGACGTTGAGCGCCGCCAGCCCGGCCCGCTTGCCGACCTGGAAGTCGTTGAAGTCGTGCGCCGGGGTGAT
The DNA here is from genome assembly GCA_964398675.1 of uncultured Brevundimonas sp. Taxonomy (GTDB): domain Bacteria; phylum Pseudomonadota; class Alphaproteobacteria; order Caulobacterales; family Caulobacteraceae; genus Brevundimonas. The sequence goes on from CAYNNT010000099.1 coordinate 4,163, forward strand.
CTTCACCGCGCCCGAACCCTTGGCCGGGTCGGCGTAGTCGTCGGCGACGATCGGAATGCGCCGCCCGACGATCGGCAGGGTCACGCACTTTCCGACCAGCCCCGCATAGCGCGCGTCGTCCGGATGCACCGCCACGCCGGTGTCGCCCAGCATGGTCTCGGGCCGGGTCGTGGCGACGACGATATAGTCCCGCGTCTCGTATTCCGTCGCCTTGCCGTCCTCGTCGAAGGCGACCGGATGCTCATAGGTCACGCCATCCGCCAGCGGATAGGCGAAATGCCAGTAGTGGCCGTCCATCTCACGCTGCTCGACCTCGAGGTCCGAGATCGCCGTCTGGAAATGCGGGTCCCAGTTCACCAGCCGCTTGTCACGATAGATCAGCCCGTCCCTGTGCAGCTGCACGAAGACCTTGCGGACAGCGGCGTTCAGGCCTTCGTCGAGGGTGAACCGCTCCCGGCTCCAGTCGCAGGACGCGCCCAGCCGGCGCAGCTGCTGGACGATGGTCCCGCCCGACTCGGCCTTCCATTCCCAGACCTTGGCCACGAAGGCGTCCCGGCCCATGTCGCGTCGGCTGATGTTGCCCGCGGCGGCCAGCTGGCGCTCGACCACCATCTGGGTGGCGATGCCGGCGTGGTCCGTTCCGGGCAGCCAGAGCACCGCCTTGCCGCGCATCCGGTGATAGCGGGCCAGAATGTCCTGCAGGGTGTTGTTCAGCGCATGGCCGATGTGCAGCGAGCCGGTCACGTTCGGCGGCGGAATCACGATCGAATAGGCATCCGCCGCGCCGTCAGTGGCCGTGGCGTCGCGCGGCGCGAACAGGCCGCTGTCCTCCCACATCGCATACAGGCGGGGTTCGGCGGCGGTCGGGTCGAAGGTCTTGTCGAGCATGGGGAGGGTCTTCAGACAAAGAGAAAGGGCGGCCCCGACTGGAGCCGCCCCGGAATGATCTAGCCTTGATCGGGTCGCGGGTGAAGTCAGCCGGCGTTGCGGGCGATGCGTTCGACTTCCTTGCGTACCTGGGCCTCGACGATGGCCGGCAGATTGGCGTCGAGCCATTCCTTCAGCATCGGCCGCAGCAGGCTGCGGGCCAGTTCGTCGACGGTCGGGCCGGAGCCGCCCATGGTTTCAATGGGATCAGGCTTGCGGATAGAGGAGGCGAAGCCGGCGAAGGCCGACGCGGCGCTGGCTGCGGCGCTGTCGCCGACCAGGCTGTCATAGGCCGGCGCGGGCTGGGGCGCTTGGGCCTCAACCGGCTCCTCGACGAACACCGACTCAGCGACCGGCGCACTGGGGAAGGGTTCGGCGGCGGAGATATCAAGGTCGCCCAGGCTCTCGGCGGCCGGGGCCTCATAGGGGTCGGTCAGTTCCAGCACATCCTCTTCAGAGGCATGCGGCTCTTCCATCGACGGCGTTTCATCCATCAGTGCGGACGAGACGACGGGTTCGGGCTCCGGCGCGGGTTCGGGCGCAGCGGCGACCGGCGCGGCCTCTGCCGGAGCGTCGTCTTCGGAAATGATCCGGCGGATCGACGCCAGGATTTCCTCCATCGTCGGTTCCTGGGCGGTCTGGTCGGTCATATCGAAACCCCGGGGTGCGCGGCGAACGCACGATCAATTCGAATTGCGGCAAGGAAGTGGACACCCCTCCCACACCATGTCGTCGCATCTCAGCCCGCTGGAATCAACGGGCGTTTTTCGCCTGTCAGGTTAACGGACGCGCCCACAGTCGCGCGACAGGCGACCTTGGGATCGTCAGTCGCGCGGCGCCGTCATCACCACATCAGACTTGAGCTGGGTGTCGATCGGCGCGTCAGCGGCGTCGTTCGCGGGAACGACCGGCGGCGCGGCGAGACGATCGATCGTCTCGATCACGCCGTCCCACGGCAGGCCCCCGCGGTTCCGCACCCGGTTGTAGTTGGCGACCGGGTCATAGACGGCCAGGGCGGCGTCGAGATCCGCGCCTTCCAGCCGGCCCATGGCGGCCAGCAGGCTGGCCTGGGCGACGTATTCATTGCGACGGGCGCTGGCCAGGGTGATCTGGGCGTTGCGCAGCTCAAGCTCCTGGTTCAGCACGTCCAGGGTGGTGCGCAGGCCGACCTGCGCCTCCTGCCGCACGCCTTCGGCGGCCACGGTCGCGGCCCGCACGGCTTCCTCGCCGGCCTGGAGCGTCGCGCGGGACGAGATCGACTGGGCATAGGCCGAGCTGACCGCCTGCAGGGTGTTGCGGCGCTCACCCTCGACATTGATCTGGGCGACATTGGCGCGTTCCAGCGCCTGGGCGACGCGCGAACTGTTCAGCCCGCCGGTGAACAGCGGCACCGAGACGGTCGCGCCGGCCTGGAAACGGGTGTTGTCGGCGATATCGCCCACGCGGTCGAGGTCGGAGGCGGAGCCGCCGTAGGAGGCCGTCAGCCGCGCGGACGGCATATATTCCGCCTTCGCCGCAGCCACATTGGCCTCAGCCGCGCGCTGGCTGTAGGCCGCCGAACGGATGGAGGGATTGTCCGCAAGGGCGACGTCGAGGGCGGCGTCGAAATCGGTCGGGATGCCCGGCAGCACCGGCATCGGCGCCAGCTCGCCCGGCGCCTGGCCGACAACCGCGGCATAGGCCGCGCGGGACACGGACAGCTGGGCCCGGGCATTGGCCAGATCGGCCTCGGACTGCGCCAGACGGGATTCCGACTGGGCGACGTCGGTGCGGGTGATCTCGCCGACCTCGAAACGGGCGGAGGCCTCCTCGAGCTGGCGTTGCAGCACGCCGAGGTTCGACTGGCGAATGGCCAGGATCTCGCCGTCGCGGATGACGTCGGCATAGGCCTGGATCACCGATGCCAAAACCGTCTGTTCAATGTCGCGCAGGTTCTCGCGTCCGGCCAGGATGTTGGCCTCTGCCGCCGAAATGCCATGGCCGATGCGGCCGCCCGACCACAGCGTCTGGGACAGGCCGATGCTGGCGCCGGCGGTGTCGCTGTCCGGATTGCCGAAGGCAGCGCCGCTGTAGTCGCGGGCATAGTTGGCGCTCACGGTGACATCGAGCTGGGGACGCAGTCCGGCGCGCGCCTGGACGATCGACTCATCCAGCGCCCGCTGGTTGGCGCGCTGGGCCAGCAGCGACGGATTGGTCTGATAGGCCAGGGCCAGCGCGTCCCTCAGCGTTTCCGCCCACGCGGGAGCGCCCATGCCGGTGATCACGGCGATGACGGCGACCGAGGCGAGCGCGCGCGTACGTTTCAGCATGTCTGTTCCTGCCTGGCGCGGGGAAGCGCGCCCTTCGTATCTCATAGGTCTGATGCGGGACGGTTTGCGCCCGCGCCAGTTAAGTTTTTTTCACGCACCCGCCGGGAAAGTCCGTCGAGGTCTGCGATCCTACAGCGCGAAGATGGGGAGGGGCGAGAGTTCCGCCAGCATCGGCGGCGCGGCGTTGAACAGTTCCCGCCGGGACACCCCCTGCTCGCCGCGCACATAGAGCACCGCCTTGCCCACCGGACCGGCGCGCTCGACGACCGCCATTCGCCCGCCGACGTTCAGGACGTCGAGCCACGCCTCCGGCCGTCCGGGGACCGCGCCTTCACAGACGATGATGTCATAGCCGCCGGCCGTCGGCGTGTTCAGCGGCGCCGTCGCCGTCCTGACGCCCTCTTCCGCCAGCACCTCGCCGACCACCTCAAACACGGAGCCGTCGGATTCCTGGGCCGTCACCTCGAGGCCGAGACGGGTCAGCACCGCGGCGGCATAGGGTCCGGCGATCGCCAGGGCCGTCTCGCCCGGCCGCGCATCCAGCGCCATCAACAGTTTCGACAGGTCGCGCGCCAGCATCAGCCGACGGCCGCCCGCGATCTCCGGCTCGATCTCGGCATAGGCGGAATAGGCGCGCCCGGCCGGCAGGAACCGCTCGCGCGGCACAGCCAGGAGCGCCGCCTGCAGCGCACGGTCTGTGACATCATTCACGCGGACCTGGCTGTCGACCATGACCTTGCGGGCGGCGGCGAAATCCATGGAGCGACGATCCTGCGGCTATGGGCGCCCGGTGAAATCCGGGAAATCTGGCGCGCTTATAGGTCTGTGCGTTGCGGGGGACAATCCGATCTGATAGCGAACGCCCCTCGCGATGGCGCGGTCGTTTTTTTCGACCCAGGGCCTGATGGCGGAGTGGTTACGCAGAGGACTGCAAATCCTTGCACCCGAGTTCGATTCTCGGTCAGGCCTCCATCGCGATTTCGTCCCACTCCAGACAGTTTTCACCGCCGACAAGCGCCGATTGTGCGCGGCGAACGCTTTCACCGTTTCGGTGAATCCGTTCTCATGATTAATCTGACGTCAGAGCCGGGGGGCTGCTGATGCCGAGCCGCACTGACAGACTGACCGACCGTGAGCGCGAGTGCCTCCGCCTCGTCCATGCGCACATGAACTCCAAGCAGATCGCCCGCTGCCTGGGCATCAAGCCCTCGACCGTCGATCGTCATTGCGAAAACGCCGCACGCAAGCTCAACGCCTCAGGACGGGTCGACGCCGCCCTCCTGCTTGTGGCGGAACAACCTGTTCCGAATGACTCGGTATCCGAACCGGCCCCAATCGCCGCCGATGCCGCAACGGCCCCTTCTGTCCTGGCGAAAGGGGCCATCCATGACCAATACCGAAGGGCAGTTGCCCCCCATCAGCTGGAAGCAGCTTCAGACCGTACTTCTCTCACTGGCCGATACGCCCGTGAAACAGATGATGGTGAACCATCTGGTGGGCGGGACCCGCAAACAGGCGGCGTTCCTCTCGCCGGAAGCCACCTTCAGGGAGATCCTGCATATCGGGGCGGCCCTGCTGGATTCCGGCTTCCAGCCCTCGGAGTCGGACATGAGGTCCTCCGACGCGTCCTGTTTGTCTTCACCATTGCAGCAGTAGCCGCACTGGTCCTGACGAGCGTCATTGGCGCGGAACGGTTCGCCTTCCTTCTGCAAGGCATCCGCTACGGCGACTGAGCCGCGTCGCTTTCAAGAATAGGTGAGCGAATGAAACGCAGCGAACATGCCGCGACCGTTGTCGCGCGCCTGGCGACGGACCTGTTCCAGGCCGAAGCCAGCCAGGATGAAGCCGTCAACCAGCTCGGGCGACTGGCCCAGTCCCTGACCCGAAGCCGCCGCGAGGCCGGCCTTTCATCCACCGTGGGACAGGCGGCCTTCGACGCCCTGGCAGACGCGGTCACGGCCCAGGTCGGGGCGCAGCGCGCGATGGTCACGCTCCACGAGGCCCTGGCCGAGGTGAAACGCAACACCTCCTACCGCGGGGTCCGGATGGGCGGAATGGAGAAGGTGGACGACCCCCTCCCACGGCCCATGGGACTTGCACTCGTTTCCTGATTTGGCGATGCCAGGGACATGTCGCCGATCTATGCGGTTTCCCTGGCCCTGCTCATCGTGTCCGCCGCGCTGGCGATCTGGCGCGGCGGCGGGTGGGAACGTTCGACAGCGGGCGCTCTGGTCCTGGTCTGGATCGGTTCGACGCTCGCGCCCTTCGACTCCCTCAACCCGCCCTGGGTGATCATCGGGCTCGACGGCGCGACCCTGCTGTTCCTGCTGTATCTGGCCCTCTATTCGAAGCGCCAGTGGACCATCTGGGCGTCAGCCTTCCAATTCCTGCTCATGGCCAACCACCTGACCTTCGTCCGCTTCCACGAACTGGAGCAATGGGCCTATGTCTCGGCCTATTATGTGTGGGGCGATGCGGTTCTGCTGTCGCTGATCGCCGGCATCGTCTGGCCTGCGCGCACGGCCTCTCCGGCGACCCCTCGGGACGCCGGGAGCATGGACTGAGCGAAACGGTCCGTTACGGCGGTCAGGCGACGGGCGCGGTGATCCAGCCGATGACGCTGGCGGCGCTGACGCCCGCTGCGACGATACCGACCGCAAGCGCGACGCGCGCATTGCGGTGAATGAAGACGAAGACGCCACCGAACATGATTGAACTCCCCCGGACGCCCTACAGCGACACAG
>CAYNNT010000100.1:0-10076 GCA_964398675.1 uncultured Brevundimonas sp.
GCGGCAACGGTGTTTCTTTAGGGCCATTCAGAAATCGCGGAACCGCGATCTCGCTGACCTGTTTCTTCCCCGAGTTTTCTGGAGGAACAACATGTCCGTGACCTATCCCGTCGACCAAACCAAACCCTATGGCGACCGCATCGAAGCGCCGCGCGCCGACCTGACGCACGACGAACCCTTCGTCCCCGTCTACGCCCGTCGCGGCAAGGCGCGCGGCGGTCAGGGCAAGATCAGGACCTGGATGATCCTGACCCCCGTCGCCGTTCTGGCGCTCGGCGGCATCGGCGCCATGATGCTGATGCAGGGTCCGGAAGAGGCGACCGCGCCCCTGGCCGAGCCCGCCCTGACCGCCCCGGTGCTGTCGGCCACGCCGACCGAGGTCGCCGCGGCTCCGCTGACAACCGCTTCGACGCCCGAGCCGGTCGCCGCCAGCCCGGCAGCGGCCCCGGTGGTTCGCGAGTCCGCCCCGCTTCGTCCGGCCGCCCCCGCTCCGGCGCGCCGTGAGGCGGTCCGCGCCCCGGCCGCCCCGAGCGTCGCGCCCCGGGTGGCCACCCCGGCTCCGGCCGCGCCGACCGGACCGCAGGCTTACACGCCGGCCCCGGCCACGCCTTCGACCACGACCCTGAACACCGCCCCGGCGACCCCGGCGCCCGCCACACCGGCGCCCGCGCCGACCCCTCCGGTGATCATCGTCGAACCGGTCGGCTGATCGCGCACAACAGCTGAAAACAAGGCCCCGGCGGATCGCTCCGCCGGGGCCTTTGTCTGTCCGGATCTCAGGCCGCCGGCGAGACGCGCCAGATCACATTGCCCACATCGTCGGCCACCAGCAGGGCCCCCGTCCGATCGAACTGGACCCCGACGGGGCGCCCCATCGCCTGGTCCTGCTCATTGAGGAAGCCGGTCAGAATGTCTTCCGGCGGCCCCGACGGAACGCCGTCCGTGAACGGCACGAAGATCACGCGATAGCCGTTGCGCGGCCTCCGGTTCCACGATCCGTGCTGACCGACGAAAGCCCCGCCGCGATACCGCACGGGAAACAGCCCGCCCTCGCCGAAGGTCAGTCCCAGCGACGCCGTATGGGCGCCCAGGGCGTAGTCGGGCTTCAACGCCCGCGCGACCATCGCGGGATTGGCCGGCTCGACCCGCGTATCGACGATCTGGCCGTAGTAGCTCCACGGCCAGCCGTAGAAGCCCCCCGGCGTCACCGACGTCATATAGTCGGGCACCAGATCATTGCCGAGTTCGTCGCGCTCATTGACCGAGACCCACAGCTTGCCGCTGTCGGGTTGCCACGCCAGGCCCACCGGATTGCGCAGGCCGGAGGCGAAGATGCGATCCGCGCCCGTGGCGATGTCGATCTCGTGGATGGCGGCGCGGCCCTCCTCCTCGGCCAGGCTGTTCTCACCGACGTTGGAATTCGAGCCGACCCCCACATACAGCCGCGTCCCGTCCGCGCTGGCGACGAGGCTCTTGGTCCAGTGATGGTTGCGGCCCGCGGGCAGGGCGGCCAGCCGGGTCGCGGGCGCCGTGATCCGCGTCTGGCCCGTCTGATAGGGGAAGGCGACCACGGCGTCGGCGTTGGCGACGTAGAGGGTGTCGCCCACCAGGGCCATGCCGAAGGGCGAACTCAGGTTTTCGAGGAAGACCGTCCGGGTCTCGGCGGCGCCGTCGCCATCGGCGTCGCGCAGCAGGGTGATCCGGTTGGCGCTGGGCGCCCGGGCCCCGGCCTTCTTCATGAACAGTCCCTGCGCCCAGCCCCGCAGTCCGCCCTCCTTGCCCTCCGGCTTGGGCGGCGCATTGCTCTCGGCGACCAGCACATCGCCGTTGGGCAGGCGATAGATCCAGCGCGGATGATCCAGGCCGGACGCGAAGGCCTGGACGCGGAAGCCCCGCGCCGCCACCGGCATGCGGCCCTCCGGCCAGCCCACCGCCTCGGCCACATTGACCTGCGGGAACAGCGACGTCTGCGGCGGGGGCAAGGTCGGATCGGGACCGAAGCCGGCGGAGGGATCCAGCGCCTCATTGCCGCCGCACGCCGCGAGCGTGAGCACCAGGACGGAGGCGGCGAGCAATGTCGGACGGGTCATGGAACGGCCTTTGGGCGGGGGATCAGAACGCGGGGAACTCCAGACGGCTGACGTCATAACCGAGGGCGGCGGCGCGCGCGACGAGCGCCCGACGTCCGGCGGCGTCCGGAACCTCCCGGGTGTAGATCCACAGCTTGTCGAAGGTCGGGTCGGCGGAGATGAACCAGCTGTAGTCCTCGGCGTGGTCCAGCACCCAGTAATCCCAGGTGATCAGGCCGCCGACATAGCGGACCCTCAGCTTGGCGTTGGTTCCGGGGTCCATGATCTCGCCCCGCCCGCCGATCGCCTTCTCGCGACCCTGCGGGGTATCCACCTGGCAGGTGTCGCGCACGTCCACCCGCGTCGGATTGACCACGACATAGTTGGTGGCCCCGGCCACGCAGCCGTCCGTCAGTCCCATCGGCAGGCGGGCGATCTCCAGCCAGCGGCCGCTGTAGAAGCGGTCCAGATCGACAGCCCGCGCCGGCGCCGGCGCGCGCACCTCGTCCGGGCCGGGCGCGGTGACGCAGGCCGACAGGGACAGGGCGCCCGTCAGGACGAGGGCGGCGGCAAGGCTTCGCATCAGCATGAGTCGGTCTCCGGCGAGGATTGAACTGGCAAATACGGCGCCGGTTCCGGGCGGACGCGTCAAGCCAGCGGATTCAGGTCGCGCGGCGGTCGGATGCGACGAAACCGCGCCTCGATGAAGGAAAAGACGCCGAAGGCCATCAAACCCAGCGCGGTGAAGGCGAGGACCCACGGCCCGCCGGGTTGCGCCTCCAGCCCGTCCAGCGCGGCGCCGAAGCTGCGCACCTCCGAGGCCTGCGAACGCAGGCCGCCCAGAACCACGAAGATTCCCAGCGGTATGAAGGAGACTCCTCGCGCGACATTGCCCGCCTTGGCCAAGGGGGCGACGCGGCGGCAGACCTCGGCGGAACAGGACAGCTTTCTTGTGAAGTCCTGACGCAGCCCGTTGACGACATTGCTGACCCCGGCGGCGATGATCCCGAGTCCCACCGCGATCAGCAGCCAGTCGCCGAATGGCAGGCTAAGCACCATGGCCGCCTTGTCCTGATTGGCCGCCGTTTCAACCGCGTTGGGATCGACCGGATCGTTATACAGCAGCCCGAAGACGGACACCGCCAGAATGCCGTGGAACAGGCCGCTGGCGGCGTGACTGGCCCGTGTCATCAGACCCTTCCAGTTCGTGCCCTCATGGTCGGCGTCGAACACCGACTGCAGGATGCACCACTGCACGAAGGCCAGCAGTCCCAATCCCAGGAGGAACAGCCACACCCGCCCGAATGGCTGGTCGGCCAACCAGAAGGTCGCCTCCTTGGAGCCGGCCGCGTCCCGTATGCGATCGGTGGCGGCCAGCAGGGTCAGCACCCCCGCCGACAGATAGACAAAACCAAGGGAACCGTAGCCGACCCGCGCCGCCCATTCGAGCAGGTCATGCAGCGGTGGAACCCGGCGCAACAAGGGTGATCGACGACGACCGAACTCGCCAAGGTCGGCGAGGCGGGAGCGGAGCTGGGCGAGAACGTTCGGCACGGCGACCGTAACTCACGGCAGGGAATATGGCTCCGCCGGTCACCGCGACCCTTGAGGTGCGACAGGCGGACGCATATCTGCCTGCGTCTCGGGAGGGCGCGTATGCAGCCGGTTATTTCCATCCAGGGTCTCACCAAGACCTACAAGTCGGGGCTGCAGGCCCTGAAGACCACCGACCTGACCATCGGCAAGGGCGAGATCTTCGCCCTGCTGGGGCCCAATGGCGCGGGCAAGACGACCCTGATCTCCATCGTCTGCGGCATCGTCACCCCGACAACGGGAACGGTCGTCGCCGACGGCCACGACATCCAGAAGGATTATCGCGCGGCGCGCTCGAAGATCGGCCTGGTGCCGCAGGAGCTGACCACCGACGCCTTCGAGACCGTGCTGGCCACCGTCACCTTCAGCCGCGGCCTGTTCGGCAAGGCGCCGAACCCCGCCCATGTCGAGAAGGCCCTGCGCGAACTGTCCCTCTGGGAGAAGCGCAACGACAAGATCATGACCCTGTCCGGCGGGATGAAGCGCCGCGTCATGATCGCCAAGGCCCTGAGCCACGAGCCGGATATCCTGTTCCTCGACGAACCGACCGCGGGCGTCGACGTCGAACTGCGCCGCGACATGTGGAACCTGGTCCGCGGCCTGCGCGACAAGGGCGTCACCATCATCCTGACCACCCATTATATCGAGGAGGCCGAGGAGATGGCCGACCGGGTGGGCGTGATCCTGAAGGGCGAGCTGATCCTCGTCGAACAGACCGCCACCCTGATGAAGAAGCTGGGCAAGAAGACCCTGACGCTGAACCTGCAGGAGACCCTGGCCGCGATCTCGGCGGACCTGGCCGAATGGTCGCCGACGCTGAAGGCCGACGGAAACGAGCTGGAATACGTCTTCGATTCCAACCTCGAGAAGACCGGCGTGCCGTCCCTGCTGCGCAAGCTCTCGGACCTCGGCATCGCCTTCAAGGACCTGCACACCAGCCAGAGCTCGCTGGAGGACATCTTCGTCAGCCTGGTCCACCGGGACAAGGTCGGGGACACGACGACGGGAGCCGCCGCATGAACAGCCTGACCTTCAACGGCTACGGCGTCTGGGCCATCTACCGGTTCGAGATGGCGCGCGCCCTGCGCACCGTCTGGCAGTCGATCGTCACTCCGGTGATCACGACCGCCCTCTATTTCGTCGTCTTCGGCTCGGCCATCGGCAGCCGGATGACCGAGATCGACGGCGTCCCCTACGGCGCCTTCATCGTGCCCGGCCTGATCATGCTGAGCCTGTTCACCCAGTCGATCTTCAACGCCTCCTTCGGCATCTACTTCCCGAAATTCACCGGCACCATCTACGAGCTGCTGTCGGCGCCGGTCAGCCCGCTCGAGATCGTCATCGCCTATGTCGGGGCGGCCGCGACCAAGTCCGCGGTGCTCGGCCTGATCATCCTGGCGACGGCGGCCCTGTTCGTGCCGCTGCAGATCCTGCACCCGATCGAGATGCTGGCCTTCCTGATCCTGATCTCGACGACCTTCAGCCTGTTCGGCTTCATCATCGGCATCTGGGCCAACGGTTTCGAGCAGCTGCAGATGATCCCCATGCTGGTCGTCACGCCCCTGACCTTCCTCGGCGGGTCCTTCTATTCGATCGACATGCTGCCGCCGGTCTGGCGCAGCATCACCCTGTTCAATCCGGTGGTCTATCTGATCTCCGGTTTCCGCTGGACCTTCTACGGCTCGGGCGACGTCGGCATCGTGGCCAGTCTGGCCGCGACCCTGGGCTTCCTCCTGGTCTGCCTGGCCATCGTCGGCTGGATGTTCAAGACCGGATACCGGCTGAAGAACTGAGGTCTTCCGCCGCGGGTCACGAAACGGGCCAGATCGGCGGACACCTTGGCCCTTCTCCGCATTTGATGTAGCGCGCCGGTTCCTGCGCGGGAGTTTTGATGCCCACCGATACCGACAAGAAGCTCAACGGCACGCCTGAGCCCTTCCGCCGGCCCGTGGTCTGGGGCCGGCCGCCCGCGACCGTCTTCCGCGCCGGCCCGCTGCCGAAGGGCGGCGGTCTGCCGCCCCTGCCCGAAACGCCGCCCATGCAGTTCACGCCGGGCATCCTGACCGGCTCGATGATCCCGCGCGCCGCGCCGGCGCGCGCGCCCGCTCCCGCTCCGACCCCTGTTCCGCCCGCGGCGCGTGCGCCGGAGCCGCGCGAGGCGGCGCCTCCCCTGCCCGCCGCCGCTCCCAAGCCTGACCTGACCGTCCGGCCCCTGCCCGCGATGGAGCCGGCGCCGGCACAGCCGGCCCAGCCCGTTCCAGCGCCCGCCCAGGTCCAGCCCGTCGTCGCCGCAGTGGAGCCTGCGGCGTCGCCCGTCCCGCCCGCCGGCCCCGGCCGCAAGCCGGCCAGCCGGGTCCCGCTCTTTGCCGGGGTCGCCGTCGCCGCTGTGACCGTCCTCGCCCTCGGCGCCTGGATCTGGACCCGATCGTCGCCTGAAGCGCCCGCACCGGCCGCCGCGGCCGCGCCTGCGCTGCCCGTCCCGGCGACGGAAACGGTCGCGCCGGAGACCGCGCCGGTTCCCGCGCCGGTGACCGAAGCTGTCGTCGAGGCGCCCGCGCCGGTCGCCGCCCCGCCCGTCGCAAGGCCGGCCGCAACCGGGGCCGCCCCGGCGCGCACGACCCCGACCCCGGCCGCGCGGCCCTCTGCGCCGGCGCCCGCAGCCGCCGCGCCGCAGCCGACGGTCACGCCGCCGCCCGTGATTGTGATCGCGCCCGCGCCCGGCCCGGAGCCGACCGCCGCCGAGCGGCCGTCCACCGACCCCGATGCGCCGATCGCGACCCGGCCGCAGCCTATCGGCTAGCGAATCGCGACGTAGCCGCGCTCGACCATGCGGCGCAGGCCCTCATAGGCCTCGGCCAGTTCTTCATAGGCGGTGCGGGCTGTCGCCAGTCGCGCGATCTGGTCGGGCGTGGACGGCGCGCCGGATTCCGACTGCCGCAGTCCTTCGGAAACCCACTTGGCGCGCGCGGTCGCGGTCAGCACGGCCAGCTTCTGGAACATGGACGCGTCCAGTTTCGGCAGCATCTGGCCGATCACCTCGCGATTGGCGATGAAGGCCGAATAGTCGATCTGTTCCAGCAGGCCGCGCAACCGCCGCTGCTCATGCGGGTCGGTGTCCTGCGGCTCGAAATGATCGCGCTGGCGGCGATAGCTTGAAGTCTGGATGGTCGACATGTCGGGTCTTCCAGGAGGGGTCGAGGAGAGGGTGCGCTCCGTCGCTTAACGAGGGGTTGCGACCGCCCCGCCGCCCTGATACTTAAGTGAATGCTTCAGTATCAGACATCACTGGATCTATCCTTCCAGGCCCTGGCCGATCCGACCCGGCGGGCGATGGTCGAAAGGCTGTCGCGCGGGCCTGCCTCGGTCAGCGAACTGGCCGAACCCTTCCCGATGTCCATGTCGGCGGTGGTCCAGCACCTCAGGATTCTCGAGTCCGCGGGTCTGGTGGCGTCGGAAAAGGTCGGCCGGGTCCGGACCTGCCGCGTCGAGGCCCCCGCGCTCGATGCCGCCGAACGCTGGCTCAATGACCGCCGGCGGTCCGCAGAGGCCGGCCTTGATCGCCTGGGCGCCTTCCTCGAAGCCTCGAAACCCGCAACGGAGCCCCGCCAATGACGGCGCCACTCGCCCACGGCATGTTCACGGTCGAGCGCCGCTATGACGCCTCGCCGCAACGCGTTTTCCAGGCCTGGTCCGACCCGGTCGCGTTTCGACGGGGGTTCGCGGAAGCGCCGGGCGCGACGATCTACGAATGGACCCATGATTTCCGCGTCGGCGGACAGGGGGGCGGCCGCTACCGGTTCGGCGGAGAGGAGCGGGACGTCGGGTTCAATGACACCCTGTTTCTGGACATCGTCGAGAACCGGCGGATCATCTTCAACTACGTCATGGGCAGCGAGATCCGGGGCGAACGGCGCCGCATCTCTGCGTCGCTCGCGACGATCGAACTGGCGCGCGACGGTGACGGAACGCGGCTGACCTATACCGAGCAGGGAGCCTATTTCGGCGAGGATGGCGGCGCTCACATCCCGCTGCGTCAAGGAGGTTGCGCCGCGATGTTCGAGAACCTCGCCCGCGAACTGGAGACCCACGGATGACCGGGAAGGTTCGCGTATCCTCCTACGCCGTCTCGGTCGACGGCTTCGGCGCCGGACCTGACCAGTCCCTTCAGAACCCGCTCGGCGTCGGAGGCGAACGCCTGCACGAATGGTTCTTCCCGACCGCGACCTTCCAGAAGATGTACGGCAAGGGCGAGGGCGAGACCGGTGTGGACGAAGGGTTCGCACGACGCGGCATGGAGGGGATCGGGGCGTGGGTCCTCGGCCGCAACATGTTCGCCCACTCGCGCGGCCCCTGGCAGGACGACGGCTGGGAGGGCTGGTGGGGCGAGGAGCCGCCCTATCGCTGCCCCGTCTTCATCCTGACGCATCATCCGCGCCCGCCGCTGGAGATGAAGGGCGGCACGACGTTTCACTTCATCACCGGGGGCGCCGCGGTCGCGCTTGAGCGGGCCCGCGCGGCCGCCGGGAATCTCGACGTGCGTATCGGGGGGGGCGCCGAAACGATCCGGGCGTACCTGCGGGCCGGTGCGATCGACGAACTCCACATCGCCGTTTCCCCTGTCCTGCTCGGCGCGGGCGAGCCGCTCTGGCAGGGCGTGGACATGACCTCATCCGGCTATGTCCTCGCCGAAAGCACCATCGGCGAGCGCGCCACCCACCTGAAGATCGTGCGGAAGGTCGATTGATGAGCCTCATTCTCTGGTCCCACCCCTATTCCGCCTACGGCCAGAAGGCCTCCGTGGCCCTGTACGAACTGGGCCTGCCGTTCGAGCCGAAGCTGGTCGAGGCCGGGAACGGGGCGGTCATGGCCGAATTCCGCGCCCTGTCGCCCTTCGGCAAGATGCCGGCCCTCGTCGATACAGCGACCGGCCGCGCCCTCTACGAATCCAGCATCGTCATCGAATATCTGGACCGGCTGGCCGGCGGCGGGCGACTGATCCCCGCCGATCCGGAAGCGGCGCTGGAGGCACGACTGGTCGACCGGATCGTGGACATCTACGCCGGCGGACCGATGAACCGGATCATCCCGCGCAAATTCCGGCCGGCCGGCAACGAGGATCCCTTCGGAGACGCCCAGGACGAAGCCGTTCTGGCCGGGGCGTGGGACTGGCTGGAAGCGCGGCTTTCGGACGGCCGGACCTGGGGCGCGGGCGAGACCTTCACCCTGGCGGATTGCTGTGCGGCGCCGGTCCTGACCTACGCCCGTCGGCTGGTCCCGTTCGGCGACCGGCCGCGGCTGCGGGCCTGGCACAAGCGGCTTATGGCGCGGCCCTCCTTCGTCCGGGCGCTGGAAGACGCGGCGCCGTTCGGCGACCTGATGCCCGCCCCGCCGGCGGTTGACTGAATCACCAACGCCGGTCCCTCCCGCTGGCGCGCCGCGCGGGGCTCCCCATCTGTCGGGAGCAAGGAGACACGCATGGTCAAGGCAATCTGGAACGGCGAGACGATCGCCGAAAGCGACGACACGGTGGTGGTCGAGGGAAACCACTACTTTCCCCTCGGCTCGGTGCGGCCGGGCGTCCTGACCCCGTCGTCGACCACCAGCGTCTGCCCGTGGAAGGGCACGGCGGAATACTATTCCGTTCAGGCCGGCGGGGCCGAGAACCGGGACGCCGCCTGGTATTACGCCGAGCCGAAGCCGGCGGCCGCGGAAATCGCGGGCCGGGTCGCTTTCTGGAAGGGCGTCAAGGTCGCCTGACGACCCGGGGAGTCGGCGGACTCAGTGCGCCTCGGGCGGCCGCGCGGCGGGGCTGAGATATTCGTTCTCGGGCTTCGGATGGGCGTCCAGCACGAAGCGGCGGTCGCAGTAGGCGCATTCGACGAAGTCTTCCCCGCCCATGTCCATATAGACCAGCGGATGGCCGAGCGCGCCGCCGCCCCCGTCGCAGGCGACGCGCTTGGTGGAGACCACAATGGCTTCCGGCGGCGGAATGATCGCATCGGCGTGGCGCGGCGGCATGGGCAGACCTGACGGGTGGGGCGGATATCGACCGACTCCCTAGAAGCCCCGGCGCACGGCGTCAAACCGTCTGCGGCTTCCGGCGGAAGACCCGGTCGAGGAAGGCCTTGCGCTTGCGGAACAGGGACCAGCCCAGGCAGCCCGCGGCGACCCACAGGCCGATCTCGCCGATCACCGCCGCGGGCCCGCCGATCAGCAGGGTCTCGCGCATGGCGACCTCGCCCATCCGGTTCAGAACCACCACGGCGGTGAAGGTTCCGTAGCCGAGAATACAGGCCGTGAAGGCCGTCCAGCCGATCATCCTGGTGCGTGTCATGATCTGGTTTCCGTCAAGCGTACTGTTCATAATGACAAGCATACTGGACATTTTGCCGCCTGATGTCAAGCACCATTGAC
>CAYNNT010000101.1:0-9935 GCA_964398675.1 uncultured Brevundimonas sp.
CCATGCCCGATCCGCGATTTTTCGACAGCCTGCCGGCGCTGACCGTTGCAGAGCGGGCCTAACGGATCGGAGGCTATGTCGTGGGGGGCGGAGACCGATTGGTCTCCGCCGTCGCGCCGCTCGGGTCTGCCGGGGCGGGGGACGTTGCCTTCCTCGGAGCTCGCAAATTCGTCGCCGCGCTCGGTCAGACCCGGGCCGGCTGCGTGATCCTGCCTGCCGCCGCCGTCGAAGTCGCGCCTCCGGACGCGGCCGTCATCGTTTCAGAAGAGCCGCAGGCCGCTTGGGCGCGCGCGTCCATGTCGCTTCACCGCGCGGTCCCTCTCGTCGAGGCTGACCGGGACGAATGCGTCGAGGATGGCACGGTCGTCTTCGAGCCCGGCGTCGTCATCGGCGTCGGCGCGCGCATAGGCCGGGGGACGCGGATCGGGGCCAACAGCGTCATCGGACCCGGCGTCCAGATCGGCCGTGATTGCACCATCGGCAACAACGTCAGCGTCGGCTTCGCCCTGATCGGCGACCGCGTCCGTCTGCTGGCCGGCGTTCGCATCGGCGAGGCGGGGTTCGGCGCGGCCCAGTCAAAGGCCGGTCCGGTCGATGTGCCACAGCTGGGTCGTGTGATCCTGCAGGACGGCGTCACCGTCGGAGCCAACTCCTGCATCGACCGGGGCGCCTATGAGGACACGGTCGTCGGCGAGAACACCAAGATCGATAATCTGGTCATGATCGCCCACAACTGCGTCATCGGCCGGAATTGCCTGATGGCGGCGCACACCGGGATTTCGGGCTCCTGCATCGTCGGGGACAATGTCATCTTCGGCGGCCAGGCCGGCATCGGCGACCATATCAAGATCGGCGAAGGCGCCCGCGTCGCGGGCGGGGCCGGTGTTCTGGCGGATATCCCGGCCGGCGAGACCTGGTCAGGCTATCCTGCCAAACCGATCCGACAGTCCGTGCGCGAAGCGGTCTGGCTCGCCAAACAGGCGACAGGAAAGGCGCGTTCCTAGCGCTTACGGCGAGGAAGGCCGCAAGATGAGTGACGACGGCAAGATTGACTACGCCGAGGTGATGCGCAGGCTGCCGCACCGCTATCCCTTCCTGCTGGTCGACAAGGCGGAGGACTTCGTTCCGAACACCTCGATCACCGGCATCAAGAACGTCACCCACAACGAGCCCTATTTCCCGGGGCATTTCCCGATTGATCCGGTCATGCCCGGCGTGATGATCATCGAGGCCATGGCCCAGACCGGGGCCCTGCTGATGTCCAAGTCGATGGACGTCCAGGTCGAGGGCAAGGTCATCATGTTCATGTCGATCGACGGGGTGCGCTTCCGCAAGCCGGCCCGCCCGGGCGACCAGTTGAGGATGCAGGTGTCGGTGACCAAAATTCGGGGCGATATCTTCAAATTCCGCGGTGAGACGTTCATCGACGGCAAACTGGCGTCCGAAGCCGATTTTGCGGCCATGATGGTCACCGTCGACAAGCCGGTCGCACCGTGAGCCGTATCCATCCGACAGCCGTGGTCGATGCGGGCGCTGTTCTGGCCGACGGGGTCGAGATCGGGCCCTGGTGCGTGGTCGGACCGGGCGTATCGCTGGCCGAGGATGTGCGGCTGGTCAGCCATGTCGTGGTCCAGCAGGACACGTCGATCGACGCCCGCACGATCGTCCATCCCTTCTGCGTCATCGGAGGCGATCCGCAACACGGCGGATACAAGGGCGAGCCGGTGCGCCTCGAGATCGGCAGCGACAACGTCATTCGCGAGCACTGCACCTTCAATCGCGGCACCCCGGGCGACCGCAAGCTGACGACCGTCGGGTCGAACGGCCTGTTCATGACGGGCGCCCACGTCGGCCATGACGTGATCGTCGGAGACCGGGTGACCATGGCCAACCACGCTACCCTCGGCGGCCATTCCCGCGTGGGCGACCGGGTGTTCCTCGGAGGGCTGTGCGCCCTGCACCAGTTCGGTCGGGTGGGGCAGGGGGCGATCGTCGGCGGACTGGCGGCGGTGACGCGCGACGTCATTCCCTATGGCTCGGCCTGGGGCAATCACGCGCAGCTGCATGGGCTCAATCTGATCGGCCTGAAGCGCAAGGGCTACGACAAGACGGCGATCCGTCGCCTGCTGGCAGCCTACCGTGACCTGTTCGAGGGCGCCGGCACCTTCGCCGACCGTCTTGATGCGGTCGAGACGGGCTATGCCGATCTGCCCGAAATCATGGAGATCACGGCCTTCATCCGCGCCGACGGCAAACGGCCTCTTTGTCTGCCCGGCGAGTGAGAAGGTTGGCTGGATGAGCAAGCTGGGCCTGATCGCCGGTGGCGGCGCCCTGCCGGTGTCGGTGGCGGCGCGATGCGAGGCGGAGGGCCGGCCGGTCTTTCTGGTTCGGCTGGCCGGGTTCGCGGACGCCCATCTGGCCCGCTATCCGGGCATTGAGGCCGGGATCGCCGAGTTCGGGAAGATCCTGTCGGCGCTGAAGAAGGCCGGATGCACCGGCGTCTGTTTCGCAGGCACGGTCAGCCGCCCGGATTTCAAGACGCTGAAGCCCGATCTGCGGGGCGCGGCCCTGCTGCCCGGAATCATAGCGGCGGCGACCAAGGGCGACGACGCCCTGCTGCGCAAGATCCTGTCGGTGTTCGAGGGCGAGGGCTACGCCATCGAGGGCGCCGACGACATCCTCGGCGGGGAGACCCTGCCGAGCGGGGCCCTCGGGGCGATCCGGCCCACCGAGGCGCAGTTGTCGGACCTGCGGAAGGCGCTGCACGTCGCGGAAAAGGCCGGTGAACTGGATATCGGCCAGGGCGCGGTCGTTTGCGACGGCCTGGTGCTGGCCGTAGAGGCCCAGGAGGGCACCGACGCCATGCTGGTCAGGGTCGCGGGCCTGCCGGCTGATCTGCGCGGCTCGGCGGCGGACCGCAAGGGCGCGCTGGGCAAGGCGCCCAAGCCGATCCAGGACCTGCGGGTGGACATGCCCGTAATGGGCGCGCGGACCATCGAGATGGCCGCCGCCGCCGGCCTGGCCGGGGTCGGCGGCGTGGCCGGCAAGCTGATCCTGATCGACAGGGCCGGCCTGATCGAAGCCGCCGACCGGCTGGGGCTGTTCGTCTGGGGCGAGGCGTCCGGAGGCGCCGAATGAGCCGTTCCCTGAAGATCATGCTGGTCGCCGCCGAAGCTTCCGGGGACGCCCTGGGGGCCGGACTGGCCGTGGCGCTGAAGGCCCGGCTGGGGGCGGATGTCATCTTCGTCGGCGTCGGC
The DNA here is from genome assembly GCA_964398675.1 of uncultured Brevundimonas sp. Lineage (GTDB taxonomy): Bacteria > Pseudomonadota > Alphaproteobacteria > Caulobacterales > Caulobacteraceae > Brevundimonas. The sequence continues at coordinate 3,258 of CAYNNT010000101.1, forward strand.
GGGCCGAAGATGGCCGAACAGGGGGTCCGGAGTCCGTTCGATATCGCCGAGCTCTCCATTCACGGCTGGCTGGAAGGGATGAAGGCCTACGGGATCGTCAAGCGGCGCGTCGCCGACACGGTGGCGCTGGGCGTGGCGGAGAAGCCGGACGCCGTCGTGCTGATCGACAGCTGGGGCTTCACCATCCGGGTGGCCAAGGCGCTGCGAGCGGTGCTGCCGGGCGTGCCCCTGATCAAATACGTCGGGCCGCAGGTCTGGGCCTCGCGGCCGGGCCGGGCGAAGACCCTCGCGGCGGCCGTCGACCATCTGCTGGCCCTCTACGCCTTCGACGCGCCGTGGTTCGAGCGGGAGGGTCTTTCGACGACCGTCGTGGGGTCGCAGGCGCTGCATGTGGACATGAGCGCCGCGGATCCGGCCGCGTTTCGTGTGGAGCAGGGCATCGCGGCGGGCGCGCCCTTGCTGGTCGTCCTGCCCGGCAGCCGGCCATCCGAAATCCGCCTGATGACGCCCGTCTATGAGGCGGCGATCGCCCGGCTGAAGGCCGCCGATCCGTCGCTCGAGATCGCTGTGGTCGTCGCGGGGACCGTCGCCGCCGATGTGACGGCGCGCGTCGCGACCTGGCCTTTCCGCGCCCATGTGGTCGGCGAGGACCGGAAATACGCCGCCATGCGGGCCGCAACGGTTGCGCTGGCCACGAGCGGCACGGTCTCGACCGAACTCGCGCTGGCGGGGGCGCCGACGGTCATCGCCTACCGCTTTCAGCCGCTCAGCTACGCGATCATGAAGCCGTTCTTCACGGGGAAATACGCGACCTTGTTCAATCACGCCGCGGACGAGGAGATCGCCCGCGAACTGATCCAGAATGACGCCACGCCCGAGAAGGTGGCGACGGAGGTCGGTCGGCTGCTGGCCGACCCGGAGGCGCGGCAGGCGCAGGCCAGGCGACAGACGGCGGCGCTGGACCTGATGGGCCGCGAGGGGCGCGACCCGTCGGAGATTGCGGCGGACGCCGTGCTGAGGGTCATCACAACAAAAAACGCCGGGGCCTGAGCCCCGGCGTTTCTGCATTCCGGACGTCCGATCAGCCCCGCGACTGGATCGGCGTGTAATTCCGCTCGGTCGGGCCCGTGTAGAGCTGACGCGGGCGGCCGATCTTCTGGCCGGGGTCGGCCATCATCTCCTGCCACTGGGCGATCCAGCCGACGGTGCGGGCCAGAGAGAACAGGACGGTGAACATCGAGGTCGGGAAGCCCATCGCCGACAGGGTGATGCCCGAATAGAAGTCGACGTTCGGGAACAGCTTGCGCTCGATGAAATATTCGTCGTTCAGCGCGATCCGCTCCAGCTCCTTGGCGACCTGGAACAGGGGGTCGTTGGGATCGCCGACGGCGGCCAGCACCTCATCGGCGCTCTCCTTCATCACCTTGGCGCGCGGATCGTAGTTTTTGTACACGCGGTGGCCGAAGCCCATCAGCTTGTACTTCTTGGCCTTCACGCCCTCGATGAACTCCGGGATCTTGTCCGGGGTGCCGATCTCCTTGAGCATGTTGAGCGCCTCTTCATTGGCGCCCCCGTGCGACGGGCCCCACAGGCAGGCGATGCCGGCGGCGATACAGGCGAACGGATTGGCGCCCGACGAACCGGCCAGACGGACGGTCGAGGTTGAGGCGTTCTGCTCGTGATCGGCGTGCAGGATGAAGATGCGGTCCATGGCGCGGGCCAGCACCGGATTGACGACATAGTCCTCGGCCGGAACCGCGAAACACATGCGCAGGAAATTCTCGGCGTAGTTCAGGTCGTTGCGCGGCGACACGAACGGCTGGCCGATCGAGTATTTGAAGGCGCGCGCCGCGATGGTCGGCATCTTGGCGATCAGGCGGATGGCCGAGATGTTGCGCTGGACCGGATCATGGATGTCGAGGCTGTCGTGATAGAAGGCCGACAGGGCGCCGACGGTGCCGACCATGATCGACATCGGGTGGGCGTCGCGACGGAAGCCCTCGAAGAAGCGGTCGAACTGGGCGTGCAGCATGGTGTGGGTGGTGATGCTGCGTTCGAAGGCTTCGTATTCCGAGGCCGTGGGCAGCTCGCCGTGCAGCAGCAGGTGGCAGACCTCGATGAAGTTGGACTTCGAGGCCAGCTGGTCGATCGGATAGCCGCGGTGCAGCAGGGTGCCGACATCGCCGTCGATGAAGGTGATGGCGCTCTCGCAGGCCGCCGTGGAGGTGAAGCCCGGGTCGTAGGTGAAGGCGTCCGTGGCGGTGTAGAGCTTCCGGATGTCGATCACATCGGGGCCGGTCGAGCCCGAAAGCACCGGCAGGTCCACGGACTTGTCGCCGTAGGTCAGGGTCGCCGTCCCGGCGGGTTTGGCTTGTTCGGTCATATCAGCCCCTTGCTTCAGTCGGCGGCCTGACGCGGGGAGGCGACGGCGGCGCGATGTCTGTTAAGTCAGATAGTCTGTTGCAGCGCATCATCCAAGCGCCCGAGGCTTTCTTCGCGCCCCAGGGCCGCCAGAGTCTTGGCGATGTCGGGAGAAACGCCGTCTCCAGTGAGGGCGGCGCGTACGGCGGGGCCGATCTTGCCGAAGCCGACCGCCTCTTCCTCGGCGAAAACCTTGAGCTCGGCCTCAAGGGCGAAGACGTCCCAGCTGGCGAACAGTTTGAGCCGGTCGCGCAGGCGGGCGATGCGCTCGCCTGATTCACCGGTCAGCATCGGCAGGGCCTTTTCGTAGATCGACAGCGGCCGGACCTTGAGGGCGAAGCCGGTCTGATCGGCCAGTTCCAGCACGGTTTTCGCGCGGTCCTTGATGAAGGGCATGGCGCGCAGCAGCCGGGCCTCGTCATCGGGCCCGAGCGCATGGCCACGCGCCAGATGGATGTCCAGCGTCATCTTGGCCAGCCGGTCGTCGTCGGCGAGGCGGATCCAGTGGGCGTTGACGTGGGCCAGCTTGTCGAAGTCCAGCCGGGCCGGCGCCTTGCCCACGCCGGTCAGGTCGAACCATTCGCGCGCCTGGTCGTCGTTGAACAGTTCATCGTCGCCATGCGCCCAGCCCAGCCGGGCCAGATAGTTGCGCATGGCCTCGGGGAGATAGCCCATCTCGGCGTATTCATGGACGGCCTGCGCCCCGTGCCGCTTGGACAGTTTGGCGCCGTCCGGGCCGTGGATCAGGGGGATGTGGGCGAAGACCGGGCGGGTCCAGCCCAGGGCGTCGTAAATCAGGCTCTGCCGGGCGGCGTTGTTCAGGTGGTCGTCGCCCCGGATGACGTGGGTGACGCCCATGTCGTGGTCGTCGACCACCACGGCGAGATTGTAGGTCGGCGCCCCGTCGCTGCGCAGCAGGACCAGATCGTCGAGGTCTTCATTCGCCCAGCTGACGGTCCCCTGGACCGCGTCCTCGACGGTGACCTTGCCGGGCAGGGGGCGACGGAAGCGGACGACATGGGGCTGACCCAGGTCGTCGACGGTCGGCTCGCGGTCCCGCCAGGGCGATTCGAAGGTGCGTCGCTCGGCCTTGGCCAGATCGCGCAGGCGGCCGGTCTCCTCGGCGGAGGTGAAGTCGCGATAGGCGCCGCCGCACTCCAGCAGCGCGTTGACCACCTCGCGGTGACGGTCGGCGCGGCTGTACTGGAACACCGGCTCCTCGTCAGCGAACAGTTCCAGCCAGCTCAGGCCGTCGAAAATGGCCTTTACGGCCTCATCCGTGGACCGCTCACGGTCGGTGTCCTCGACCCGGACAAGAAACTTCCCGTTGTGCCGTTTGGCATACAAATAGTTGAAAAGCGCCGTCCGGGCGCCTCCTATGTGCAGGGAACCCGTCGGCGAGGGGGCGAAGCGCGTGACGACAGCGGAGTCGGAGGGGGATGTCATGGCGGGCGTTATAGCGCCGGCGCGGGCAAATCCCAGCCTCGCCGCGCGGACGCGGGATTTCCTCGCCGGCCAGATCGCCGACCAGACGCTTCGCTGGCGGCTGTGGGCGCCGGTGGCGTTCGGCGGCGGTTGCGCGGTCTATTTTGCGTTGAAGACCGAACCGCCGGCATGGCCGCTGGTTGGCGGCTCTGTTCTGGCCGCAGGCCTGTGGTTCGGGGCCCGCCGGATGGTTCTGGCGCGGGCCTGGACGCTGGGTCTGATGCTGCTGGCCTGTTTCGCCCTCGGGATCGCGGTGGCCAAGCTGCGGACGGACGCCGTGGCGGCGCCGATCGCGCCGGCCATGGCCCGGCCGACCGTCGTCGAGGGCTGGGTCATCGATGTCGACAGCCCGGGAGCGGCCGGGCCGCGGGTGGTGATCGCACCCGTTCGCGTCGAGGGTCTGGCCCCGGACCAGACGCCGGTCCGGCTGCGCGCCACGGTGCGCGGCGTCGCGCCCGAGCCGGGGCAGGCGGTCAGGCTGTTCGCCCTGATCAACCCGCCCCCGGCTCCGGCCAGCCCCGGCGCCTATGACTTCGGTCGTAATGCCTGGTTCCAGAGCATGGGCGGGGTGGCCTTCTCGCTCGGCGAGACCCGGCCTGCGTACCTGCCGCCGCCGCCGCCGTGGAAGGTCCGGGCGGCGATGGCGGTGAACGGCCTGCGCTATGATCTGGCCAAGCGGATCGTGGCGCGGCTCGGGGAGCGGACGGGCGGGGTGGCCGCCGCCATGACCACGGGACACGAGGCCTGGCTCGACCCGGCCGAGGTCGATGTCATGCGGGATTCCGGGCTGGCGCACATCCTGTCGATCTCGGGCCTGCATATGGCGGTGGTCGGCGGCTTCAGCTTCTTTCTGGTGCGGCTGCTGATCGCGGCCTGGCCGTGGCTGGCGTTGCGGGTGTCCGGCAAGAAGGTCGCGGCCTGGGCGGGGCTGGGAGCGGTCGGGACCTATCTGGTCATTTCCGGCTCGCCTGCGCCGGCCGAGCGGGCGGCGATCACGGCCTCGATCGCCTTTCTGGCCATCCTGCTGGATCGGGAGGCGATCACCATGCACGCGCTGGCGGTCGCGGCCTTTGTGGTCCTGCTGCTCCAGCCCGAGGCCATGGTGACGCCCGGCTTCCAGATGTCGTTCGCGGCGACGGCGGCGCTGGTGGCCCTGGTCGAGGCCTGGCCGGTGCGGCCGCGAGAGATATCCGCGCCCTGGCCGATCCTGCTGGTCCAGCGCATCGGCGCCTGGCTTGGCATCGCCGTCATGGCCAGTCTGGTGGCGGGGGCGGCGACGGGGCCGTTCGCCCTGCAGCATTTCAATCGCACGGCCATGTACGGACTGGCCGCCAATCTCGCGACCGCGCCGCTGTCGGACTTCGTGATCATGCCGGCGCTGGCCCTCGGGGCCCTGCTTGAGCCGGTGGGTCTGGGCGCGCCCTTCCTGTGGCTGGCGGGGCAGGGGATCGGGGTGATGCTGGCGATCGGGGAATGGGTCGCCGGCCTGCCCGGAGCGGTCCGGACGGTGGCCCGCGCGCCGGACTTCGTCCTGCCCATCGCCTTCCTGGGGGTGTTGTTCTGTTGCCTGTGGCGGGGACCGCTTCGCTGTCTGGGCCTGCCGTTCGCGGCGGCGGTGATGCTGTGGCCGAGGGATCCCACGCCGGACCTGTGGATCGGCGACGGCGGGACGAACGGGGCCTTTGTCGAGAATGGTGAGGCTGTGGTGGTCCGGCCGGGCGTGCGGCAGTTCGCGGTCGATGTCTGGTCCCGGCGGCGTGGCGTGGCAGCCGCGGCCCGGCCACAGGAAGGCTGGACCTGCACGCGGTTCTCCTGCGCGCCCGCTGAGCCGGGCGCAGGGCCGCTGGCGCTTTGGTGGGGCCGAGGGGAGCCGTCGATGGAGCAGGTGAACGCCCTGTGCCGGTCTGCGCCCGTGGTCAGCGTGCGGGCGACCCTCGCCGTCCTGCCGGCCTCCTGTGAGAGGCGACTGGTGCTGGACGGAACCGACTACGCCCGGGGCGGCGCGGTCGAGCTGTGGCGCGACGGGCCGGTGTCAGCGAACCGTTGGCGCGCGGTCTGGGCGGCTGAAGTGCGTGGTGACCGGCCGTGGAGCGCGCTCGGCGATCCCGAGGTCAGTGATAGCGGCGGATGAGCCCGACCAGCTTGCCCTGCACCTCGACCTGGTCGGGTCCGAAGATGCGGGTCTCGTAGTTGCGGTTGGCGGGTTCCAGCGCGATCGACGCGCCCTTCTTGCGCAGGCGTTTGAGGGTGGCTTCCTCGCCCTCGACCAGGGCCACGACGATCTCGCCCGAGGTGGCGGTATCGGTCGATTTGATGATCACGAGATCGCCGTTGAGGATGCCGGCCTCGATCATGGAGTCGCCCTCGATCTCGAGCAGATAGTGCTCGCCCGCGCCCAGCATGGCCTCGGGCACCGGGTAGCGGGCCGTCTCGTGCTCGATGGCGGCGATGGGTGTGCCGGCGGCGATCTTGCCCATCAGGGACAGTTCGCGGGTGTCATTGGCCGGTTCGGCGGCCATGGGTCGCCCGCCGCCCTCGATGACCGAAGGCGCAAAGCCCGCCCGGCCGCGCGGCGCGCCCGCCGTGGCCTGGTCCGGCATCTTGGTCACTTCCAGCGCCCGCGCGCGGTGCGCCAGACGGCGGATGAAGCCGCGCTCCTCCAGCGCCGTGATCAGCCGGTGAATGCCCGATTTGGACGCCAGATCGAGCGCCTCCTTCATCTCGTCGAACGAGGGAGACACGCCGGTCTCCTTGATCCGTTCGTGGATGAAC
>CAYNNT010000102.1:0-9922 GCA_964398675.1 uncultured Brevundimonas sp.
CTCGCTGTCCGGCGTCGGGTCCATATGCAGTTCGAAGGCCGACAGCAGGGCGCGGCGGGTGCGTTCGGCGGCGGGGCCGTGCACGCCCTTGCGCTGCAGGATGCGGCCGATCACCACGTCGCGATGGGCCGCGCCGCCCTGGGCCTTGAGCTGTTCCCGGATTTCCGCCGCAAGTCTGGCCTTGGCGGGAGTCAGTCGGGCCGGCTTCCTGGCGCCGGGTGCAGCAGCTTTCGACATGGGCGACCTCGTCCCGCGGACGTTCTCGTTAACGATTCGGTCATCAAGACGAGCGGCGTCGCCCTGTCAAGATAACGGCGGTCTTTGCGCCAGCGCGATGCGATTTGCCGGGCGATGCGTTACAGACGCACAGCCTCAAGAGGACCCGACATGAGCCAGCCGACCGAAGCCGACCTGAACGCCCTCGACATCACCCCGGCCGAGGCCGCCGAGATCAACGCCATCGCCCACCCGCTGCTGGCCGACGCCGCGCCCGACGCCAATGGCGAACTGGTCCGGATCGACTCCACCGCCGACGGGGTGGTCTTCGTCACCATCAACCGGCCGGACAAGCGCAACGCCTTCGACGCCCCGACCATCGCGGCCCTGTACGAGACCTTCGAGACGCTGCAGGGCGCCGACCATGTGCGGATCGTCTTCATCCGCGGCGCGGGCGGGACCTTCAGCGCGGGCGCCGACCTGGCCTGGATGGCCGACGCCGTCCGCTGGTCCGAGACCGACAACCGCGACGACGCCATGGGCCTGGCGAAGATGCTCAAGGCCCTGCACGACGTGCCGGCCCTGACCTGCGCCATCGTCGAGGGCGCGGCCATGGGCGGCGGGGCCGGGATCGTCGCGGCCTGCGACATGGCCGTCGCGGTCAAGGGCGCGAAATTCGCCTTCTCCGAGGTCAAGCTCGGGCTCGTCCCCGGCACGATCGCCCCCTATGTCGTCGAGGCCGTCGGCGCCCGCACCGCCCGCGCCCTGTTCATGACCGCCGAACTGTTCGACGCCGACGCGGCGAAGGGCTTCGGCCTGATCGGTCAGGTGCTGGACAGCGCGGACCAGATCGACGGGTTCATCGCCAGCTTCTCCGACAGCATGAAGGCCTGTGCGCCCGGCGCCGTGGGCGACGCAAAGCGGCTGGTGCACCATGTCGCCGGCCACCGGATCGACCATGCACTGATGGAAGAGACCGCCAAGCGGATCGCCCGCGCCCGCGTCTCGCCCGAGGGTCAGGAGGGGGTGCGCGCCTTCCTCGAAAAACGTAAACCCGGCTGGACGCAGTAGGGAATCGACGGGGGCGACGATGACGGGGGAACTGGAGACGGCGGCGCTGGCCTCGGGCGGCGGCTGGCTGAAGTGGAAGCGCGAGCACGCCGAGATTCCGCCGGGCACGCCCTGCGCCAACTGCGAGACCCCGCTTCAGGGAACCTACTGCCATGTCTGCGGCCAGCTGGCCGAGGATTTCCACAAGTCGGTCTGGAAGCTGACCGTCGAGGCGGTCGAGTCCCTGCTTCACCTCGACGGACGGCTGTTCAAGACCATGCCGACCCTGTTCCGGCGGCCCGGCCAGCTGACGCGGGACTATCTGGACGGCAAACGGGCGTATCAGGTTCAGCCGTTCCGGATGTTCCTGGTCATCCTGCTGGTGGTCATCTTCGCCGGCCACTGGGCGACGACGACCAATGCCGGACGAGCCGCGGCGGCGGGTCACGAGACCAGCAGCCAGATCAATTTCGTCGGACCTGGCGACACCGCTGCCGATCAGGCGGCCCGGGCTGAGGAACGGGCGAAGATCGTTGCCGACCCCACGATGACCGAAAGCGAAAGGGCCATCGCCCTCGCCGCGATCGACCGCGACTGGGCCCGGTTCGGCCGTTCGATCGGCGCGAACGCCGCCAGCGAGGCCGCGGCTGTGTCTGAAAAGGCGGACGACGGCAAACTCAGGGTCACCTCGGCCATCGCCAATGAGGACCAGCTCTCGTCCCTGCAGCACTGGGCCCAGTCCCGCTACGACGCCGTCAGGGACGACCCGGAGCGCTTCGCCCTGCTGCTCGAGATCTGGGGGCACCGCATCGCCATCCTCGCCCTGCCGGTCTCGGCCCTGATGCTGACCCTGCTGTTCGCCTTCAACCGCCGCTTCTTCGTGTTCGACCATCTGGTCTTCTCGATGCACTCGCTGTCGTTCCAGATGCTCCTGCTGACGGTCATCTTCCTGTTGTCGATGGTCATCGGAGGGGCGGCGTGGTGGTTGCTGCTGGCTTCGCCGGTCCACCTGTTCCTGCACATGAAGGGCGCCTATCAGCGCAGCACGATCGGGACGCTGGCGCGCATGTTCGTGCTGTTCAACCTGACCACGGTCACCTTCTCCCTGCTGGCCATCCTTTGGCTCTATCTCGGATTCAACGAGATGGCCGGCGGGCACTGAGTGGCCCCGCCGCGCGACAGCCGCTAGAGAGACGTCATGTTCAAATCCGTCCTGGTCGCCAATCGCGGCGAGATCGCCTGTCGCGTCTTCCGCACCGCCCGCCGCATGGGCATCCGCACGATCGCGGTCTATTCCGAAGCCGACGCGAAGGCCCTGCACGTGCGCGAGGCCGACGAAGCCGTGCTGATCGGCCCGGCTCCGGCCCGCGAAAGCTACCTCGACGCGGCGAAAGTGCTCGCTGCCGCGAGGGCCACGGGCGCCGAGGCCATCCATCCTGGCTACGGCTTCCTGTCCGAGAACGCCGACTTCGCCGAGGCGGTCATGGCCGCCGGCCTGGTCTGGATCGGCCCGCCCCCCGCCGCCATTCGCGCCATGGGGCTGAAGGACGCCGCCAAATCGCTGATGATCGCGGCCGGCGTGCCGGTCACCCCCGGCTATCTGGGGGAGGACCAGTCGCTAGACCGCCTGCAGACCGAGGCTGACGCCATCGGCTATCCGGTGCTGATCAAGGCCGTCGCCGGCGGCGGCGGCAAGGGGATGCGGAAGGTCGAACGCGCCGAGGACTTCGCCGCCGGCCTCGCCTCGGCCCAGCGCGAGGGTCAGGCCTCGTTCGGCGATCCGCGGGTCCTGATCGAGAAATACATCACCCGCCCGCGCCACATCGAGGTGCAGGTGTTCGGCGACAGCCATGGAAGCGTCGTCCACCTGTATGAGCGCGACTGCTCCCTGCAGCGCCGCCACCAGAAGGTCATCGAGGAGGCGCCTGCCCCCGGCATGGACGCCGCCGCCCGCAAGGCGATCACCGACGCCGCCGTCCGCGCCGCGAAGGCCGTGAACTATGAGGGCGCTGGCACCATCGAATTCATCGCCGACGCCTCGGACGGGCTGAAGGCCGACCGCATCTGGTTCATGGAGATGAACACCCGGCTGCAGGTCGAACACCCGGTCACCGAGGCCGTCACCGGCGTCGATCTGGTCGAGTGGCAGTTCCGCGTCGCCGCCGGCGAGCCGATGCCGCTGAAACAGGACGAGATCGGGCTGAACGGCTGGGCCATGGAGGCCCGTCTCTACGCCGAGGATCCGGCCAACGGTTTCCTGCCGAGCATCGGGCGGCTGGAACATTTCGTCATGCCCGAGCGCGTTCGCGTTGATACCGGCGTTGAGCGCGGCGGCGAGGTCAGCCAGTTCTACGACCCGATGATCGCCAAGCTGATCGTGCATGCGAAGACACGGGAAGAGGCCGCCGAAGCCCTTGCCGACGCCTGCGCCGAGGTTGAGGTCTGGCCTGTCCGGACCAACGCCGGCTTCCTCGTCCGCTGTCTGGAGCACCCGCGCTTCGTCGAAGGGGATGTGGATACGGGCTTCATCGGCGCCGAGGAGGCGTCGCTGGCGGCCGCAGAGCCCTCGGCCAAAACACAGGCCGCGGCCATCGCGACGATCGGGCTTCGCGCCGACGAGGCGCTGCGCGACGCGCCGTCCTCGCCATGGACGGACGGCCTGTTCGCCTTCCGCATGAACGGCGCCGCGACCACGCCGGTGGTTCTCTATCGCGACGGACAGCGCCTTGAGGCGGAAATGTCCGGCGTTTATCGCGAGGGCGCGCCGCGCCATTCCGCCTTCGACGTCCACCTGGATGGCGAGGCGTTTCAGGCCGTCGGCATCCCCGCCTATGTCTTCATCGACGGCGAACAGGTTTCGGGGGCCGATACGGGCGACAGCCGGGTCGTCGTCTTCGAGGAAGGCGATGCGTTCGAGTTCTCGACACGCCTGCGGGGCGCGGCCGGCGGCGGCGGCTCGGACGGCGCCCTGCGCGCGCCCATGCCCGGCAAGATCGTCGCCACGCCGGCCAGGGCCGGCGACACGGTCACCAAGGGCCAGCCCGTGGTCGTGCTGGAAGCCATGAAGATGGAGCATGCCCTCGTCGCCCCGTTCGACGGCGTGGTCGGCGAGATCAGCGTCTCGGTCGGCGATCAGGTCGCGGCGGATTTGGTGCTGGCGACGGTCACGGCCGGCGCGGACTAATCCCGGTTCAGCGGAACCCCACCCCGCCCACGGGTGTCGTCACATGGGCGTCCGCGAAGGTCGCCATCAGCTGCATGGCCCGGCGGATCGCCGCCTTCACCTCGGGGACCTGCAACGAAGCGCGGTGCGCGGCCTCATCGGTCCAGACCTCGGTCACCCAGACGGCGTGATCATCCGCCGGGTCGTGGGCGACGATATAGCTGAGACAGCCCGGCATGGTCCCGAGGTTCTCCAGCAGGATCGCCGTCAGGGCGTCTCGCTGGCCGGGCAGTGCCGTCATTTTGCCGATCAGTCCGTACATGGCGACAGACTACGCTGCCGCCGCCGGGAAGTCTCCTCGTCCGGACGGGCCGCGACCTGTCATCGGGACCGGGTTCCGAACCCCAGCAGCGAATAGAGCGGACAGGTCCCGAACAGGCCCGTCAGCAGCGGCACGACGCCGAGCCAGCCCCATGGCGTCTGCGGTCCGACAAAGACGATCGCGATCAGACCCAGACCCACGACGACCCGCAGAATTCGATCCAGCCCGCCGACATTCGCCTTGAACATGATGTATCTCCCGCAAGGTGTTCATTGATGCTGGGCGGCTCCGGCGCTCCGCGCCTTGTCCTGGAACAATCTCCGCCGACGGCCCGCGGGCATGGCCGGGCCGAATGCGAGAAAGAGGATCGTTTGCCGCTTCACATGATCAAGCTGTGCGTCGGCGTGGCGAAGGTGGAAACGCTGGAGCGCCGCGCCGCCAAGGGCGAGTGGCTGACTGTTCATACGCGCATGACTCCCAAGCGCGCCCCGGAGCTGGAGGACGGGGGGTCGCTCTACTGGGTCATGAAGGGCTCGGTGACCTGCCGGATGCCGATCCTCGACATCACCACGCGGGGCGAGGGCAAGGCCTCGATGTGCCACATCAAACTGTCGCCCGACGTCGTCCGCACCGCCCCCCAGGCCCGCCGCCCCTTCCAGGGCTGGCGCTATCTGGAGCCGAAGGACGCGCCGCCCGACCTGTCGACGCTGGACGCCGGCGAGGTGCCGGAGGACCTGGCCAAGCGGTTGCGGGAGATGGGGGCCTGGTAGGGATTGGGGATTGGGGATTGGGGATGAGGGATTAGGGATTAGGACAGGATGCTGCGACCATCCGACCCGCACGTCCTCGATTCCCTAATCCCTGATCCCTAATCCCCAAGATGCCCGCTCCCCGTTCCGACCGGCTGGAAGACGCCCTGCACCGCATCTTCGAGGGCGGGAAGACCACGCGCGCCAGCTGGTTCGCCCTGACGGGCGGCGAGACCCTGTTCGCGGAGGGCGACGCCGCCGACACCCTGTATCTGTTGCGCAGCGGGCGCCTCGGCGTATTCCGCCGCGATCACGGCGAGGATCGCCCGCCCCAGTTCGTCGGCGTCATCCGGCCCGGAGAACCCGCCGGCGAAATGGCCATGCTGGCCGGCACGGAACACACCGCCGACGTGGTCGCCCTGCGCGACTGCGAGGTGCTGGCCCTGCCCCGCGACGCCTTCTTCGAGGCGGCACGCACCGAGCCGGACCTGATGGTCGAACTGTCACGGCTGATGATCCAGCGCGCCCGCGACCGGCGCTCGGGGGGCGGCGAGCCCAGCGTTTTCGGCTTCATTTCCGCCCGCCCCCGCCCGATCCGCGCCTTCATCGAACGGATCGCCGCGGCCATCGAGGCCGACGGCTTTACCTGCCAGGTCATTGACCATTCCGCCCTGAGCTCGGCCGCGGACTGGTTCAGCCGGGTCGAGGACGCCCACGACTTCGTCCTCTACGTCGCCGAGATGGACGAACCCGCCTCGGCCGCCCTCTGCGCACGGCAGGTCGACCGGGTCTTTGTGGTGGGCAATGTCCTGCTGGCTCCGCCCAACCGTCCGATGCCGCATGCGGGCGTGCTGGACGCCCAGCGGCGCACCGACCTGATCCTGTTGCGCGACCCGCGCATGGCCCGGCCCGCCAACACCGCCGTCTGGCTGGACGCCATCCAGCCCGGCCGCTGGTTCCAGGCTATCGAGGGCGACAAGGCCGACGCCGACCGGATGGCGCGCGTCATCACCGGCTCGGCGGTCGGAGTGGTCATGTCCGGCGGCGGCGCGCGCGCCTATTACCACATCGGCGCGCTGAGGGCCCTGCACGAGGCCAGGGTGCCGATCGACTTCGTCGGCGGCTCATCCATGGGCGCCGTCATCGCCGCCGGGCCCGCCATGGGCTGGTCGCAGGAAGAACTGGAGACCCGCATCCACAAGGCCTTTGTGGAAAGCGATCCGCTGTCCGACATCACCTTCCCCATGCTGGCCATGACCCGGGCGAGGAAGGTCGAGCGCCTGCTGCACGACGCCTATGGCGACACAGACCTGGCGGACCTGTGCCGGCCGTTCTTCGCGGTCTCGACCAATCTGACCAGCGGCAAGATCGAGGTGCACCGGCGGGGTCTGATGCGTCGCGCCATGCGGGCCTCGATCGCCATCCCCGGCCTGCTGCCGCCCATCGTCATCGACGGTCAGGTGCTGGTCGACGGGGCGGTGCTCAAGAACCTGCCGACCGAGGTCATGCGCCAGATGCACAGCGGCCCGATCATCGGCGTCGACATGTCCCAGACCCGCGGCGTGGACCCGGCCCTGATCGAACATCCGCCGTCGATCTGGCGGCTGATCGTCACCGGCGCCTGGCGGCGCGGGCCGCCGATCGTCTCGATCCTGATGCGGTCCGCGACCCTGACCACGGATGCGGACATCGAGAGCTCCCGCGCCGCGACCGACGTGCTGATCCAGCCGACGCCGGACGGGCTCGACATCCGCGACTGGAAGGGTTTCGACGCCGGGGTGTCCGCCGGCTATCTGGCCGCCGCGGAGGCGCTCGCGAAGCTGGATGGACCGGTCACGGGCCTGAGGCGGCGACGCTCCGTCAGCGACGTCGCGTCACCAGAAACAGCCGCGGGAACGGCAGCAGGGTCACACCGTCCGGACGTTGTGGAAACGCCTCCGAAAGCCGCGCGCCGAGGGCGGAAAGAAACGCCGCGCGCATAGCCGGGTCTTCCAGCGCCGCGAGGAAGGGCCGCAGCGCCGTGCCCTTCATCCATTCCAGCACCGCACCCGGTCCGTTGAGGGCATGCAGATAGGTGGTGGCCCAGATGTCGATCTCATCGCAGGCGCCGGCCAGGACGTCATAGTAGCGCTCCGGCGACAGGAGAGGCGCAATGCGCTCGACGCCGGCGAGCGCGGCGGCCCAGGGCCCCTCGGCGGCGACCGCCCGCATCAGCGTATGGTGCCGGGTCTCGTGCGCCATCGGCATCTGGACCGCCAGCACCCCGCGCGGAGCCAGGGACTCCGCCAGACGGCGCAGCAGGGTCTGATGATCGGGCAACCAGTGCAGGGAGGCGTTGGCCAGAATGAGGTCCACCGGGACGTCCGGCTGCCAGCCTGCGATATCGCCGCGGCGCCAGTCTAAGTCTGCGCCCAGTTCCCGGGCCCGCGCCAGCATGTCGGCGCTGGTGTCCAGCCCGTGCACGGCCGCGCCCGGGTGTCGCCGCTTCAGCAGGGCGGCGTGCTGGCCGGCGCCGCAGCCCAGGTCCCAGATCTCGCGCGGGTCCAGATCGCCGGGCAGACGCAGCAGCAGGTCCAGGGCGGCGCGGTCGCGCTCGGCCTCGAAGCGGCTGTACTGGTGGGGGTCCCAGGCGGGGGGCGTGTCGGTCATGCCGGAAGACGCCTCCTCCAGAGCGAAACCGGTCCTGGCGGACGCAGTCCGTCGAGGCCCGGATTTCGCGCCAGCCCATGGGGGGAGATGGTACCGCCTCTCAGGCTTGAACTGAGGACCTCCGGTTCCACAAACCGGCGCTCTAACCAACTGAGCTAAGGCGGCGCGCTCTCGCGAGCGGCGTGTCTAGCGGGGTCCGGTTCCGTGATCAAGCGGGAAGCGAAGGCAACAGGCATCAGGCAGCCGGCAACAGGATTGACGGTGCGATCGGCGGCGTCCCCCGAGCGGTGACAGGCGCTCTGCATGTCGATGGGGGCGCGCTTGCCTGCTGCCCGATGCCTGCTGCCTGGTTTGCACACACGAAAACACCCCGGAGGCGGACCTCCGGGGCGCTGACGTTTTGTCTTGTCCGACGGATTACTCCGGCGGGGGCGGACGGAAGCGGATGTTGTACTCCACCCGTGCACCGACGGCGGCGCCGTCAACCGTACCCGGCGTCACCCGCGAGCGGCGAGCGGCGGCGAGAGCGGCGGAGCCGAAGCCCATGCCGGTCGGATCTTCCGAAACCACCCGGCAGTCCGTCAGACTTCCGTTCGGCTGCAGGGCGCAGCTGACGCGGACCGTGGCGATGGCGTCGAACCCGCGCGCTGCCGCCCGTTCCGGGTACTCCGGCAGAACCTGACGACCCCAGCTCGGGTTCGTCACGACCGACGGCCGCGGCGGAGCCGGAGGCGCCGGAGGCGGAGGCGGTCCGGGGACGATGACCGGAGGACCACGATACTCGACGCGGTCTTCCTTCTTCACCGGCTCGATCGGCAGCGTCACCGGAGGCGGCGGCGCGTTCGGAACCACGACCGGGGGACGCACCTGCAGCTTGGGCGGCGGGGGCGTGTCCGGCGGAGGCGGCGGCGGAGGCGGCGGCGGCGGCGGGATGGGCTCGATGAGCTCCACGTCCACCGACTCATCCGAATAGTTGATCTCCTTCAACTTGAACGTGGCGTTGATGAAGTAGATCGCCAGGATCGAGAACAGGATGCTGACCACCAGGACGCTGACCAGAAGCACGCCCGGGGGAACCCCGAACAGGCCCTTGGTCTTGGGCGCGTCGTATCTGGAACGGTGATATTCGATGTCTGTCATGATCTCACCGTTTCCTACTGAACATCCGTATCTTCACCGACCAGGGCAACGCTGTAGAAGCCGTTGTCCTGCAGCGAGTTCATGACCTGCATGAAGTCGCCGTACCGGGTCGTGCGGTCTGCACGAATGAAGATACGTTCGTCGGCGGGATTGCGACGACCGATCTGCGCCTGAAGCTCCGTACCGATCTGGTCCAGCTCTACAGGTGAGTCGCCGAGGAAGGCCCGACCATTGCTCTGGATCGAAATATAGATCGGCGTGGGCGGGTTGGGAGCGAGCGGAGCGACGGCACGCGGCAGTTTCACTTCCACGGACGGTGCGGCAAGAGGGGCCGCGACCATGAAGATGATGAGCAGAACCAGCATGATGTCCACGAACGGCGTGACATTGATCTCGCTGTTCTGCTCGACGGTGTACTTGCCGCCGCCGCCGCCTGAAAGTTTGGCGGCCATCGAGCTTACGCCCCCTTGTCGAGGTTACGCGAGATGGCGTTGGTCAGTTCGGCGCTGAAGCCATCCGAACGGGTGCCGAACGCCGAGATGCGGGTGTTGAAGTAGTTGTAGAAGATAACGGCCGGGATAGCGGCGAACAGACCGATACCGGTGGCCAGCAGCGCCTCGGCGATACCGGGGG
>CAYNNT010000103.1:0-9913 GCA_964398675.1 uncultured Brevundimonas sp.
AGGCGTCCTCGGCCAGTTCGCGGTCCGAGGCGAAGAACATGATGGGGGCGTTCACGCTCAGCTGTTTCCCGGTGTTCTGGGCCTTCAGCTTCATGCCGCGCGTGAACTTGCCCGAGGCCATGCGGAACATGGCGATCCGGTCGCGGTGGTTGGGGTCCATGTTCGCCTGGACCTTGAAGACGAAGCCGGTGACCTCGGCCTCGCCGGGCGCGACGGTCAGGGGGACCGGTTCGGCGGCGTTGCGCGTTCCGGCGGGGGCGGCCTTGTGCGCCTTCATGACTTTCGGAGGCGGCGCCCATTCGCCGATGGCGGCCAGCAGTTCGTCGATACCGAAATGGCGCAGCGCCGAACCCCACAGCACCGGCGTCATATGGCCCTCGAGGAAGGACTGGCGGTCGAACGCCGGATAGCCGCCCTCGACCAGTTCCTGCGCCTCCAGCAGGGCCTCATGCTCTCCGGCCTCGAAATACTGTCCGGCTTCGGACAGCGGCAGGGCGTCCGGATGGGGCACGTCCTCGGCGGCGCCGGCGGGTTTGCGGGCGTAGGGCTGGAATCGGCCCGTCCCCATCTCGACCATGCCGCGCAGGCGGTTGCCGCTCTGCGCCGGCCACCAGATCGGGGCGGGGTCCAGCTGCAGGCGCGAGGCGATCTCGTCCAGCAGGGCCATCGGATCCTGGGCCTCGCGGTCCAGCTTGTTGATGAAGGTGATGATCGGGATGTCGCGCAGGCGGCAGACCTCGAACAGCTTCAGCGTCTGCGGCTCGATGCCCTTGGCGGCGTCCAGCACCATGATGGCGCAGTCGGCGGCGGTCAGGGTGCGGTAGGTGTCTTCCGAGAAGTCCTCGTGCCCGGGCGTGTCGAGCAGGTTGAACATCTTCCCGTCGTGCTCGAACGTCATGACCGAGGCGCTGACCGAGATGCCGCGCTCCTTCTCGATCTTCATCCAGTCGGACTGGGTGCGCCGGTTCTCGCCGCGCGCGCGCACGGCCCCGGCCGCGCGGATGGCGCCGCCGGCCAGCAGGATGTGCTCGGTCAGGGTGGTCTTGCCCGCATCCGGGTGGGCGATGATGGCGAAGGTCCTGCGGCGCAGGGCTTCCTGTTCGAGAGTGAGCTTCGACATGTTCTTTCCGTTGGGCCGCGCGAGGTAGCGCGGACCGGGCCGAAAGTCACCCGCCGGCGAAGAACCGCTGGTCAGCCGGGGCTGCCGGAGTCATCGTCCGGTCGGCGAGACGACCCGGTCACGCAATCGGGCGCCGCCTTGGAAACGCAAGGAACGGCCATGGCCCTCGACCTTCCCGATCAACCCCCGCCGCGGCGCGACGGCCCGCATCCCGCCTTCTGCCTGATGCTCGGCTTCGGCGTCATCGTGCTCGGCGCGATCGTGGTGCACGTCGTGTTCAACGCGCTGCTCTGAGGGTCAGTCCCCGTCTGCGGGCTCGGCCGGGGCGGACGGCTCCTCAGCGTCCGCCGCCGCGTCCGCGTCCGGCGGCGCATCGACATCCAGCGGCTCCAGCCCGGCTTTCTGGCGCGCTTCGGTCAGCAGGGTCCTTACGGACGCCAGACTGTCTCCGCCGTGCGGATTGTTGGCCAGCGGCGCCAGAACATGGGCGGCCTCCAGATACCGCTCCCTGTACATCAGAAGCTGCGCCGCCTCGAACGCCGTGGTCCCGATCTGGGGGGCCAGACGCCAGGCGGACTCTGCGATGGTCACATCATTGTCGGACGGAAAGCCCGCCGCGCCGCGCCGATTGTCCAGCAGCGCCAGATAGATGCGGTAGTCGAGCGGATCGGCCTGATAGGCCGCCGCCAGATGGGTCCGGGCCTGTCGGGTGAGCGCCAGTCTCGCCGCATCATCCTCGGCCGCATCGGCCTGTTCGCCCAGGACGACCCCCATCAGCCACTGCGCCTCCGCGTCCTCCGGCCAGGCGGCCAGCACCGGCTCGAGCGTCCGGCGGGCGCCGTCGAGGTCTTCGGTCTCGCGCTGGAGCTTGGCGAGCACCACGGCCGGCAGCCGGTCGGCGGGATTGCGGGTCGCCGACGCCTGCGCCCGGGCCACCAGGGCGGGCCCGTCGTCGCCGAGCGGACGCGCGGATCGCAGGTCCAGCCAGACGACATCGCCGGTGCTGCGCGGCAGACTGGTGACGGTCACCTCGGCCTGGGGCAGCGCCTGCTGCAGCGTATAGACGGTGATGCCGCGCGACAGATACGAACGCATTTCCCGCCCGAGTTCGTCGGGCGTGCGGCCGATATGGGTGGCAAGAGCGTCGATGGGTTCCTCGCCACGCGAGACGGCGTCCAGATAGGCGGACATCTGGGCCCGCCTCGCCGGGTCGCCCAGCAGATAGTGCGTCAGCAACCAGGCCTGGGCGTAGTAGGCGGCGCCGCGCCGCGCGGAGTTGCCCGTCAGGCGTGACCGCAGCACATCCTCCATCGGCACCCAGCCATTGGTGTCCTGAAGGGAATAGAGTCGTCCGGGTCGGTACATGCCGTAGCGGACGCGGCTGATGCCCATTTCCGAGGGGGCGAAATACTCGGCGAACCCTTCCACGAACCAGCCCGGATAGGCGGCGTTGTGGTACTGGAACATGTAATGGTGGCCGTATTCGTGGAACAGCGTGTTGTCGCTTTCCTCATTGTCGGTGTCGACCACGGCGAAGATCCGGTCGTCGGTCCGGCTGTAGAAGCCCGAGACGCCCTCGCGCATTGACGGCCAGATCTGACGCATGTCGGCCCGGCCATCGGCCAGGTAGATCCACAGCTTCGGCGCGACGACGTCGTCCTGTTCCGGCGGCAGGAACATCGCCAGCATCGTGTGGAAGCGCTCGACCTTGCGGGCGTATTCGGTGATCGAGCCGCGGCCCGTGTCGCCGATGATGACGAAATGCTCGGTCTCGGCGCGCAGCCATTCCGCCCGCGCCGGCCCGGCCGCGAAGGTCGTCAGCGCCGCAACGGCCAGCAGGGCCGCCTTCACTATCGCCTGAATACGCATCGCCCCGTCTCCCCAACTCTGGGGCGAGAGCCTATCCGCTGTGGATGCGGGTGTTCAAGCGTGGCCGTCAGGCGGCCATGCGCATCCAGACCGCGCGATCGGCGGCGAGGGCGTTCAGCTGGCCCTTGGCGGCGCGGGTCTTGAGCTGGCGCATGATGGCGGCCGGCAGGGCGCAGAACTGCGGCTCGACCAGGGTCGGATCACAGCCCGCAGCCGGGGCGGCGAACAGGGCGGCGTTCACCTCCGGCGACCGGTCGTGGATCAGCCAGGCCAGGCGGCGCGCCCGCTGCGGGTCGTTGATATGCAGCAGCGGATCTTCGGAAAACAGTTCGCAACCGAGTTCCAGTACATAGTCGAGCTCAAGGCTCTCAAAGCGGCGCGCGTCGCCGGGCGTGACCGGGGAGGCCTCGTCCAGGTCGAACACCACGTCGTTGAGAAGAAAGAGCATCGACAACACCCACCATCGCTCCGGGCTCATTGCGGCCCGTTGAAGCTGACCATAGGCGCCTCCGCTTGAGGTTCCGTGTGCGAACGCAGTTAAGGATTTCGCACTGGGCGGGGAGTGCGGTGAGGAGTGGTTAGGGGTGGTTGGTGATTGGTGATTGGCAATGGGCCGCCAGTCGGGGCGAGGCGCGATTGGCGCCGCCCTTCCGCTGTGAGTGACGCGGCGAACCACAAGTCACCAATCACCAACCACCAATCACGCCCCGCCCCCCGCCACCTTCTCCGTAATAAAGTGCCGCCCCTCGCGGTCCTCGATCTCGACCACCCAGAGGTCGGGGTCGTAGCCGATCTGGCGCTGGACATAGGCGTCGAGCTCGCTCTCGAACTCGCTCTCGACCGGCTGCATCCACAGCCGTTCGCCGTCGGGTCCGAAGGCCTCACTATAGAGTCGGGCGCGGCGGTTCGAGGTGTCGAAGGCCTTGACGATGACCGTGCCGGCGCGGGCGTCGCCCTTGCGCACGACGGTGGCGAAGGCCCCGCCCAGCTCGGCGCGGCGGATCAGGGCGGACACCCAAAGGTCGCTCGACAGAAGCACTTTGATAACCCTGCTCGGAAACCGGACCGGAACGCGTGATGCGTAAGGTGCGGTCCCATGACGATAGGCCAGACCGCCTCGAAGACCAAAGCCGTCCTGCTCGCCGCCGCCGTGCTGGCGCTGCCGGACATCGCCCGGGCCGGGGCCGCCGACACCTATTATGAGCGCGCCTTCGTGGTCGCCGCCGACGCCCGCTGCAACCTGTTCGCGCCCCACATCGACGCCGCCCTGAACGCGGCTACGGCCCAGGCCCGCGGCGCCGCCCTGCGCTCGGGCGCCGTCGAGTCCGAACTCGTCGCCGCCGCGGGCCGCGCCCGGGCGCGCGCCGGTACGGTGTCCTGCACGGATCCCCAACTGGCCACGGTCCGCGCCCGGGTCGACGGCGCCTTTGCGGGCTGGCTGCGCACGCCGCGCATGGTCTTCCCGGGGACACGCCGTTCGTGGGTCGCGAACCGCATCAGCTCGACCGACGCCAACTGGCGGCTGCAGCAGATGTCCATGGTCGGCGCCTCGCCGGTGGCCTTCGGCTATGCGGGCAAGGGCGCTGCGCCGGACCTGACCGCGGTGGTCAGTTTCGTCGGCCGCTCGCGTCCCTATGCGGCGCGCATCGTGCTGCGTGATCCTGTCCGGGTTTCGCGTCCCTGGCTGGCCGGCGACGGCCTGGTTCCGGTCTCGTCACGCGCCAGCCTGTGGGCCACGGGCGTCAGCGCCGCCGATCCGACCCTGCTGGCCGAGGAGCGCCGCACCGGAGAGGCCTGGCGTTTCCCCGCCGCGACCGCCGCCGCCCTGGAGCGTCTCGACCCGCGCGAGACCTTCGCCATCGAATTCCATTTCCGCGACGGCAGTGTGGCGACCGCGAAATTCGAGGCCGGCGACTTCACGGCCGGCCGGGCGTTTCTGGCGATGGGAATGCTGTAGGGCGCCTTCGCGACCCGTCAGCCCCCGCCCTTCATGGGCATCTGGATGATCTCGGCGCCGCCCTCCGGCGCGGGCGCGCGGGCAAGCAGGGCCACCGGCAGACGCACCGTCACAGCCGTGCCCTCGCCGAGAGTGGAATCGATGCTCATCCGCCCGCCATGCAGTTCGGCGAAGGCGCGGACCAGCGACAGGCCGAGGCCCGTGCCCTGACGGCGTTGCTCCATCTCGCCGGCCTGTTCGAACGGCCGGCCCAGACGGCGCACGTCCTCGGGTGCGATGCCGACGCCGGTGTCGGCGACGACGACTTCGAGATAGGGGCCGATGGCCTCGACCGTGACGGTGATCGAGCCGCCCTTGGGCGTGAATTTCACCGCATTGGACAGCAGGTTCAGGGCGATCTGTTTCAGGGCGCGCTTGTCCGCGGAGACCTCGACCGGGTCGCCGGGCAGGACGCTGGACAGGCTGACGCCCTTGTCGTCGGCATTGACCCGGACCAGGGCCATGGCGGCCGAGACCACCTCGCGGGCGTCGAACCGCTCCAGCGTCAGGGCGTAGCGTTCGGCCTCGATCTTGGTGACGTCGAGCACGTCATTGATCAGGTCCAGCAGATGGCCGCCGGCCTGGTGGATGTTCTCGGCATATTCGCCGTAGCGGTCGGGCAGGGGGCCGAAGATCCGCTGGCGCATGATGTCCGAGAAGCCCAGCACCGCGTTCAGCGGGGTGCGCAGCTCATGGCTCATATTGGCGAGGAAGCGGGTCTTGCCGGCCTCGCGCGACTCGGCCTCGGTGCGGGCGATCTCCAGACCCAGTTCGCGGGCGTACTGGGCCGTGGCGTCAAAGACCTGGGCGATCAGCCGGGGGCCTGACGGGTCGTCCAGCCGCCGCACGATCAGCTGCACCCGACGGTCCAGCGCCATCCGGGGCGCGAACAGGGCCGCGCCGTCGTGCCCCTTCATGGCGCGGTCGATGGCGTCCAGCAGACGGGGCCGGTCCGGGGCGTGAACCGCCGCCACCAGTCCGGTCTCGAACAGGGGGTCGACCGGGAGCGAGACCGGCGGCGCGCCATAGGCGGCCAGCACCCGCCCCGACGGCTCAAGCACCAGGGTCAGGCCCGGCTGGGCGGCCAGCAGGGTTTCGACCCGCGCCGTCTCGGCCTCGGCCGCGGTCAGCCGTGCCTCCCGCTGTCGCCAGGACAGTCGCACGGCCAGGGCCGCGGCGGCGGCGGTCAGCAGGGCCGAGATGGCGGCCAGACCGGGCAGATGCGGGCCGGGCTCGACCCAGGCGGACAACAGGCCGGCGACGGCCGCGACGCCGACCGCCAGGGCGCCGACCTGCACCGGTCGAGGGCCGCCGAGGGCGATCCCCGCCGCCAGCGGAAGAAAGACGAAGCCGCTGAGGGGGCCGGTCAGGCCGCCCGACAGCGCGGCGGTCAGCAGGGCGGCGAGACTCCAGACGCCCAGCTGGGTCATCCGCTCCCGGGCCCCGTCGCGGCGCAGCAGGCCCAGACCGCTCAGGCCGGGTGCCACCATGGCCAGGACGCCGTAGAACAGCGGGCCGTCGATGCCCCCGATCCAGCGTCCGCCCAGCGCCAGCAGGGCCGCCGCCACCGCCCAGCCCGCATGCCACGCAGCCAGCGACGGACGATCGCTCGCCGGAGCGTCGGGCAGGGCCTTCGGGTCAGGGTGGACGGACTGGATCAAGGGCGGGTCGGGGCGGGCCGGACAGAACGCCGCCGGCTCTTTCAGCCTAGCCTTCCGGGTGAGTCGTCCAAAGCCCGCACCCGTTCCAGGCGACTGGCGAAAGCCCTGTCCGGGCGGATTTCCGGGGAAAGGACGGGCAGTTGTCGTTAACGCCGGTCCGGCCTATCTGGCGCCCATGACCCACACCCCCTCCATCGACGACGTCCTGGCCGAACTGGTTGAAGAGTTCGACCTGCTCGGGGACTGGGAAGGCCGGATCGAATACGTCATCGAACTGGGCAAGGGTCTGGCGCCCCTGCCGGACGAGGCCCGGACCGAGGCCCACAAGGTGCCGGGCTGCGCCGCACAGGTGTGGCTGGCCGTACGCCGCGAGGGGGATCGGCTGGCGTTTGACGCCGACAGCGACAGCGCCCTGTCCAAGGGAAACATCGCCCTGCTGCTGCGGTTGTATTCGGGACGGACGCCGGCCGAGATCCTGGCCTTCGACGCCCGCGCGGCGCTGGACCGTCTGGGCCTGCCGTCGGCCCTGACGCGTCAGCGCGCCAATGGGCTGAACAGCATGGTGGGCCGGATCCGGGACGCGGCAGCCTCGGCGGCCTGAAAGCGGCCTCAGTAGTAGGAGCCGCGCACCGTCATGGTCGGACGCTCGCCGGCCTGTTCCGTCACCTCGACCGCCAGACCATACTCGTCGGGGTAGGCGCTGCGGCGGTCCCAGCGCCAGGCGTTGTTCGCCGGGCTGGTCCAGTAGCGAGGGTCGCGGAAGGCGCGGCGACCGAGGTCGGCCAGTTCGCGCGCGCTGGCCCGACTGGACGAGATGGTGCAGCTGGCCTCATAGGCCGAGCGCGCGTCGCGCTCGACGGAGCCTTCCTCGATCTTCACGCGCCAGACGCCGTCCTTTGACACCATGGTCACCTCGGACGCCCACTCGTCCAGCGGCGCGGTGTCGTTGACGGGGCGGCGGAACTCGAGATCGCGGGCGGCGCGGATCGAACGTTCGAAGGTCTGGGCGCGATTGGCGTAGGGCAGGCAGACCTCGGTCAGCAGACCGGCCGGAACTGCTTCCTGGGCGGCGGCCGGGGCGGCCAGGGCCAAGAAGCCGGCGAACACGCTCAAAACTACGACTGACTTCACCGTCATCCCCGGGGCTCGACGGCTGTTGGGAGCCCGTCACCTGAACGCGATAGCGCGCCCCAGGGGGACGCGCTTTCGACTTCATCCTACGGCTGAATCACGGCGGGACAAAGTTACGAGCCTGTAACGTTGGTCCGTCTCCGGCCCGTCGGGTCAGCCGATCCGATAATGTCTCGCCAGGGCGGTCAGGCCGTCCAGCAGCAGAATCTTTCCCTCGCGGCGGCGCAGTCCCAGGTCCCGTTCGGCCGCCTGGAGCGCCGAGGCGCGGATGCAGATGGCCTCGACCATGGGTCGGGCGGTCCCGCAGGCCGAGAGGGCGGCCTCGACGCACCGGGCCGCGGCCATGGCCGGATCACCCGGCTCCGCCCGCACCGCGGACCCGCCTCCGGCGCGCGGCAGGGCGTCCCAGCGCAGGGTGAGCGACGGCCCGCGCGCCGCCATCTCGGCATCCAGGCCCAGGCGGGCGGCGGCGGCCACCTGGGCGGGGCCAAGCCAGGGCCGACCGTCCGCGGTCCTGCGCTTCGCCAGCCAGGCCACCGCCGACTGGCCCAGATTGGCCCGGCGCTGCACGGGCTGGCCGTCGCGCTCCATCACGGCCCGGGTCCCGTCAATGAAACCGGGCCGTCCAGGTTCGGGCGCGACCTCCCGTTCCGGTGCGGCGGTGCGCGCGACCCAGCCGCCGCCGGGGCGCCGCCTGAGGCCCGGATTTTCGATCAGCCGGCGAAACCCCGCCTCATCCACGACCAGGACGATGCGGCCGCGGCGGTCTCCGCCGGGTCTCAGGCCGTAGCCGCCTTCCACCGCATCGATCCAGCCGCCCCGGCGGGCCAGAAGCCGCCGGGCGCGGGCCACGCCGCCCGCCTCGTTCGCGCCGCCCGTCATGCCGGAAGCTCGCAGGCCGGCGCCTCGATGAGCTGGTTCACGCACAACTCGAGCCGGTCCAGCAGGGCGTCGACCGTCGGATGGTCGCGCCCGTCCTCGGCCCAGCGGCAGGCCGCCGCCGCCGTCGCCCGGTTCAGGCCGAAGGCGTGGGCCACCCGGTCGAGCGGCCAGCCGAAGGTCACATAGGCGGTGTAGAGCGCCAGCCACCGCGCCCGGCAGACCCGTCCTTTCAGGCGCACGGGCGACGTCATCTTCTCCACGCTGATCCCCGTCGCCGCGGCGACCAGCTGCAGCGCCAGTCCGGCGCGGATGCGGTCCGCGTCGGCTACGGGCACGCGGTAGGTATCGGCCATCTGAAACTCCCATCATCCCGCGGCGCCGGTCATTGAAGGCCGCCGACGCCGAGAACGGAATATAATCCTAACGACACGTCGAAAATGGACGCACCAACCGCGCCGCACCGCTGGTTGAAAAAATCCGGCCTGCTTGACTCAGGACTCTCGACGCCGATTCGCAAATCAGCCTACGATTCGCCTCAATGGGGTGGCGTTAACCTTTCTTAAGTTTTTACTCGGTTAACTCTCGAACAAGGTTACCCGGCATTGGATGTCGGGAATTACTGTCAAGCTTTTGCCTGGAGGGGCATGAATGCGCGTCCTGCTTATCGAAGATGATCATGCGACCGCGCAGAGCATCGAACTCATGCTCAAGTCCGAAGGGTTCAACGTCTACACGACGGACCTGGGTGAAGAGGGCATCGATCTCGGCAAGATCTATGACTACGACCTGATCCTGCTCGACCTGAACCTGCCCGACATGAACGGGCTTGAGGTTCTGCGTCAGCTGCGCGTCGGCAAGGTCAATACGCCGGTGATGATCCTCTCGGGCTCCTCGGAGATCGAGACCAAGGTCAAGACCTTCGGCGGCGGCGCCGACGACTATATGACCAAGCCCTTCCACAAGGACGAGCTGATCGCGCGCACCCACGCCGTGGTCCGTCGCTCCAAGGGTCACGCCCAGGCCATCATCCACACCGGCGAGATCGCCGTGAACCTGGATGGCAAGACGGTCGAGGTGAACGGTCACCGCGTCCACCTGACGGGCAAGGAATACCAGATGCTGGAGCTGCTCTCGCTCCGCAAGGGCACCACCCTGACCAAGGAAATGTTCCTGAACCACCTGTATGGCGGCATGGACGAGCCCGAACTGAAGATCATCGACGTCTTCATCTGCAAGCTGCGCAAGAAGCTGGCG
>CAYNNT010000104.1:0-9508 GCA_964398675.1 uncultured Brevundimonas sp.
GCACCTCGACGGCGCCCACATGGTCTTCATCACCGCCGGCATGGGCGGCGGCACCGGCACCGGCGCGGCCCCCGTCATCGCCAAATGCGCGCGCGACCGCGGCATCCTGACGGTCGGCGTGGTGACCAAGCCCTTCACCTTCGAGGGCCGCCACCGCATGCGTCTGGCCGATGCAGGCATCGCCGAGCTGCAACGCTACGTCGACACCCTGATCGTCATTCCGAACCAGAACCTGTTCCGCGTCGCCAATGAGCGCACCACCTTCGCCGACGCCTTCGGCATGGCCGACCAGGTCCTGCACTCGGGCGTGCGCTCGATCACCGACCTGATGATCCTGCCCGGCCTGATCAACCTCGACTTCGCCGACGTCCGCGCCGTCATGTCCGAGATGGGCAAGGCGATGATGGGCACGGGCGAGGCCACGGGCGACGACCGCGCCCTGATGGCGGCCCAGAACGCCATCGCCAATCCGCTGCTGGACGAGACCTCGCTGAAGGGCGCCAAGGCCGTGCTGGTGAACATCACCGGCGGCATGGACATGACCCTGCTGGAAGTCGACGAGGCCGCCAACGCCATCGCCGGCGAGGTCGACGCCGACGCCAACATCATCTTCGGCGCCGCCTTCGATCCGGCCCTCGACGGCAAGATCCGCGTCTCGGTCGTGGCCACGGGCATGGAAGACCTGGCCGCGGTCAAGACCACGCCGAACGCCTCGACCTCGGTGTTCGACACCCGCCGCCCGACCCCGGCCCATGCCGCGTCGCGCGCCGAGCCGGTGCGTCACGACCCCGTCCGTGAGCCGGTCCGTGCAGAGTCGCCGCGTCAGGCGGAAGCCGCCCCGATCGTGCCGACCTTTCAGTCGAGCCCCTCGGCCTATGGAAGCGCCGCCCGCGCGCCCGAGCCCCGCTTCGAGCCGCGGCCCGAGCCGGTGATCCACGTCGCCGAGGAACGCACGCTCGAGCCGATCGTCGATCCCTGGGTCGAGGAATACGAGTCCGCGCCGCGCAGCCGCACGGCCGCCGAGGCCGCCGCGCCGGTGGCCCAGGGCGACCTCTATATGGACCGCGCCGCCGCCGCACAGGCCGAGCCCCGGCACGACGAGCCGGCGCATGACGACTATGACGACCGCGATCACCGCAAGTCGGGCTGGAGCCTGTTCGGCCGCGGCAAGCGCCAGCCGTCGCAGCCGACCTATCCGCCGCAATCACGCACGACCGAAATGCGCGCGACCAGCCAGACCCAGCCCATGCCCGAACTGGGCGAGGCCGAGGATGACCTGGAAATCCCGTCGTTCCTGAGGCGTCTGGCCAACTAGGGATTGGGGATCAGGGATTAGGGAAGGGCGGCTCGCAAGGGCCGCCCTTTTCGCTGGCAAGAGGGTGGCGGGGCGTTGCGCCCGGAACGCGGCCTGCCTTTCCCTAATCTCTAAGCCCCAAGCCCCAGGACCTGCTCCTCGCCGCCTGGGCGAAACAGTTACCGAAACCGAAACAATCCGAAACCCGACTTTCATTTCGCGCTTGCGGCAGGGCCGCTAGACGGTTCGTGGGGCGAACTCCGCACAAAGAGGCGGGGCGCAAGAACTGCAGCGAGTTTGAGTTTGTCGGTCAGAAACGACCATCGCCAGAAGACGACCGTCGCCCCTGCGATCATCGCGGGCGTGGGCGTGCACACGGGCGATCGCGTGCGTCTGGCCGTGCGTCCGGCCCCGACCGGCACGGGCATCGTCTTCGTGCGCACCGACATCAAGGACCGGGACAATCGGATTCCGGTGTCTGGCGAGGCCGTCATCGACGCCCGTCTGAACACCATGATCGAGAACGCCGCCGGCGTTCGCCTGTCGACCATCGAGCATCTGATGGCGGCCTTCTCGGCCCTGGGTGTCTCGAACGCCGTGGTCGAGGTGGACGGGCCCGAACTGCCGATCCTCGACGGCTCGGCGCTGCAGTTCGTCCAGCTGCTGGACCGCGCCGGCTTCCGCCGTCAGGAAGCCCCGGTCCGCTATATCGAGATCCTCGAGCCCATCCGGGTGCAGGAAGGCGACAAGACCGCCGCCCTGCTGCCCTGCGACCGCTATGAGATGCGGTTCGAGATCGATTTCGACACGCCGGTGATCGGCAATCAGATCGTGGATTTCGTCGTTGACGAGCAAACCTTCCGCGATGAGATCATGGCCGCGCGCACCTTCGGCTTCGCCCATGAGGTCGAGGCCCTGCGCCGCGCCGGCCTGGCCCGCGGCGGCTCGCTGGAGAACGCCGTGGTCATCGACGGCGACCAGATCCTGAACCCGGGCGGGCTGCGGATGGAGCGCGAGTTCGTCAAGCACAAGGCGCTGGACGCCATCGGCGACCTGTATGTCCTCGGCGCGCCCCTGCTGGGCCGCTACGAGGGCTTCAAGGCGGGCCATGCGATCAACAACCTGCTGGTCCGCGAACTGCTGGCCAATCCGCAGGCCTGGCGCGAGGTGACGCGCGTGCCTGCGATGGCGATGGCGGGCTAGGTCCGGTCGCAGAAGGGCAGGGAATTCGAAGACTCCGGAAGGATGATTTCGAATACCGGATCCACGGAATTGAGAGACAGAGACGACTTCAGCCGAGGCTGATCGCGCTCATCAGCCGCCCGAAGTCGGCTTCCCCTGCCAGATAAGCCCTCCGGTTCGAATAGAAGCGCGTGGCGTCCGCGCGCGTATCGTCGCCCGTCCAGGCGGCGTCTGCGACGCCGGCCTGCTCCAGCCGCCACAGGACGAAGGCGGGCAGGTCGAACAGGCGTTTGTCGGCGGTTTCCCCGGGCGCGAAGAAGCGCGCGCTGCCGGTGTCATGGTTTTCGAACCGGTCCTGGAAGTCGGCGCCGACCTCATAGGAGGCCTGGGCGATGCAGGGGCCGACGACGGCGACCATGCGGCGGGGCTCGGCGCCGAGGGCCTGCATGGCCGCGACGGTTGAGTGGATCACGCCGTCCAGGGCGCCCTTCCAGCCGGCATGGGCCGCGCCGACGACGCCCGCTCCCGGGTCGGCCAGCAACACAGGCGCGCAGTCGGCGGTCAGGACGGCGCAGATGACGCCGGGCGCGGCGGAGACGACGGCGTCGCCCTCGGGCCGGTCGCCCTTCCAGCCTGCTTCGGCGACCCGGGCGACGGCGGAGTGGATCTGGAAACAGGCGGCGAGGTCATCCGGGACGCCGCCGAGATGTTCGGCGATGCGACGGCGGTTCTCGGCGATGGCGGCAGGATCGTCCTTCGAGCCGACGCCGGTGTTCAGTCCCTCATACAGGCCGGTCGAGACGCCGCCCTGCCGCGTGAAGAAGCCGTGGCGGACGCCGGCCCGGTCGAGCAAGGGGTGGGTGATGGGGTTCAGGCTCATACGATAACCACTTCTCTCGCCGTCATCCTCGGGCTTGACCCGAGGATCAGAGGTTGGGCCGGACGGTGCGAGTGAGATGGCCCATCTGACTGAGCCACATCAAGGCCCCACCGAGCACGGGACAATCTGATCCTCGGGTCAAGCCCGAGGATGACGGGCTCAAGCGAAGCCCGTCAGTCCTCGAACCCCGGAACCACCAGCGAGCGCGGCGAGAAGACGGCGCAGGCCTTGAACAGGACTCCCATCTGGTCGGCGTCGGTCAGCCGGGCCAGCTGGCGGTCGATCACGGGGGCGGCGTCCGGGCGGCCGGCCTTCAGCCGGTCGGCGCGGGTCCCGATGCCGAGCAGGCCCAGAAACTCGCCCTGACCGAGGGTTCCCGTCACATCGGCCCCGGCATGGATGGCGGCCTCCAGCACCGAGGGGAAGTCGGCCCACTGGGTCAGGTCGACCTCGCCCGGCGTCTCCAGCGGATCGACCTTCTGGTGGCGGCGCAGGCCCTGGAGCGTGTCGCCCGCCTCGCGCCGGGCGCGACCGTAGTCGATCAGCAGGGCGGCGCCGCCGGCCTCGTGGATCAGGGCGCCGACGTCGCAGCCGAAGGCGGCCTGCTGGTCCGAAATCTCGACGGTCTGGCCGGGCTCGACCTCGAACTCCGGGCGTTTGAAACCGCCGGTGATCCTGACCAGGCCGAAGGTCAGACCGCCGTCGTCGGTGACGCCCACCCGTCGCTCGGCCCAGCCGTCTTCGGTCTTCACGAACTGACGGGCGGGCAGGCAGTCGAGCACTTCATTGGCGATCAGGATCACCGGGGCGTCGGTCTCGATCCGGTCCAGCGAAGCGACCCAGCGCGGGTGGATGTCGCTGTCGGCCAGCATCCGCGCCTGCGCCTCGCGCAGCGGCGGGCTGGGCTCGATCAGGATGAGGTCGACGGCGCGCAGGAACTCGGGGTCCAGCCGCGCGGCGCGCAGGGCGTCGGCCATCAGGGTTCCGTCGCCGGGCCCGACCTCGACCAGCCGCACCCGTTCGGGGGCGCCCAGACGCCGCCACAGCTCGACCGCCCACAGGCCGATCAGTTCGCCGAACATCTGGCTGATCATCGGCGCGGTGATGAAGTCCCCGGTCGCGCCGATGGCCGGGCGGGTGGCGTAGTAGCCGTCCTCCGGATCATGCAGGCAGCGGGTGACATAGTCCGCCACCGTCATCGGTCCGGTCAGGACGATCTCGCGCGCCAGGCGGTCTTTCAGCGACATGGGGCGTCAGGCGGCGACCGGCGGCCGGCTCCAGGCGCGCCAGATCAGCCAGGCGCCGACCAGCATCATCGGGATCGACAGCATCATGCCCATGGTCAGGCCCAGCGGCAGGTTCTCCAGGCCGAAGTCGGGCTGGCGGAAATTCTCCAGCGAGGCGCGCGCGAGGCCATAGCCGAACAGGAACAGGCCGGTGACATAGCCGGGCTTGGTCAGCAGCCGCCATTTCCAGACCGCCAGCCAGAGGAGGAGGAACAGGGCGACGCCCTCAAGGCCGGCCTCGTACAGCTGGCTGGGGTGGCGCGTGACGTCGCCAGCCGGGCAGAAGCCGTACAGCTGTTCGATACGGGCGTTGCAGAACCGGATCGCCCACGGGACCGTGGTCTCGCGGCCCCAGAGCTCGCCGTTGATGAAATTGGCCATGCGTCCGAAGAACAGGCCGAAGGGCGCGGCCGCCAGGGCCATGTCGCCGATGCTGAGCGTGCGCAGCTTGTTGCGCCAGGCGAAGATCACCACCGCCAGCGTCGTCCCGATCATGCCGCCATGGAAGGACATGCCGCCGTCCCACAGTCGGAACAGGGCCAGTCGATCGCTCCAGTCGGCGCCGGTGAACAGGGCGCCGTAGAGCTCCGGCTTGTAGAACAGGGCGTAGCCGAAGCGTCCGCCGAGGATGATGCCGAGGGTGATCCACAGGATCAGGTCGTCCAGCTGCGTCGTGGTCAGCGGAGGCTTGCCGGCGGGCCAGATGGCCGTGTTCCTGATCAGCTTCGACGCATACCACCAGCCGAGGACGATGCCCGCGACATAGGCGAGGGCGTACCAGCGGATATCCAGCGGGCCGATGCTGAACAGCACCGGGTCGAACTCGGGAAATTGCACGGGCGCTCCTGCGAAGATGTTCGCATGCGGTTTAGCAAGCGGCGGGGAGCGCGTCCCTGAAATTTCGGCAAGGCGCGGCGCTGCGCCCAATTCAGGCCATAGGTCACATCGACAGCAAGGTTTCGTTCACCATATCGGGTGAACCTTCCTTAACCACGCTCGTTCGCCCGGGCCGGAGAGTTCCATGCAGACCCGCAATCCCCTTCTCGACGAGTTCGCCAAGCTGACGACGGGCGCCATGGGGCTGGCCCAGGCGGCGGGGGACGAGGCGAAGACGGCTTTCCGCGCCGGCACGGACCGTATGGCCGCCGACCTCGATCTGGTCCGCCGGGACGAGTTCGACGCCCTGAAAGCCGAAATCGCGGCCCTGCGGGCCGAGGTCGCGGCGCTCAAGTCGCCTGCGAAGACGGCAAAGAAGCCTGCCACGGGAACGTCCACAGCGGGTTCTCCCCCTCAGGACGCAGCCGGTTGAGCCGAATCTGCGAACCCGCCTACCGTCCGATGACAGGGCGTGAGTCGCGCCCGGAGAGTGCCTGATGGACATTGTTCGGCCCGAAGAAGTCGATGTTCCCTACGATCCGCTGGATGTCGTGGAGCACGTCCTGGTGGCCGAAAACCTGCCGTTCGACCGCACCGACGAGGGCGATCTCGCCTTCGCCCTGGCCGGCGACTGGAAGGACTATGAGCTGTGGTTCGCCTGGCGTCCCGAGGGCGACTGCCTGCAACTGTGCTGCGCGCTGGACCTGCAGGCGTCGAAGGCGCGGCGCGGCGCGGCCTATGAACTGGTCGGACTGATCAACCAGCGCACCTGGATGGGCCATTTCGAGGTCTGGGCCGACGACGGCGAGATCGTCTTCCGCCATTCGCTGGCCCTGCCGATGGGCGAGCGCCCGACCCTGGCCCAGGCGGCTTCGATGATCGATGCGGCGGTCGAGGCGGCGGACCGCTACTACCCCGCCTTCGACTTCATGATCCGCGGCAACAAGAAGCCGCAGGAGGCGATCGACTCCTGCCTGTTCGAGACCGTCGGCACGGCCTGAGGCCATGGATGCTCCTTCGACAGCCGGAACCGTCGCCCTCGTGGGGTGCGGGCGGCTGGGTTCGGCCATCCTTGAAGGCTGGCTGAAGACCGGGGCCCTTGCGGCGAACGACCTGATCATTCTGACCCCGTCCGACAAGCCGGCCGCCGATGCGGCGCGGGCGCAGGGGAGCCGGGTCAATCCGCCCCCGGGCGCCCTCGGCGAGGCGCGGACGCTGGTGCTGGCGGTCAAGCCTGCGAAATGGCGCGAGGCCCTGGCGCCGCTGGTCGCAAGCCTGGACCCCGGCGCGGTGATCGTCTCGGTCATGGCGGGCGTGGCGGCTGCCGACATCAGCGCCATGGCGCACCGTCCGGTCGCGCGGGTCATGCCGACCACGGCGGTGGCGCAGGGGCGAGGCGTCGCTGCGCTGTGGGCCGACCATGCCGCCGCCCGCGAGACGGCGCGCGCCCTGTTCGAAGCCATGGCCGAGGTCGTGGACCTCGACGATGAGGCCCTCATGGATGTCGCCACCGCCACGGCGGGATCGGCGCCAGCCTTCATCCACGCCTTTGTCCAGGCGCTGGCGCGGGCGGGCGAGGCCGAGGGGCTGTCAGCGGATGCGGCGACGCGGCTGGCGCGCGGGGCCCTGCGATCGGCCGGGGCGGGCGTCGAGACCGGCGAGGCGCTGGAGACGCTGATCGCCCGCATCGCCTCGCCGGGTGGAACGACGCGCGCGGGACTGGACGCCATGGCGGCGAGCGGCGACCTCGATCGGGCGGCCGAGGCCGCGGTCAGGGCCGCCGTGCAGCGTGCGCGCAGTTTCTAGACCATTTTTGCTTCAGGTCGCTTCGACCTGAATCCTAAAATGGTCCAGAATTATGCTGGAGCGAAATCTGAGCCTTGACGGACTGCGTCCATCAAGACCGATTTCGCTCTAGCGGGTGACGTAGCGCCCGTCGGCGATGTTGACGGCCAGCCGGCGGTAGGCCCGGTCGGCGTCCGCCCAGGTGGTGACACCGCGCACGTCGGCCAGACTGCTGGAATACCAGTCGTAGTGCACCGGCAGGGTGCGCCCGTCGGCCGTGGTGATCTGCCCTTCGATGGCCGCACCGCCGATCGACTGGCTGCGGAAGCCATCCAGCCCGGGCCGGTCGGCCATCTGCTGGAAGGTCGGGCGGTTCGGGCGCAGGTCCGTCAGCACCAGTTCGATCCGGGCGCCGTCGAGATCGCCGTCGCGGGCGAGGGCGCGACCGACCAGTTCGGCCAGCCGGTCCGCCTGTTCCTGAAGCTCGCGCGAACCCAGTTCCTCGGCCTTTTCCTGAAGGTCGGGACCGAGGCTGACGCTGATCAGGGCGGGCTCGGCCATGGCCGGCGCGGCGCTGAAGGCCAGTACGGCGGCGAGGGGTGCGAAGGCGGCGAGTTTACGCATGGTGTCCTCCAGGGGCTCTGTCGGAGTCGAAGTTGGGGCCAATGGTCCCGCTTCGCCAGTGCCCGCCGCCAAATGTGATCAGCCGGGAAGGCGGATCAGGGCGCGAAGGCCGCCCATGTCGCTCCGTTCGAGCGTGATCTCCCCGCCGTGGCCCCGCGCCACGTCGCGGGCGATGGCGAGGCCGAGGCCGACGCCCTTGCGGTTCTGGTTGCGCGAGGCGTCCAGCCGCGAAAACGGACGGAAGGCCTCCTCGTGCATGTCCTCGGGAATGCCGGGGCCGTCGTCCTCGACCGAGACTTCCAGCCCGCCGGAGGGCAGGGGGCGGGCGCTGAGGCGGACGTGTTCGCCGTGGGCGGCGGCGTTGCCCGCGAGATTGGTCAGGGCCCGCTTGAAGGCGAGGGGGCGCAGGGTGGCGGTCAGGTCGGCGGGGGCGACCACCTCGACCTCCGCTCCGGCGCGGCGGACGTCCTCGGCGGCGGCCGAGAGAAGGTCGGGGATCGACACGGCCTGCGCCGCCTCGCCGGCCTCGCCGCGGGCGAAGGCGAGGTATTCGTCGATCATATGCTCCATCTCGTCGAGGTCGCCCTCCATCGCCTTCGAGCGCTTGAACGGCGGCGCGAGCGCCAGTTCGAGGCGCAGCCGGGTCAGGGGGGTGCGCAGGTCGTGGCTGACCGAGGCCAGCAGGGCGGTGCGCTGGTCGATATGGCGCTGGATCCGCTCGCGCATGGCGAGGAAGGCATTGGCGGCGGCGCGGACCTCGCGCGCGCCGTGCGGCTTGAAATTCTCGCTTGTCTCACCCCGGCCAAAGGCTTCGGCCGCGTCGGCCAGCCGCTCGATGGCGCGGACCTGGTTGCGGATGAACAGGATGGCGACGCTCATCAGCAGGACGGTGGCGATCGTCAGCCAGAGGACGAAGATGTGGGCCTGGGTGGCCACGGCGCGCTCGCGCGGGGCGATGACGCGCAAGACGCCCTGGGGCTGCTGCACGCGGATGTCGACATAGGCGGGGTAGCGGGTCGTATCGAACCAGAAGGGCTGGTCGAGGCGGGTGGCCAGGGCCTTTTCGAGGGTGCGGTCGACGACGCCGATCGGCCCGCGCCGGTTTTCCTCCGGCAGGACGTCGCCCTCGCGCAGCTGGACCGACAGAGACATCGAGCGCTCGGCCCGCTCGGAGATGACCGCCATGTTTTCGGGGGTCGGGTCGTCGCGCCAGCTTTCGGCGGCCCAGGCGATGTCGCCGGCCAGTCCGTCGGACAGGCGGGCGGTCACCGTCTGCCAGTGCATGTCGAAGAAGGCCCAGGTGACGGCCACCTGCATGACCAGCACGGGCAGGACGATGATCAGCAGCGACCGGCCCCACAGCGAGGTCGGCAGCCGCCGCTTCAGGAACCGCGGCCAGAGGCTGGCGGGAAGCAGCCTCATCGCGACATCAGTCCGGCGCCAGCATATAGCCGACGCCGCGCACGGTCTGGAGGTAGCGCGGGTTCTTGGGGTCCGCCTCGATCTTGCGGCGCAGGCGGGTGACCTGCACGTCCACCGCCCGGCCGGTGATGTCGGCGGTGTCCGGGGACAGGCTCATGC
>CAYNNT010000105.1:0-9458 GCA_964398675.1 uncultured Brevundimonas sp.
CATCAAGCTGTACGGCAAAGAGCCCGCCAACTTCTGCGACGTCGGCGGCGGCGCCTCCAAGGAAAAGGTCGCGGCGGCCTTCAAGATCATCACCGCCGACCCCGCCGTCCAGGGCATTCTGGTCAACATCTTCGGCGGCATCATGCGCTGCGACGTCATCGCCGAAGGCGTGGTCGCCGCGGTGAAGGAAGTGGGCCTGAAGGTGCCGCTGGTCGTCCGTCTCGAAGGCACCAATGTCGTCGAGGGCAAGCGTATCCTCAATGAGTCGGGCCTCGCCATCACCGCCGCCGATGACCTCGACGACGCCGCCCAGAAGATCGTCGCGGCGGTCGGCTGAGCCTCAGGGCCCGCCACCGACCGTCCCGCTGACCGAATTATCAGAGCAGACCCATGTCCATCCTCGTCGACAAGAACACCAAGGTCATCGTCCAGGGCCTGACCGGCAAGACCGGCACCTTCCACACCGAACAGGCGCTCCGCTACTACGGGACGAAGATGGTCGGCGGCGTGCACCCGGCCAAGGGCGGCACGAACTGGACGGGCTCGGAGGGCGAGACCCTGCCGATCTTCGCCTCGGTGGCTGAAGCCAAAGAGGCCACCGGCGCGACCGCCTCGGTCATCTATGTCCCGCCGGCGGGCGCCGCGGACGCCATCATCGAGGCCATCGAGGCCGAGGTGCCCTTCATCACCTGCATCACCGAGGGCATTCCGGTGCTCGACATGGTGCGGGTCAAGGCGCGGCTGGACCGGTCGAACTCCCGCCTGCTGGGCCCCAACTGCCCCGGCATCCTGACCCCGGAAGAGTGCAAGATCGGCATCATGCCGGGCTCCATCTTCAAGAAGGGCAATGTCGGCATCGTTTCGCGTTCGGGCACCCTGACCTATGAGGCGGTGTTCCAGACCTCCAACGAGGGCCTCGGCCAGACCACGGCCGTCGGCATCGGCGGCGACCCGGTCAAGGGCACCGAATTCATCGACGTGCTGGAGCTGTTCCTCGCCGACCCCGAGACGCAGTCCATCGTCATGATCGGCGAGATCGGCGGCGGCGCCGAGGAAGACGCCGCCCAGTTCCTGATCGACGAGGCGAAGAAGGGCCGCTCCAAGCCCATGGTCGGCTTCATCGCCGGCGTCACCGCGCCCAAGGGCCGGACCATGGGCCACGCCGGCGCCGTCGTCTCGGGCGGCAAGGGCGATGCGGAGTCCAAGATCGCCGCCATGCAGGCCGCGGGCATCCGCGTCTCGCCGTCGCCGGCGCGGCTCGGTGCGACGCTGGTGGAAGTGCTCAAGGGCTGAGTTTTTGTCCCGCCAGCGGGACAAAAATCTTGGAATTCCGGCGAATTTCGACCATTTCGCCCCCATTCGGTCATGACCCATAAGGAAACAGCGCCTATATCAGCGGCGCCGGTTGCGCGCAGGCGTGCGCGCGCCGCCTCAGGGACGTGACGAGAACAATGGCGGACGATGCCGGTCGGCTGAACCAGGTCTTTGCCGAGACCAGCTTCCTGTATGGCTCCAACGCCTCGTTCATCGAGGATTTGCACGAGAAGTGGGCGGCCGATCCGGCGTCCGTCTCGGGCGAATGGCGCGCCTTCTTCGACCAGTTGCGGGACAACGCCGAGAGCGTGAAAGCCTCGGGCGCCGCCGGGTCCTGGGGCCGGTCGGTCACGACCGAGCCGACCGAGGCGACCGGGGTGTTCGACGGCCGCTGGCCCGCTCCGAAGCCTGATCCGAAGAAGCCGGCCGCCGCTGCCGCCGCTGCCGCCGCGCCCGCCGCCGCCGCGGCCCCCGACGCCGCCGTCCTGGCCGAGGCCGTCCGCACCGCCGCCCACGATTCGATCCGCGCCCTGATGCTGATCCGCAGCTATCGCGTGCGCGGCCACCTGCAGGCCAACCTCGACCCGCTGGGCATCGAACAGCCGACCAGCAATCCGGAACTGACGCCCGAATTCTACGGCTTCGGCGAGGCCGACCTCGACCGGCCGATCTTCCTCGACGGCGTTCTGGGCTTCCAGACCGGCACCATCCGCGAGGTCCTGGCCCTGCTGAAGCGCACCTACTGCGGCACGCTCGGCATCCAGTTCATGCATATTGCCGAGCCGGACGAAAAGAACTGGCTGCAGGCGCGTTTCGAAGGCGCGGACAAGTTCGCGCAGAACGGCTTCACCCGCGAGGGCAAGCTGGCCATCCTCTACAAGCTGATCGAGGCCGAGGGCTTCGAGCGCTTCCTGCACAAACGCTTCCCCGGCACCAAGCGGTTCGGCCTCGACGGCGGCGAGGCCATGGTCCCGGCGCTGGAGCAGATCATCAAGCGCGGCGGCGCCCTGGGCGTCGACGAAGTGGTCTTCGGCATGGCCCACCGCGGCCGCCTGAACACGCTGGCGGCGGTGATGGGCAAACCCTATCGCGCCATCTTCCACGAGTTCCAGGGCGGTTCGACCGTGCCTTCGGACATCGAGGGTTCGGGCGACGTCAAATATCACATGGGCGCCTCGTCGGACCGGTCGTTCGACGGCAACAACGTCCACCTGTCCCTGACCGCCAACCCGTCGCACCTCGAGATCGTCAATCCGGTGGTGCTGGGCAAGGCGCGGGCGAAACAGGCCTTCGACATCCGCGCCGCCAACGCCGGCCAGCCGGAAGAGAAATGGGCCCTGGATCGCTCCAAGGTCATGCCCCTGCTGATCCACGGCGACGCCGCCTTCGCCGGCCAGGGCGTAGTGGCCGAATGCTTCGCCCTGATGGGGCTGAAGGGTTACCGCACCGGCGGGACGATGCATTTCGTCGTCAACAACCAGATCGGCTTCACGACGAGCCCCCGCAACAGCCGGTCCAGCCCCTATCCGTCGGACGTGGCCCTGATGGTCCAGGCGCCGATCTTCCACGTCAACGGCGACGACCCGGAAGCGGTGGTCTTCGCCGCCAAGGTGGCCACCGAGTTCCGCCAGAAATTCCACAAGGACGTGGTGGTGGACATGTTCTGCTACCGCCGCTTCGGGCACAACGAGGGTGACGATCCGACCTTCACCCAGCCGCTGATGTATTCGAAGATCCGCGCCCTCAAGTCGACGCGCGAGATCTACGCCGAGCGACTGATCGCTGAAGGGGTGATCGACCAGGCTGCGGTCGATGCGGAAGTCGCCCGGTTCGAGGCCTTCCTCGACGCCGAGTTCGAGGCCGGCAAGACCTTCGAGGCGCACAAGGCCGACTGGATGGACGGCCAATGGCAGGGCATCGGCCAGCCCGACGGCGAGGAACGCCGCGGCGAGACGTCGGTCCCGGCCGCGAAACTGGCGGATCTCGGCCACAGGCTGACGACGATCCCCAACTCGGTCGACATGCACAAGACGCTGAAGCGCGTCATCGACGGCCGCCGCGAGATGATCACCTCGGGCGAGAACATCGACTGGGCCACGGCCGAGAGCCTGGCCTTCGGCTCGCTGCTCGACGAGGGCTTCCCGGTCCGCCTTTCGGGTCAGGACTCGGTGCGCGGCACCTTCTCCCAGCGCCATTCGGGCATCGTCGACCAGACCACCGAGGCCCGCTACGTCCCGCTGAACAACATCCGCGACGGCCAGGCCGAGTTCGAGGTGATCGACTCCGCCCTGTCTGAAGAGGCGGTGCTCGGCTTCGAATACGGCTACGCCCTGACCGACCCCAACACCCTGGTGATGTGGGAGGCCCAGTTCGGCGACTTCGTGAACGGCGCCCAGGTCGTGATCGACCAGTTCATCAGCTCGGGCGAGCGCAAATGGCTGCGCATGTGCGGCCTGACCATGCTGCTGCCGCACGGCTACGAAGGGCAGGGGCCCGAGCACTCCTCGGCCCGTCTCGAACGCTTCCTGCAGGCCTGCGCCGAAGACAATATGCAGGTCGCCAACTGCTCGACCCCGGCCAACTATTTCCACATCCTGCGTCGCCAGATGCATCGCCCGTTCCGCAAGCCGCTGATCATCATGACGCCCAAGAGCCTGCTGCGGCACAAGAAGGCCGTCTCGAGCATCGCCGATCTGGCCGAGGGCAGCTCCTTCCACCGCGTGCTGCACGACGACGCCCAGCGCCGGCCCGACGTCGCCGGCATCACGATCAAGCCCGACGCGGACATCCGTCGCGTCGTCCTCTGCTCGGGCAAGGTCTATTACGACCTGCTGGAGCGGCGCGAGCGCGACCAGATCGACGACGTCTATCTGATGCGGCTCGAGCAGTTCTATCCCTGGCCGATGAAGTCGCTGCTGACCGAACTGGGCCGCTTCGCCAACGCCGAACTGGTCTGGTGCCAGGAAGAACCCAAGAACATGGGCGGCTGGACCTTCGTCGACCCCTGGCTGGAGCTGACGCTGGAGAAGCTGTCGGTGAAGGCGAAACGCGCCCGCTACGTCGGTCGTCCGGCCTCGGCCTCGACCGCCGCCGGCCTGATGAGCCGGCACCTGAAAGAACTCGACGCCTTCCTGACCGAAGCCTTCGCCTGATCCCGTCCCGGACAGCGGCTGCGCCGTTTCCGGGATGACAAAAGAACGAACGAGAGAGAGCCCGTCCCATGGCCGACATCCTGACCCCCGCCCTCGGCGAATCCGTTTCCGAAGCCACGATCGGCAAATGGACGAAACAGGCCGGCGACGCCGTGAAGAAGGACGAGGTCCTGGTCGAGCTTGAGACCGACAAGGTCTCGCTGGAAGTCGTCTCGCCTTCCGACGGCGTCCTGACCGAGATCCGCGCCGCCGACGGCGCCACCGTGACCCCGGGCGCCGTGCTGGGCGTGATCAGCGAGGGCGCCTCCGCAGCGCCCGCCGCCGTAGCTCCCGGGGCTGACGCGCCGAAGGCCGAGGCCGCCCCCGCCGCCGCGCCGGCGGCCGTTGCGCCTGCCGCCCCCGCCGCCGCTTCGGGTGGCGTTGTGCCGATCATGACCCCCACCATGGGCGAGAGCGTCGCCGAGGGCACGATGGGAACCTGGCTGAAGAAGTCCGGCGACACTGTCGCGAAAGACGAGATGCTGGTCGAGATCGAGACCGACAAGGTGGCGGTCGAGGTGTCGGCGTCCGCAGCCGGCGTCCTGACCATCACCGCCGAAGCCGGCTCGACCGTGACTCCCGGGCAGCAGATCGGCAGCATCGCCGCCTCGGGCGACGTCCCCGCCGCCGCGCCCGCAGCCCCCGCTTCGGGTGGCTCCGCCAACGCCGGCTCGGCCCAGATCAAGTCTGACGATGCCCCCCACCTGTCGCCCGCCGTCCAGCGCGTGGTGACCGAGAACAACCTCGACCCCAAGGCCATCGCCGCCACCGGCCCCAAGGGCAACATCACCAAGGCCGACGCCGTGAACGCCATCTCCGCCGCTCCCCCGGCGCCTGCCGCCGCCGCCCCGGCTCCCGCCGCCGCTCCGGCCGCCCCGCGCGCCGACCAGCCGCGTGAGGAACGGGTCAAGATGACCCGCCTGCGCCAGACCATCGCGCGCCGCCTGAAGGAATCGCAGAACACCGCCGCCCAGCTGACCACCTTCAACGAGGTGGACATGACCAACGTCATGGCCCTGCGGACCCAGTACAAGGACGTGTTCGAAAAGCGCCACGGCGTGAAGCTGGGCTTCATGTCCTTCTTCACCAAGGCGGTGGTCGCGGCCCTGAAGGAGATCCCGGCGGTCAACGCCGAGATCGACGGCACCGACATCATCTACAAGAACCATTATGACATCGGCGTCGCCGTCGGCACCGAGAAGGGTCTGGTCGTGCCGGTCCTGCGCGACGCCGACGCACTGTCCCTGGCGGGGATCGAGAAGGGCATCGCCGCCCTCGGCAAGGCCGCCCGCGACGGCGCCCTGACCCTCGACCAGCTGCAGGGCGGCACCTTCACCATCACCAACGGCGGCATCTACGGCTCGCTGATGTCGACGCCGATCCTGAACGCCCCGCAGTCGGGCATCCTGGGCATGCACAACATCGTCCAGCGCCCGATGGCGGTGAACGGCGAAGTCCTGATCCGGCCGATGATGTACCTTGCCCTCAGCTACGATCACCGCATCGTCGACGGCAAGGAGGCGGTGACCTTCCTCGTCCGCGTCAAGGAACTGCTGGAAGACCCGGCGCGGGCGCTGCTGGACCTGTAGGGTTTGGAGCCGATCTTCCACCTGTCGCTGTCGGTCTCCGACCTGACGGCGACCCGCGCCTTCTACGAAAATGCCTTCGGCGCGAAGGTGGGACGCAGCACCGGAGACTGGATCGACATCTGGCTGTTCGGCGCGCAGCTCACCGCCTATCGGCGCCCCGGGGCGGTGACCCCCTCGCCTTGGCGCGAGGCCCAGCATTTTGGCGCGACGGTCGCCTGGGAAGCCTGGGCAGATATCACCGGGCGCGCTGGCGGCGTCGCTGGTGGCTTTGCCGCCGCGCCGATTCTGGATGACGCCGCCGGGACAGCCAAGGCCATGGT
Organism: uncultured Brevundimonas sp.; assembly: GCA_964398675.1. Taxonomy (GTDB): domain Bacteria; phylum Pseudomonadota; class Alphaproteobacteria; order Caulobacterales; family Caulobacteraceae; genus Brevundimonas. Next base: position 6,415 of record CAYNNT010000105.1, read on the forward strand.
GGCGGACCCCGATGGATATCTGATCGAGATCAAGGCGTATCGCGATCCTGTCGCCATGCTTGTGCGGCCCGGCGATGCCCGGCTCACCCCATGAGCCTCCGCGAGATCGCAGCATCGGTAACGGTCAGGAGGCGGTGTTCCTCCTCATCCGCGTCAGGGAATAGCTGGAAGACCCGGCGCCGGCGCTGCCGGACCTTCAGGTCATGACCGCCCCCGCCGACGTTTTGGAAGTCGCGCGGTTCTCGACGATACCTGAAGCGGAGCTCGCCGCCTCCTTCCTGCAGCAGCAGGGCGTCCGCGCCTGGCTGCCGGACCGCGACATGGCGACCATGAACCCCGACCTGCTCATCGCGATCGGGGGCGTGCGGGTGGTCACAACGACGGCGCAGGTCCATGAGGCGCGCGCGATCATCGCCCGGATGCGCGCCGGGGAGTTCATTGATGAGGCGGACGAGTCCGGCGACTGGATGATCGATCACACGCCGGGCAAGGTCGGCGATCTGCACGAGGAAGAAATCAGCGGCGTGATGGGGTGGGCGAAGAAGACCGGCGCGGTCGTGGTCGTCGTGGCCTTCGTCGTCTTCCCTGTGGCCGGCTGCATCGTGACGGCCTTGGGCGGCTAGGGCCGCAGCGCGCCCAGCACCTCTTCGGTGTCCGCCCCCAACGCCGGCGGCGCACGGTCGTAGGCCACCGGCGTCAGCGACATCCGGATCGGCGAGGCCACCGTCCGCACCGGCGTCGACAGGTCGGCGCGATCCTGCGTCACCTCCAGCCCGCGGTGTTTCGCCTGCGGCTCGTCGAACACCTGATCGATCGTATTGACCGGGCCGCAGGGCACGCCCGCCGCCTCCAGCGCCGCCATCAGGCCGTGCATGGTCTGGCCGGCCGTCAGAGCCGACAGCTCCGCCGTCATCGCCGCGCGATGCTCGATGCGCAGGGCGTTGGTCAGGAAGCGGGCGTCCGCCCCCATGCCGCCAGCGCCCAGAGCCCCGCACAGCGCCCGGAACTGACCATCGTTGCCCACCGCGATGACCACCATGCCATCCGTGCACGGAAAAGGCTGATAGGGCGCGAGGTTCGGGTGGGCGTTGCCCATCCGCGTCGGGGCCTTGCCCGAGACGAACCAGTTGGTCGCCTGATTGGCCAGCATGGCGGCCTGGACGTCGAACAGGGCGATGTCGATAGACTGGCCCTGGCCGGTCGCCCGGGCGTGCAGCAGGGCCGCCATGATGGCGTTGGAAGCATACAGGCCTGTGAACAGGTCGACGACCGCGACCCCCACCTTCATCGGCTCGGCCCCGGCGGCGCCATCGGGCTGGCCGGTGATCGACATCAGCCCGCCCATGGCCTGGATCATGTAATCATAGCCGGCGCGGTGGGCGTCCGGCCCGTCCTGGCCGAAGCCGGTGATCGAGCAATAGACCAGCCTCGGATTGATCGCCGACAGGGCGGCGTGGTCGAGGCCGTATTTCTTCAGGCCGCCGGTCTTGAAATTCTCGACCACCACATCGCAGGTCTTGCTCAGCTCACGGACGATCTCCGCGCACTGGGGCGTGGCCAGGTCCAGTTCGACCGACTTCTTGCCCCGGTTGGCGCACAGGAAATAGGCCGCGTCGCCTTTTGACCCGTCAGCCTTCGTCGTGAACGGCGGACCCCAGGCGCGGGTGTCGTCGCCGACGCCGGGCCGTTCGATCTTGATCACCTCGGCCCCGAGATCCGCCAGCATCTGCGTCGCCCATGGCCCGGCGAGGACGCGGCTGAGATCGAGGACGCGAACGCCGGAGAGAGGGCCGGAAGGGGTAATTGGTGATTGGTGATTGGTGATTGGAAAGGCCGCGGCGAGTTCGGAGGTCATATTGTAATCTCTACCGCCCGTTCAGGGCGCGATCCACCAACCACCAACCACCAACCACCAATCACCTGCTCAAAGACCCGGATCCCACACGCCCGCGTCCCGCATCCGGCACTCCCGCGCCTCGCGCGCCCGGCCATCCATCTCCTCGGCCATGCAGCAGACCGCCTTGGACACCGTCGCCTTGTGAACGCCCGGCACCAGCGCATGCATGAAGGCGCAGCTGGCCAGTTTCAGCAGGCGGAATCCGAACCGCGACGAGGCGGCCATATGTTCGAAATAGCTTTCGTCGACCTCGCGCGGGTGTTCGACGAACAGGCGGTGAAAGGTGCGGCTCATCGCGACATCCTGGACTGCGTCGGGCCGTCCCTCTACCCGACCGGAGCATTTTGGCCTAAACCGCGCGCCTCCGCCACGCTCACGAAAGACGACCCATGGCCGACGGCGCCTCCGCTTCGCAAAAGACCTTCCGCTGGGACGATCCGCTGGACCTGTCGGGCCGGCTGACCGACGACGAGCGGATGATCCAGGACGCAGCGCGGTCCTACGCCCGAGAGAAGCTGCTGCCCCGCGTGGTCGAGGCCTTCCGCGACGAGACGTTTGATCGCGCCATCATGACCGAACTGGGCGAGATGGGCTTCCTCGGCGCCATGCTCCCGGAACAGTACGGCGGCTCCTCGGTCAGCCACGTCGCCTATGGCCTGATCGCGCGCGAGATCGAGGCGGTCGACAGCGGCTATCGCTCGGCCATGTCGGTCCAGTCGTCGCTGGCCATGTACCCCATCTACGCCTTCGGCTCGGAAGAGCAGAAGATGCGCTTCCTGCCGCGCATGGCGGCCGGCGAACTGGTCGGCTGTTTCGGCCTGACCGAGGCTGACGGCGGCTCCGACCCGGCCTCGATGAAGACCAAGGCCGTCAAGGTCGACGGCGGCTACAAGCTCAACGGCGCCAAATACTGGATCACCAATTCGCCGATCAGCGACCTCGCCGTCGTCTGGGCCAAGCTGGATGACGTCATCCGCGGCTTCATCGTCGAGCGCGGCATGGACGGCTTCACCACCGACAAGATCGGCGACAAACTCTCCCTGCGCGCCTCCATCACCGGCGACATCGGCCTGAACGACGTCTTCGTGCCGGAAGAAAACTTGCTGCCCGGCGTCAAGGGCCTGCGCGGTCCCTTCTCCTGCCTGAA
>CAYNNT010000106.1:0-8919 GCA_964398675.1 uncultured Brevundimonas sp.
CCACCCTCCCCCGAGGGGGAGGGAGAGCCGGTCGTTCGACCTACCCCTGCGGCGCCGTCGGCGTCACCACCGCAACGCCACCGCTCGGCGCCGGAACCTGGACTTCCCGTTCAATGACCACCGGCGTCGAAGCACGCGCCTCGGCGGCCCGAGCCTCGCTCGCGGCCCGAACCGCATCGGCCTCCGAACGGGCCGCATTGGCGCGGGCAATCTCGACACTGGCCTGGGCCCCGGCGACCTGCCCTTGAATCTGACCCTGTATCAGCGCGGACTCCGTCTGCGCCTGCACAGCGGCAGCATCGAGCTGAGCCTCCAGCAGCGCCTGGTCCGATCGGGGATCAGGCCCCCGCGCGAACAGGATCCACAGCACGGCGATCAGCACGACCCCGCCGAGGATGCCGGCGATCCACCATCCGGTATTGGACTCGCGCACGACGACGGTTTCGACGGTCTCGGTATAGACCGGCGGCGTTACGCGGGTCGGGTCGGTGTTCGGGTCGTACTGGGTCACGTCAATTCCTCCACTGAACTGCCGCAACGGTTGCGGAAGGCGCCCGTTCCGCCGTTAACCCACCCGCCTCAGCACCAGCGCGCTCCACGCGTCGCGATGGATGCGCCGTTCCAGCACGAAGCCGCGCGACAGATAGGCCGCCGAGACGCGCCGCTCCTGCGTCCGCAACAGACCGGACAGGATGGCGACGCCGCCCAGGCTCAGCGCGTTCTTGATGTCCTGCGACAGCGAGACCAGCGGCGGGGCCAGGATGTTGGCGAAGACCAGATCATAGGGGCCGTGCTGGCGCACCTTGCGGTCGTTCAGGCCGAAGGCGTGGACGAAGCGGGCGTCGGCCATGTTCAGCTTGGCGTTCTCATTGGCGATCCGCACCGAAGGCTGGTCGATGTCGGTGCCGACGGCGACCTTCGATCCGGTCTTGGCCGCCGCGATGGCCAGCACGCCCGTGCCGCAGCCGACGTCGAGCACCCGCTCGAACCGCTCCTTCTTGAGCAGTTCGTCGAAGGCGATCAGACAGCCGACCGTCGTGCCGTGGTGGCCGGTGCCGAAGGCGGCGCCGGCGTCGATCTTCAGATTGACGGTGTTGTTCGGAACGATGCCCTCGTCATGGGCGCCATAGACGAAGAACCGGCCGGCGCGCACCGGCGGCAGGCCCGACAGCGACATCGCCAGCCAGTCGGCGTCGGCCAGCTTCTCCACCTTCACGGTCAGGCCGTCGTGCGCCTTCAGCCGCGCCTCGATGCCTCGCGCGTCGTCGGCGTCATTGGGAAAGGCGTCGATGCGCCAGATGCCCTTGTCCTCGTCTTCCTCGAGAATTGAATAGGTCGCGCCTTCCAGCAGCGGATCGGAATCCAGCGCTGCGGCGGCGGCCTCGGCGACGGCGCGCGGGCCCCTCGCGATTATTTGAACTGCGGACTCGGACATTTCTCAAACACCGCTATCATTGCGAATCGAGACACGCGCTGGCGTGCTCTCCTGCGCCAGCATCAACCAACTGAACCGAGGGGTCGGGGAATTCATGGCTAAAGCACCATCCAAGCCTAAGGCGGCCGCCAAACCGAAGGCGGCGCCCGCCGCTTCCAAGCCGAAACCGGCGGCAAAGTCGAGCGCCGCGCCGAAAGCCGCTGCAAAACCTGCTGCCAAGCCCGCCGCTCCGAAGGCCGCCGCCAAGCCCGCCGCCGTCAAGGCTGCGCCGAAGCCGGCTGCAAAACCCGCCGCCAAACCGGCTGTGAAAGCGGCGCCCAAGGCCGCCGCGAAACCCGCAGCCAAGCCGGCCGCCAAGCCCGCAGCCCCCAAGGCTGCTGCGAAGCCCGCCGCCAAGCCTGCTGTGAAAAAGCCCGCCGCCAAGGCTGCGCCGAAGGCCGCCGCGAAGCCGGCCGCCAAACCGGCCGCCGCGCCCAAGCCCGCTGCCGCCGCACCGGCGCCGACGCCGAAACCGGCCGCTCCGGCTCCGGCTCCGGCCGCCGCGCCCGCTCCCGCCGCGGCCAAGCCCGCCGAGGACAAGGGTTTCTTCGCGACGCTCGGCCGGATCATCTTCGGCAAGAACTGACGATGACGTCCTGAACGACGAAGCGCCGGTGGATCGCTCCACCGGCGCTTTTTCGTGCGCGGCCTACGCCGTGAGCGATCAGTCCTGCGGCAGGTCTTCCGCCAGGATCGCCATCTCGAACATGAAGCTGCCGGCCTCGTCCTCGTCCTCGAAGACGACGCCGATGAACTCGTCGCCGACATAGACCTCGCAGGAATCGTTGGGTTTGCCGCGCGGCTTCAGGATGATGCCGCCGGTGTTGAAGGTGCGCTTCAGGTGCGTCTCGACGCGCTTCATGTCGGCGGTGTTCATGGGTAAGCCCTTGTTCTCGAATTTGGCGCGGACCCTAGAGAAAGGGTTGGCCAAGGGAAAGGCTCGCTTGAAAATCTCCTCCCCATTTCATGGGGAGGTGGATCGTCGGCGCAGCCGGCGAGACGGAGGGGGTGGCGGGGTGCGAGGGGATTGACGGACCAGACGCACAGGCCGCTTCCGCCCCCTCCGTCACGGCGCGAAGGCGAGCCGCGCCACCTCCCCACTGGGTGGGGAGGAGACGGACTAGATGACGAAGTCGTAGACGATGTCGGCCAGCGTATGGTCCATCGTCCGCGCGGGCGTCGCCTCGGTCGGACAGTTGACCAGCCGCGCGGGCACCCCCGCCACGGTGCAGCCCGCCGGCACGGCTTTCAGCACCACCGATCCCGAGGCCACCTTGGCGTAGTCGCCGACGGTGATGTTGCCCAGCACCTTGGCCCCGGCCCCCAGCAGGACGCCCTTGCCGATCTTCGGATGCCGGTCGCCCCGGTCGGCGCCCGTGCCGCCCAGGGTCACGGCGTGCAGCATCGACACCTCGTCGCCGACCACCGCCGTCTCGCCGATGACGATGCCGGTGCCGTGGTCGAGGAACAGGCCCGAGCCCAGCTTCGCCGCCGGATGGATGTCGACCTGGAACAGTTCGGAAATGCGGCTCTGGAAATGGAAGGCCAGGGTCTCGCGGCCCTCGGTCCACAGCCAGTGCGACACCCGCCAGGCCTGCAGCGCTTGGAAGCCCTTGAAGTAGAGGAACGGCTGCAACAGCGTCTTGATCGCCGGATCGCGCTCGGCCACGGCCTGCAGGTCGGCCTCGGCGGAGGCCACGATCGACGGATCGGCGGCGAAGGCGTCGCGGCACACTTCGCGCACCGACATGGGCCCCAGTTCGCTGTCGCCCAGCTTGCGCCCGATCTGGAAACTCAGGGCGCTGGCCAGGTCGTTGTGCGCCAGGATCACGGCGCTCATCTGCGACGCCAGATGCGGCTCGTCACGCGTCGCCGCCTCGGCGGAGGCGCGCAGGTCGGACCAGCAGTCAGATCGCCGCGCGACGATTTCGAGCTTGGGCATCAGCCTCTCCTTCGGCGGCATCATACGCCTGCCAGCATGGCCTTCGCCAGTTCGGGCGGCAGTTCGCCTTCCTGCGCCATATGGTAGGCCCGCAGCGCCGTCGCCAGCGTGAACATGTCCCGGATCGCCCCGGTTCCGATCTCGCGCAGCAGGTCGCCGAACGGCACGCGGACGACGCGGATGATCTCGGTCGGATCGGGCGCGTCGGGCACGGGCGTCAGCCCCCAGGCGATCCAGGCCATGGCCCGCTCGTCGGTCACCGAATTGCTCATCTCGGCCTTGTAGGCCCGGGCCCAGTGCGCCGCCTCCAGCCCGGCCTCCTCCATCAGTTCGCGCCGCGCGCCCTCGATCGGATCCTCGTCGAACGGCGCTCCGCCCTCTGGCATTTCCCAGGACCAGTTCATCAGGGCGAAGCGCTGCTGGCCGACCAGGGTCACCGTCCCGTCCTCATGCACCGGCAGCACCCCGACCGACAGATTGCGCGGCCGCATCACCACATAGTCCGCCTTGAAGCCCGTCGGCGCGGTCGCGTCATGGCGGGTCAGCCGCAGCCAGGGACTGTCGAACGCCACGACCGAACCGGCGTCCCGCCAGGGCGGCGGACGGTCGACGCCGTCATCCCAGGCCGGCAGCGGGCGGTCGTCGTCGAAGGTCTTGTGGGAGTCGCTCATGCCCCCGGGTATGGCGCACCGGGCCGCGCGCGCCTAGGTCAGGGCCATGACCGACGCCGATCTGGGAGCGACCCTCCCCCTGCCCGTCCCGTCCGCCGAACTGCAGGACCGCCTTGCGCGGCGCCGCTCGGCCCCCGCCCAGTCGCTGGCCGCGCCCGGCCCCACGCGGACCGAGATCGAGCGCATCCTGCTGCTCGGCGCCCGCACGCCCGACCATGGCAAGCTCTTCCCCTGGCGGTTCGTGGTCATGGGTCCGGAGAGCCGCGCCGACCTCGCCCGCGCCCTCGCGCCTCTGGCCGCCCATCAGCTCGACCCCGGCAAGGCGGCCAAGGTGCTGTCCAAACTGACCGCCCCGCCCCTGACCATTCTGGTGCTCTCCGTCCCCATCGCCGGCCACAAGGTGCCGGAATGGGAGCAGCAGCTCTCGGCCGGCGCCGTCTGCATGAACCTCGAACACGCCGCCAATGCGCTGGGCTACGCCGCCAGCTGGATCACCGACTGGTACAGCTACGACCCCGCGGCGCTGGCGCTGTACGACGTGCGCCCGGGCGAACGGGTGGCCGGCTTCATCCACATCGGGACCCTGGCCGAACCGCCGCTGGAACGCCCCCGACCGGATGTGACGGCGCTCACGACCTGGCGGGACTAGGCTTCAGAGACGCAACAGGCCGAGGCTCGCCGCCGTCGTCAGCGCCATCAGGGCTGTGACGACCACCAGGGCGGCGGTCAGCAGGTTTTCAGTCCGGTCCGGGCGGCTGCGCATGGCGACGATCTCCGCCGCCAGAGTGCCGCGATTCGGGGCCCGTCAGGCGTCCCAGACGCCGCCGGCCATCCGCCGCGCCAGCAGCGGCTTGCCCAGCCAGTAGGCCAGCTCCGCCGGTCTTGCGATGTCCCAGACCGCCAGATCGGCCGCCTTGCCCGCCTCCAGCGTGCCGATCTCGCCCTCCAGCCCCAGCGCCCGCGCCGCGATTCGCGTCGCGCCCGCCAGCGCCTCCTCCGGCGTCAGCCGGAACTGCACGCAGGCCAGGTTGATCGCCGCCGTCATCGAGGCCACCGGCGACGTGCCCGGATTGCAGTCCGTCGCCACCGCCATCGCCACCCCGTGCCGCCGCAGCAGATCGATCGGCGGCGGCGTGGTCTCGCGCAGCATCAGATAGGCCCCGGGCAGCAGGACCGCGACGACGCCGGCCCCCGCCATGGCCTTCACCCCCGCCTCGCCCGTGTGCTCGATATGGTCCGCCGACAGCGCCCCGTATCGCGCCGCCAGCGCCGCCCCGCCGCCGTCCGACAACTGGTCCGCATGCAGCTTGACCGGCAGGCCCAGCGCCTTCGCCCTGTCAAACAGCCGCCCGACCTCTTCGGTCGAGAAGGCGATGGGCTCGCAATAGGCGTCGACCGCATCGACCAGGCCTTCGGCGTGCGCGGCGGGCAGGATGTCATCCACCGCCAGATCGACGTAGCGCGCCCGGTCCGCCCTCCACTCGGGCGGCACCGCGTGCAGGCCCAGATAGCTGGTGCACACCCGCACTCCGGCCTCGCGCCCGATCCGCCGCGCGACCCGCAGCATCTTCAGCTCGCTGTCGTGATCCAGCCCGTAGCCTGACTTGATCTCGACCGTGGTCACCCCCGTCGCCTTCAGCCCCGCCAGCCGTCCCACTGCAGATGCGTAAAGCTCATCCTCCGACGCCGCCCGCGTCGCCGCGACGGACGAGACGATCCCGCCCCCGGCCCGCGCGATCGCCTCATAGGTCGCACCGCCCAGCCGCTGTTCGAACTCGCCCGACCGGTCGCCGCCGAACACCAGATGCGTATGACAATCCACCAGCCCCGGCGTGACCCAGCGTCCGTCCAGCCGGTCGGTCGCCACCGCCTCATGCGCCGGCAGATCCGCCCGCGCCCCGGCCCAGACGATCCGCCCCTCGCGGACCAGCAGCGCCCCGTCCCCGATCGCGCCATAGGCCGCGCCGCCGGGTGTCATGGTCGCCAAGCGGCAATCGGTGATGAGCCTTTCAGCCTGCATTTTCACTTCCGCTCATCCCGGCGAAAGCCGGGACCCAGTTCTGTCCAGCGTGACGCGGGCGGTCCAGGACGAGGGATGGCGCGAGACGGCCGGCGCCGATCACCCAAAGCACTGGGTCCCGGCGTTCGCCGGGATGAGCGGATTGGGGAATCATCGTTCCTCAAACCCCGACAGCAGTTCACAGAACCACCGCCCCGCCGTCAGCGAGCCGAGGTCGCCGATCTCGAGCGACGGATCGTATTCGGTCAGGTCCACCGCCCGCACCCTGGGATGCGCCCCGATCACGCGGGTGGCGTCGAAGAAGTCCTGCACCGACACCCCGCCCGGCCGCGCGCCCGGCGAGGCCGGCCACTGGCTGCGGTCGATCACATCGATGTCGAAATCGACGTAGATGACCTCGCAGAGCCCTGCCAGCCGCTCCAGCTCCTCGGCCACGACCGCGGCCATGCCCAGGTCGCGACAGGCCCGCGCCGTGCGCACCGAAATTCCCGCCGCCTTCGCCTTCTCATGCGCCCGTCGCGTATTGGCGAAGGGCGCCAGGCCGATCTGGCTGATCCGCTCCCCGGCCAGTCCGTCCTCCAGCAGCGCCTGCACCGGATTGCCGTTGGTCAGCCCCTGATCCGTGTCCCGCAGGTCGAAATGCGCATCCAGCGTCAGCAGGCCCGTCCGCGCCAGCCCGAGCCCGTGCACGCCCGGCCGCGTGATCGCATTATTGCCCCCGATCAGCACCGTCAGTCCGCGCGAGGCCTGCGCCGCCACCGCATCGCGGACCGGCGCAAAGGCGTCTGCGGGCGTGACCGCCTTCAGCGGCAGGTCGCCCGCGTCATGGACCTTCGCCTCCAGCGTCCGGCCCGTCTCGACATCATAGGTCGAGAACCGCGGCAGCACGGCCCGGAACGCCTTCGGCCCCAGATCACACCGCCCCGGCGTCAGCGACCGCTCGTTCAGCCCGGCGCCGATCAGGGCGACGGGAGCGTCGGGGTGGCGTCCCACCAGGTCGGCGATGGAGCGCCACGACAGGGCTTCGGAGGTCTGGCTCATGCGTCAGGCTTTCGTCGGCTGGAATCGGGCGACCAGATCGTAGGCGTCGCCGGGGAAGGTCTGAAAGGCCCAGGTGACCCCCCGCCCGTCTCGCCACGTCCTGCGTTCCAGCCTCAGGCACGGCGCGCCTGGAGGCAACAGCAGATGCCCGGCGACAGCGCCCGCCGCGCCGACGGCGGAAATGCGATGCTCGGCCTCGGTCCAGGGCATATGCGCCAACAGCCAGCTGCCGGCCGCCTGTGCGCCGAAGTCGGCGGCTTCGGCCTCAGGCGCGGCCACCAGGGAAATCAGCCGCCGTTCGTGCACGAACGGCGCACCGTCGGCCAGATGCAGGGTCTCAAGCGCGATCACCTGTCCGCCGTCGGCCAGCCAGGCCTCGGCCTCGTCCGCCGGCCGCGTGTTTCGCGCAAGCAGCCTGTGGCCATAGCTCAGCCCCCGGCTTTCGACCTCGGTCTGGATATCGGGAATGGACACCAGCGCCGCGGAGTGCAGCGGCGGCTGGGCGACAATGGTCCCGGCCCGCCGGCGGCGCGTCACCAGGCCGCGCGCCGCAAGGGACGCCATCGCCTTGGACACGGTCATCCGGGCGCAACCGTATTCCGTCACCAGATCGCTTTCGGTCGGCAGGCGATGGCCGGGGCGCCACTCTCCCGTCAGGATGCGCCGCTCGATATCGCCTTCGATGCGCCGGTGGATGACCATCGTGTCCATGCGCAGACTATCCGGCTTGCCTTCCAATATGTCTAGACATAATGATGAGCCGATCGACAGGGAGGTCATCATGAGCAGCGCCCCGAACACCCGCGTCATTCGCAGCCCGCGCGGCACAGCGATGACGGCGAAGACCTGGGCCGCCGAGGCGGCCCTGCGCATGCTGATGAACAACCTCGATCCCGAGGTGGCCGAACGGCCCGAGGACCTCGTGGTCTACGGCGGCATCGGCAAGGCCGCGCGCGACTGGCCGTCGTTCGACCGCATCGTGACCGAACTGCGCAATCTAGAGGCCGACCAGACCCTGCTGGTCCAGTCCGGCAAGCCGGTCGGCGTCTTCCGCACCCACGCCGACGCCCCGCGCGTGCTGATCGCCAACTCCAACCTGGTGCCCAAATGGGCGACCTGGGAGCATTTCAACGCGCTCGATCGCAAGGGGCTCATGATGTACGGCCAGATGACGGCCGGCTCCTGGATCTACATCGGCACCCAGGGCATCGTTCAGGGCACATACGAGACCTTCATGGAGGCCGGACGCCAGCACTATGGCGGCGACTGGTCCGGCAAATGGATCCTGACCGGCGGCCTCGGCGGCATGGGCGGGGCCCAGCCCCTGGCCGCGACCATGGCCGGGGCCTCCTGCCTCGCCGTGGAATGCCAGCGCAGCCGGATCGAGATGCGTCTGCGCACCCGCTACCTCGACGTCATGGCCGAGACGCTGGACGAGGCCCTGGCCCTGATCGAGCAGGCCAAGGTGGACGGAAAAGCGATATCTGTCGGCCTCCTGGGCAATACAGCGGATGTGTTCCCTGAACTTGTCCGCCGCGGCGTGCGGCCCGATATGGTCACCGATCAGACCAGCGCCCACGACCTGATCAACGGCTACCTCCCGCAGGGCTGGACCGTCGCCGAGTGGGAGGACAAGCGCGTCTCCGACCCCGCCGCCGTCGAGGCCGCCGCCCGCGCCTCCTGCGCCGTCCACGTCCAGGCCATGCTGGACTTCCAGTCCGCCGGTATTCCGACCACCGACTACGGCAACAACATCCGCCAGGTCGCGCTG
>CAYNNT010000107.1:0-1571 GCA_964398675.1 uncultured Brevundimonas sp.
CCGCGCTTCGCGCGCCTTGAGGCCGGGTTTTGCGGTCACCGTAAACGGTTACATGGCGCGATCAACCTCGACGTCGCGAGACGCCGGGGTTCAGATCAGCGCGGTCCCTTGGCCTTGTAGGGCGGCTTGGCGCCGGCGGGCTTGCCGCGCGCGTCCTTGGCCGCCCAGGGGCGATCGCCGCCCTTGGGCTTGCCCTTCCACGGCCGGTCGCCGGCGGCGGCGGCAGGGGCGGTCTCGGCGTCGGAGCGCGGAGTCCAGGGCGTCTTGCCTTCGGCGGCGGGTTTCTTGACCCAGGGCTTCTTGCCTTCCGGAGTCGGATCGTTCGGCGTGCGCTTGACCCAGGGCTTCTTGCCTTCAGCGGCGGGCGCGGTGTCCTCGCGCTTCACCCACGGCTTCTTCTCGGCCTGGGGACGGTCCTCGCGGGCCTTCCAGGCGGGCTTGTCGCCGGTCTCCTCGCGCTTGACCCAGGGCTTCCTGCCCTCGGCCGCGGGCGCGGCGTCCTCGCGCTTGACCCAGGGCTTCTTCGCGCCGTCGGGACGGTCCTCGCGGGGCTTCCAGGCCGGCTTGTCGCCGCCTTCCTCGCGGGCCTTCCAGGGCTTCTTGTCGGGGCGGTCGCCGCCGGCGGGCTTCTTGTCCCAGCGGCTGACGGGCTTCTCGGACGGGCCCGGCTTGACGGCCGGATCGATCTTGACCCCGTCCTCAAGGCCGAGCGCGATGGCGGCCTCGAATTTGGCCTGCATTTCCTGGGTGATCTCGAACTTGGTCTCGCGTTCGAAGATCTTGATCGCGCCGATGTCGCGCTTGGTGACGTGGCCCAGACGGCAGAGGGTCGGCATGAGCCATTTCGGGTCGGCGTTCTTGTCGCGGCCGATGTTGATCCGGTACCAGACCATGTCGCCGCCGCGGGCGAAGTCCGTATACGGAACGTCCGCCTGGCCCTTGTCGTTCTTGCCGGTCTCCTGCTGACGCTTCATCCGGTCGTCGTCATAGACGTCTTCCGGGGCGGGCAGCTTCTGCTGATAGAGGCGGATCAGGGCGGCCGCGATCTGCTCGGGCGTGCTCTTCTCGAGCAGCTGTTTGCCGAGGGCCAGGACGGCCTCGTCCTCGACCGGCGCGATCAGCACCGGGTCGGCCAGCATGCGGGCCTGGTCGTTGGCGAGGATCATCTCGGCCGAGGGCGGACCCGACCATTCGGCCTTGATCGAGGCCGACTGCAGCATCAGCTCGACCTTGCGGCGACGGGTGTAGCTGACCAGCAGGACGGAGACGCCCTTCTTGCCGGCGCGGCCCGTACGGCCCGAACGGTGCAGCAGGCCAGCCTTGTTGACCGGGATCTCGGCGTGGATGACCAGACCCAGATCGGGCAGGTCGAGGCCGCGTGCGGCGACGTCGGTGGCGACGCAGACGCGGGCGTGGCCGTCGCGCAGGGCCTGGAGGGCCTCGGAGCGCTGGCTCTGAGTCAGTTCGCCGGACAGGCCGACGACCGAGAAGCCGCGCTCGCGCAGGGACGAGGTCAGGTGTTTCACCCGCTCGCGGGTGTTGGCGAAGACCAGGGCGCCGGGGGCTTCGAA
>CAYNNT010000107.1:1581-8907 GCA_964398675.1 uncultured Brevundimonas sp.
GGCTTCGAAATAGCGAAGCACGTTGACGACGGCGAGCTCGACCTCGTTCGGGGCGACGCGGATGGCCTTGTATTCGATGTCGGCGTGCGAGGCGTTGCCGGCGACGGTGTCGATCCGGAGCGCATCCTTCTGATAGGTCTTGGCCAGCTGCACGATGTCCCGCGCCAGGGTGGCCGAGAACATCAGGGTGCGGCGCTCGGCCGGGGCGGTCTCGAGGATGAAGGTCAGGTCTTCGTGGAAGCCCATGTCCAGCATTTCGTCGGCTTCATCGAGGACGACGGCCTGAAGGGTCGTCAGATCCAGCGAGCCGCGCTCGAGGTGATCGCGCAGGCGGCCGGGCGTGCCGACCACGATGTGACAGCCGCGGTTCAGCGCCTGACGCTCGACCTTGGGATCCATGCCGCCGACGCAGGAGACGATCCGCGCGCCGGTCTTGGCATAGAGCCATTGCAGCTCGTTGGAGACCTGAAGCGCCAGTTCGCGGGTCGGGGCGATGACCAGGGCCACCGGCGCGCCGAACTCGGCGAATTTCTCGGCCTCGCCCAGCAGGGTCGGGGCGAGGGCCAGACCGAAGGCGACGGTCTTGCCGGAACCGGTCTGGGCCGAGACCAGCAGGTCGCGGCCCTGTTCGGCCTCCAGCACGGCGGATTGCACCGGCGTGGGCTCGGCATAGCCGCGTTCGGAAAGGGCGCGGTCGAGCGCGGGATGACTGGCGGGGAAGGGCATGGGGCGGTCCAATAGCACGATTCAGCGCGCGAACGGTCGGCGCAGAAGGCGGCGGACGGCGGCGTATGGGGGGAAATAACGGCGGAATGGTGAAAGCCGCCGAATTGAGGCTGCGCCCCTTACAGGACGTTCGGCGGCTTTACCAATTGGAGAGCCTGCCGGGCGGATACTGGCGGGGTTCTGACAGGCATCCACCATGTTCGTCCTTCGCGCCGCCGGCTCAACGCTTCTGGTCTACGCCCTGTTCAACGCCGCCTTCGGCCTGAACCGGCAGGAATTGCCATGGGTGATCTCCGCCGTCCTCCTGACGATCGGGGGCATCGCCCTGCTGGTGGCGCAGCCGTGGTCGCGGATCGTCGTGCTCGCCGCCGCCGCTGCGGCCGCGGCCGTGGGCGCGATCAGCCAGTTCCGCACCGCGCAGGACGTCAACATCAGCCTTGAGTCCGCCACCGTCGCCTGGACCCTGTGGTCGGCCCTCTGGCTCGCGACCGCCTACATCGGTTCCAAATATCTGTCCGACAAGGGCGTCGTCCTTGAGGAATTGTAGACGACGAACCTTGATCTCCGACACGGTCGATTAAGGCTCTTGCGGCATGATGCGGACATCGTTCACCGCAACCGAGGGCCGGGGTCCGGCCAAGGTGGAAATGTCGAGGGCCAGGATGGGAGTTGAGCGGTTCCTGCGCGCATCCGGCGGATCCATCCCGCTGAAATTCGCCTTTGTCGGCCCGGCCGTCTTCCTGCTCGCCGTCGGCGGGCTGGACCTGCTGGCGGTGAACCGCTCCCAGGAGCGGCTGCAGGTCATCGCCGACGGCGCCGCGACGGCCGGCGCCGAGGCCCTGGACCCGGCGGCGGACGCCGCGCCCGCCCGAATGCGCGCCGCCGCCTTTGTCGCCGCCGAGATGCAGCGCTGGCCGGACGCACCGACTTATGAAGCGAACTACGAAGTTGTCGATCAGGCCGGCCGACGAGCGCTGCGGGTCGTCCTGCATGGACACCGGCCGTCCTTCCTCGCCAACATGCTGCCGCCCGGCGGCTGGCATTTCGTCGGCGATGCGAGCGCGACGCCGGTCTGACGGACCGCGTTATTCCACCCAACTGCAGTGTTGAGCCCGAATGATCGGCGCCTGCCGTCGGGCAGGAATGGTGGATGCGACAGGGATTGAACCTGTGACCCCCTCGGTGTGAACGAGGTGCTCTCCCGCTGAGCTACGCATCCGGCCGATTCAGGAGGCGGGGACATAGCCCGGTCGTCCGGGACTGGCAAGCTGTCAGATGGCTGGTTTGGAGGCCGTCAGCGCGCAGGCTAGACAGATTGCAGGCGGACAGACGTGCGGTCGCTGACGGACAAGGCGTGCCTTCGCAGGCCGACGCAGGACCGGGAGTTGCCATGAGGCCTTCGGCTGACCAGGGACAGGCGCCGCCCGGCGGAGCGCGGAGCCGACGTCCGGCCAGCTTGCTGTTCATCTCCGCCGCGGCCTCGGTCGCCACAGTCGCCGCCCCGGCCGGCGTGGCCTTCCTGATGGGATGGGCGAGTTGGCCGGCCGTCGCGGGTTGGACCTGCGCCTTCGTGGTTTGCCTCGGCGTCGTCGCGGGTCTCGAATCTTTTGCGTCCGGGAGCGCAGGACCTGCCGCGCACCTGGACAGAGGCGCGAACACGATGACCCTGTCGCTCGCCTCCCTGACCGGGCTCGTTGTGTTTGCAATGGCGGCGGTGTCGCTCAGGGGTTCTGGCCCCGTGCCGGCGCCTCTGATGATCCTCGCGGGCGTCTCGTTCATGGCGGCGGGCGGGCTGCTGAGGTTTTGCGCGGTCCGGCGGCTGGGCGTGCGATTCACCAGCGACAACGGCATCGCCGCCGGGGCCGCGCTGGAGCAGGACGGCGTCTATCGTTGGCTCGCCCATCCGTCAGAGGTCGGTCTGATGTTTCTGGGCCTGGGCGGCCTGTGCCTGGAGGGGAGCAACTGGTTCGGCGGACTCCTCTGCGCCCTCGCCGGGCTCCAGATCTGGCGCATCCACCTTGAGGAGCGTGCGCTGTTCAGGCACTACAAGGACGTGTATCTCCGCTACCGGCGCCGGACCTTGGATCCGCTGCCATCCATACTCTTGATCGCTGGGGGGCGAGAATGATCATCTGGGGTTCGCGTGGGCTTGACCTGAAAGGGCCCTCAGGCAAGTTTTTCTGCCCTCAATGCAATGACGAACGCGACTATCAGCGTCGCAAGGTGCAGCGGTTTTTCACGCTCTATTTCATCCCGATTATCCCGCTGGAAGTGGTGCATGAGTCGGTCGGATGCCTCAGTTGCAAGCAGCATTTCACCCTCGCGACCCTTCACTATGATCCGAGGGCGGAACGGGAACAGATCAACCAGGAACTGAATCAGCACTTCCGGACGGTGTTGGGGCATTTCGGACGAATGTCGGCGCACGGGAACGAACTGGTGCCGCAGCGGATGGTACAGGCTATGGCCGCGTTTGACGGATCGACCCTGTCGACCGACGAGGCCCGGACCGAACTCGAACGCACCGACCGGAACCTTGGCGTCGCTTCGCGGATCCTGGCGCAGCACATGACCGAGCGTGGCCGAGAACTGGTGGTTCAGAACGCCCTGGACGTGGCGACGGTCGACGGCGTTCTCAGCGAGGCAAAGCGCTCGGCGCTGACGGAGCTGGCGACGACGCTCGGAATGAGCGAGACCCACCTCCGCGGCGTCCTCGCCTGATCGGAAAACCTTCTCAGCCGGCCGGGACGCCGTGGGCTTCCGGGCTGGATTGAGGCCGGCAGGCCGCCCGGTGCAGGGTCTCCACCGCCGCGATCAGATCGGAAAATCGGTCGATGACGATGTCGCCTCCCAGTTCTGCAAGCGGCGCGTCATTGTAGCCGAAGCCGGCCACCACACAGGGCACGCCTGCCGCCCTGGCGCTGCCGGTGTCTGTGGTGGCGTCGCCGACCATCACGGCCCGGCCCGGATCGCCGCCCGCCAGAAGGACCGCCTCGCGCACATGGGCGCCGTCGGGCTTGCGGGCGCTGACCCGGTCAGGACCGGCGACCACGACGAAATGCCGGGTCAGGTCGAGGGCGCCGATCAGGGCCTCGGCCAGATCGGTGCGCTTGTTGGTGGCCACGCACAACAGCGCGCCGCGCGCCGTCAGATGGTCCAGCGTCTCGACCACGCCTTCGAAGGCGCGGCTGTCGTCGGCGATGTGGGCGACATAGTCGTCGATGAAATGGTCGAAGAGTTCGGGCTCGGCGGCCTCATCCCAGATAGCGCCGGCCTCTGCGAAGCCGTGGCGCAGCAGCGCGCGCGCGCCGTGGCCGACGAGATGGCGGGCGGAAGACAGGGGAACGGCCGGATAGCCGCGCGGCCCCAGCATGCGGTTCAGGGTTCCGATCAGGTCCGGCGCTGAGTCCACCAGGGTCCCGTCCAGATCGAAGGCGATGGTCCAGCCCTCGAGGTCGCGCACGCTCATCGGCATCTCCCGTCGGTCGCCGGGATGGGCTAGACCGCTGGCGACGACTAGCCGCCGGACCGATTCATGACCAGTGCCCGCCCACCCCGCGCCGCCATCATTCTCGCCGCCGGACAGGGCACGCGGATGAAGTCGCCCCTGCCCAAGGTGCTGCACCCGGTCGGCGGTCGCGCCATGCTGGATCACGCCATCGATGCGGCTGAAGCCCTGGGCTGCGAGAGGATCATCGTGGTGGTGGGCGATCACTCGCCCGAAGTCCGCGCCCATGTGGTCAATCGTCTGGGCGAGGCGGCGATCGCCGTGCAGGACCCGCCGATCGGAACCGGCCACGCCGTGCGCTGCGCCGAGGCTGCTCTTGCGGGGTTCACGGGTCAGGTGGTTGTCACCTATGGCGACGTGCCGCTGTTGAAGGCCGCCGATATCGAACCGGTGTTCGCCTCGACGGACGGCGTGACCGTCATCGGCTTCGAGGCGCGCGATCCGGGCGCCTATGGCCGGCTGGTGATGGACGGGGACACCCTGGCCGCCATCACCGAGGCCAAGGAGGCGTCGGCGGAGGTCCTGGCGCTCACCGCCTGCAACTCCGGCGTCATGGCGGCGCCTTCGGCCCTGCTGTTCGAACTGCTGGCCGAGGTGCGGAACGACAACGCCAAGGGCGAATACTATCTGACCGATGTCGTCGAACTGGCCCGGGGTCGCGGCGAGCCGACGCGCGCGGTGTTCGCCGGGGAGGACGCCGTCATGGGGGTCAACGCCCAGGCCGAGCTGGCCGTGGCCGAGGCCCTGTTCCAGAGCGTGCGGCGCGAGGTCTTCCTCGCCGCGGGTGTGACCATGCCCGCCCCGGAGACGGTGCATTTCTCGTTCGACACCGAGGTCGGCGGCGGGACGACGATCGAGCCTTATGTCGTGTTCGGACCCGGCGCGAAGATCGCTTCGGGGGCCCGCATCCGCAGCTTCAGCCATATCGAGGGCGCGACGGTCGCCGCCGGCGCCGAGGTCGGCCCCTATGCGCGGCTGCGGCCCGGCGCGGAGCTGGGCGAGGGGGCCAAGGTCGGAAACTTCGTCGAGGTGAAGAACGTCCGCATGGGCCCGGGCGCCAAGGCCAACCACCTGGCCTATCTGGGCGACGGCGAGGTCGGGGCGAAGGCCAACATCGGCGCGGGCACGATCTTCTGCAACTACGACGGCTTCTTCAAACACCGCACCACGGTGGGCGAGGGGGCCTTCGTCGGGTCCAACAGTTCACTGGTGGCGCCGGTGACGATCGGCGCGGGGGCCATGGTGGGGTCGGGGTCGGTGATAACCGCCGATGTGGCGCCGGGCGATCTGGCGCTGGGGCGGGGCGCGCAGACGGCCAAGGCGGGCTGGGCGGCTCGGTTCATGGCGACGATGCGGGCGAAGAAGGGACGTTGCTAGGCGCTGCTAGCGCCGGTCGGGGTCGTAGATCCTGAACGATTCCGGGGCGGAGCCGGTCGCGTTGTCCCTCATAGTCACTGTGCACCGACCCGTTCGTCCGACGATTTCGACCGTGTAGTCGTGCTCCGGTTTGGGCGTGAAGGTGAAACCGACCTCGCAGGTGTATGTCCTGCCGGTGTACCCGGACCCGTAAGTGAACTCTCCGTTGGCTAGGAAAGCCGAGAAGTAGAGCGGTCCGGTGGCTGAGAATGTTATGGTCCGGTCGGCCTCTTCATAGGACTTGCTAATCGTGTTGAACGAGCCGTTGACCGGAATGCTGTCCCACGGCCTGTTGCCAGTTAACATCAGTATTTGCCGATTGCCGGATGGAGTCCAAGCGCCAGGCGACTGTGTGAACATGTAGACTAACACGTTAGGATCGTCTGATTGACCGGCGAAGCTGATGCGGCTGGTCGCTTCGCCAGCTACTGGGGTGAGATAGCTGTTTGGGAGCCACGACCCAAGGCCGGGTCCGCCCCCGCAGCCGCTGAGGCCCAAGGCGACCCCGATGATCGCTCCGGTCGCACAAGGCTTCCGCATCTCCATTTCCCCCGATAAAGCCCCGTCAACTAACCGCGAATTTACGCGGGCTGCAACCGAGCCTCCCAATGTCAGACACGCAAAAGAAATCCGCCGGCGAAGCCGCCGCTCTCCGCGTAGAGGCCGGCATGGTGGTCGGTCTCGGCACCGGCTCCACTGCGGCCTGGTTCGTCAAGGCGCTGGCGGCGCGGGGGCTGGACGGCCTGCGCTGTGTGCCGACGTCGGAGGCCACGGCCGAGCTGGCGCGCGACCTGGGTCTGACCCTTTCGACGCTGGAGGACACGCCGCGTATCGACCTGACGGTCGACGGCGCCGATGAGGTCGGGCCGGGGCTGGCCCTGATCAAGGGCGGCGGGGCGGCCCTGCTGCGCGAGAAACTGGTGTGGGAGGCCTCGGCCCGGTGCATCGTCATCGCGGACAGTGCCAAGGTGGTGCCGGTGCTGGGCGCCTTCGCCCTGCCGATCGAGGTGGTCGCCTTCGGCCACAAGACCACGGCCAACCGCGTCGCCGACGTGCTCGCCGATCACGACATCGCCATGCCGGCGCGGGTGCGGTCAGCCGACCGGGGGCTGGTGCGCACCGACGGCGGCAATCTGATCTATGACGCGAAATGCGTCGCCATCCACGACCCGGTACGGCTGGCCGACGATCTGAAGCTGATCACCGGCGTGGTCGAGCACGGCCTGTTCCTCGACCTCGCGGACGAGGCGATCATCGGCACGGACGACGGGGTCGAGGTGCTGGCGCCCTGACGGCGGCCTACTGGTCAGGCTCGGCTTCGGGCTCCTGATCGCGCAGGCGCTCGTGGGAGCGGCGGATCGAATTGGCGATCTCGTTGCGGTCCGCCTGGGTGGCCAGGTGGTTGCGTTCGGCCCCGTAGAGGCCGTCGAGATAGGCCAGGTCCCAGTCCGTCAGGCTGTCGCTGATTTCCGGAGCCTCAAAGACATTCAGAATGGTGGCGTAGCCGCTGGTGTCGGCCTTGGGGTCGATCTGGGCCAGCGACACCATGGCGATGTAGTCGGCCAACTGAAGCACCGAGACATCCGAGACCTGGTCGACGTCGACGATGACGATCGCGCGGGTCAGGTTGTCGACGATCTGGGTGGTCCGGCGGGAGGCCGAGGCGACGGCGATCT
>CAYNNT010000108.1:0-8878 GCA_964398675.1 uncultured Brevundimonas sp.
GGCGTGCAGCCCTTCGGCGGCGAGGGCCTGTCCGGCACCGGCCCCAAGGCCGGCGGCCCGTACAGCCTGATCCGCTACGCCGCCGAAAAAGCCATCAGCAACAACATCTCCGCCCAGGGCGGCGACCCGGCGCTGCTGAACCTCTGAGGTCTAGTGGAAGAGTCCCAGCGCGCCCTCGATCCAGACGAGGGCGACGATGGTGATGACGAACAGGCCGACGCCGATCCGGACGGCCGGATTTCGCACGCGCCATGCGACCAGCTCGATGACGGCCCCGCCGCCGATCAGCAGCGCTCCGGCGAGCCCGAAGTCGCTCGCGGTCCAGTGGACGTCTTCGGTGAACTGCATCGCCACCAGAGGCGCCGTCAGGACAAGGGCTGCCGCCGCCCAGCCCGCCATCCGCAAGGCCTTCCACAGCAGGTCCAGATTTTCGTTCGTCACTGTCATCGTGTCTTTCCCGCCATCATCGACAGCTGGACGATGCGCCGCCCTCAGCGTGAGCGGCATGAGCAAACCCTGAGCAGTTGGTGAAATGCGCGGGCCCTGCGGGCGGCCCGTCGCCTGTCGCCTGTCGCCTGTCGCCTGTCGGCTGACGTCAGGCCGGCGTGGCGTTCGTCACGGGCCGCGTCGTCGGGCGGCCGCCGATCCAGCCCAGGTAGCCCGCCGCTCCGCCGGCCAGCAGGCCCAGGGCGACGGTCAGGGCGGGAGGCGCGGCGGCATAGGCGGAGAAGACGCGGCCAAGTCCGGGCATGTCCGGGGCGAACCACATCACCGCCGACTGAAGCAGGACGAAGAAGGCGGCGACCAGCCACGGGGCGCCGTCCCTGCGGTTCATGAAATACAGGGCCAGGGCGAAAATCGCGACCAGACCGTTGCTGATGACGATGGTGTCGAGGAGCCCGCGCGGTCCTTCGCTGCCGATCACGTTCATCCACGGGAAATGCTCGGCCATGATGCGACTGAACGGGGACTCAAACAGGATCATCGGCGTCGCCAGCATATAGCCGGCGTGCAGTCTGAGATTGCGCCGGTTCCGCAGGGCGAGGTGGAACAGGGTCAGATAGGCGGCGATGGCGACGGCCATGCCGATTCCGAACGACGGTCCGAGAAAGGCGATGAAGGGACTTTCCTCCGCCGCATAGCGGGCCGCCGAGACGTTGATGATCATCACGAAGCCGGCGATCAGCAGCGGGAACATGACGAAGCTCGCCTTGCCGGCCAGTCGGTGGAAGGCGTTCCTGCGCGCATGAATCGCGACACTCTGAACCAGCAGCAGCAACACCCACCCCGTCGCCGTCGCGGCATGAACGTGGAAGGCAAGCGGAACCTGGCCGACGACGGTGAAGTAGCTGGGCCAGAAGCCCGCCAGGATGACCACCAGGACCAGGGCGACGAAATAGTGGCCGTATTTGTATGGCATCAACCCGTCTCCCTGCGTCGACATAACATCGGTATTGGGAATCGGGGCCCGCGTAAACAGGCCCGGTGATCTGCCGTCCCCAACGACGAAAGCCGGCTCCGCTCGCGCGAAACCGGCTCCCGTCATCCCTTGACGCACACCACCTGACGCAGGGTGTGCACGACCTCGATCAGGTCGGTCTGGGCCGCGATGACCGCGTCGATGTCCTTGTAGGCCATCGGCGTTTCATCGATCACCTCGGCGTCCTTGCGGCATTCGACGCCCTCGGTGGCGCGGATGTGGTCCTCCACCGTGAAGCGCCGCTTGGCCTCGGTCCGGCTCATCGCCCGACCGGCGCCGTGCGAGCAGGTGCAGAACGAGTCCGCATTGCCCTTGCCGCGCACGATGAAGGATTTCGCCCCCATCGAGCCGGGGATGATGCCCAGCTCATCCAGCTTGGCCGACACCGCGCCCTTCCGGGTCAGGAACACGTCCTTGCCGAAATGGCGCTCCTTCGAGACGTAGTTGTGGTGGCAGTTCACCGCCTCCTGCGTCGTCTCCAGATCCGGCCAGAACGCGCGCAGCACGTTCAGGACGCTGTCCATCATCACCTCGCGGTTGGCGCGCGCGTATTTCTGCGCCCACGACACCGCCCGGACATAGTGGATGAAGCCGTCCGTCCCTTCCGGGAAATAGGCCAGGTCCTGGTCCGGCAGGTTGATGTGCCAGCGCCGCATCTCGTGCTTGGCCCGTTCGATGAAATAGGTCCCGAACCGGTTGCCCACGCCCCGCGAGCCGGAGTGCAGCATCACCCACACGTCCCCCGCCTCATCGAGGCAAAGCTCGATGAAGTGGTTGCCCGTGCCCAGCGTTCCCAGATGGCCGAAGCCACGCGGGTGCGCCGCCTTGGGGTGGGCCTCGACCACGGCGTCATAGCCGGCCTTCAGCTCACCCCAGCGGGTCACGGCCGAGGCCGGCGGCTCGCCGGCCCAGGCGCCCTTGTCGTTGCGCCCGCCGTTGTCGGTTCGGCCGTGCGGTACGGCCGCCTCGATGGCGGAGCGGATGCCCGACAGGTCGTCCGGCAGATGCTCGGCGCGGATCGAGGTCCGCACCGCCATCATGCCGCAGCCGATGTCCACGCCCACGGCGGCCGGGATGATGGCCCCCACGGTCGGGATCACCGACCCCACGGTCGCGCCCATGCCCCAGTGCACGTCGGGCATGACCGCGACGTGTTTGTGGATGAACGGCAGCGAGGCCACGTTCTTCAGCTGTTTCAGCGCCGCATCCTCGATGGGCACCCCCCGGGTCCACGCCTTGATCGGCACATGGTCCGGGTTTTCGATCACGTCATAGCCACGCATGGCCGACGTCTCCTTCTCTGTCTGATCCTCCCGGACCGACCGTCAGGCGCCTTGCGGATACAAGAAACCCCTCCGGCCGGTGGCGGGAGGGGTTGCTGGAAAACCGAAGTCGTTGGACCGCTGTTCCCTATGCTCCCTCCGCGCACGCGCCATTTCCCTCGACCGGCTGGCGGTCGAGCGACATGGGCAGGCTCGCGTTGAAGCAATAGGTGGACATGGTCGTCTCGTTTTCGGGAGGGCGCTGATATGCGAAATCAACCGCCCGCGCCAGCCCTTTCACGTTCAGGCTGGAGGCGACGCCGTCCGGCCGATCAGTCCAGCAGTCCCGTCTCCCGCGCCGAACGCTCCAGGTCATCCCGGAATTTCGGGTCCGCCACGGCGATCAGGGCGCGGGCGCGTTCGGCGTCGCTCTTGCCCTTCAGCTCGGCCCGGCCATGCTCGGTGACGATGATGTGGACGTCGTTGCGCGGGACCGTCACCGGTCCGTCCAGCCGGGCCACGATGCGCGACACCGTCCCCTTCGCCGCGGTGGAGTGACAGGCGATGATCGACCGCCCCCCGGCCGAGGCATAGGCCCCGCGCACGAAATCCAGCTGGCCGCCCGAGGCCGTGAACTGGCGCCCGTTCAGATGCTCGGAACAGCAGGCCCCCGTCAGGTCGACCTGCAGGGTGGCGTTGACCGAGATCATCCGGTCATTGCGGGCGATGACGGCCGGGTCGTTCACATAGTCGACCGGCCGGGACTCCATGTCGCGGTTGCCGTCCAGGAAGTCATAGGTGGCCCGCGTCCCCATGCAGAAGGCGAACACCCCCTTGCCGGGGTGCAGGGTCTTGCGGGCGTTGGTGATGACGCCCTGCTGCATCAGCTCGACCAGACCGGGCGTCAGCATCTCGGTGTGCAGGCCCAGATCGCGCCGGCCATGCAGGGCGGCGCAGACGGCGTTCGGCAGGGCGCCGATGCCCATCTGCAGCGTCGAGCCGTCCTCGATCATCCCGGCGATCAGACCACCGATGACGAGGTCATTGGGCGCGGCCTCGACCACGGGCAGTTCAAGCAGCGGCGTGGGGTTTTCGACCACCGCCGTCACCCGTGAGACATGGACGGTGCAGTCGCCGAACACCCGCGGCATGGCCGAATTGACCTCGAGGATGATCCGCCCGGCGTGCGTGCTGACCGGCTGGTTGTAGTCGGTGTTGATCCCGAAGCTGAAGAAGCCGTCCGCGTCCATCGGTGAGACGGTGCAGACCAGGGTGTCGACCCCGGCCTCGCGCATCAGCCGCGGAACCTGCTGGAAACCCGTCGGGATGAAGGTCACCGGATTGGGCCGTCCCTCCGCCCGCGCCCGCGCCTCCAGCCCACGCTCGATGGCGCTGTGGAACAGGCTCATCGGGCGGATCCGGCCCATCAGCGCGTCCGTGAACACCGTCCCGCCGGCGATGCCGGTGGAGAGCAGATAGTAGAGGCTGACGTCATCGACCTGCCCGGCCCGCGCCCGCTCCGCCAGGGCGGCGAGGATCGCGGGCGGCTGGGAAAAGCCGAGCCCCATGGCCACACGCGCGCCCGTCGGGATCAGGGCGGCGGCCTCGGCCGCGGACATCAGGCGCTGGGCGTAGAGGGTGTTCGACATGGCGGTTTCCATCAGCGGACCGGACCCTGGCACATCGCGAGGCCCGCCGACCGGACTTTGATCAAATCAGTTGGGACGCGGCGGCCAGCCGCCCGCCCGGCTCAGGGCGCTCGGCGCCGGACGGCCGATCTTCTCCCCGATCCAGCGCGCCGTCCCGATCAGGGCGTCGAGGTCATAGCCGGTCGAATAGCCGGCGCGCTCCAGCATGTAGACCAGGTCCTCGGTGGCGATATTGCCGGTGGCCCCCGGCGCGAACGGACAGCCGCCGATGCCGCCGACCGAGGCGTCCAGAACGCTCACCCCCGCTTCGATCCCGGCAAAGGCGTTGGCCAGGCCGGTGTTGCGGGTGTCGTGGAAATGCAGCCGCAGGACGGCATCCGGCGCAGCGGCGCGGGCCGCTTCCACCTTGCGCGTCACGGCCCAGGGATCGCCTGCCCCGATGGTGTCGGCCAGGGCGATTTCCGCGACCCCCAGTTCGGCGATCCGCCCGACCAGATCGGCGACCTGTTCGGCTGAAACCTCGCCGTCGAACGGACAGCCCCAGACGCAGGACAGGGTGGCGGACAGGGACGGCGTCGCGCCGGGCTGGCCCGCGGCATTGGCGCGGCCGGCGATGATGTCGGCCAGCATCTGCACCTGCTGATCGACCGACAGGCCCTGGTTCTTCAACCCGAAGCCGTCGGTGGCGGACATGGCCACATTGACCTCGTCCACCGCCGTGCCGAGCGCGCGGTCATACCCCTTGCCGTTGAGCACCAGACCGATGCGGCTGCGGCCGGCCTCGGGCGGCAGCGCCGCCATGACCTCTTCGGCCCCGGCCATCTGCGGCACATATTTCGGATGGACGAAGCTGACGGCCTCGATGCGACGCGCGCCCGCGGCCTCCAGCCGGCGCACCAGATCGGCGCGGACCGCCGGTTCAAGGACGGTCTTCTCGTTCTGCAGGCCGTCGCGGGGACCGACCTCGACGATGGTGACGGGCCGGCTCACCGCCGCGGCTCCGCCGCCGGTCCCCCGGGCGGGGCGTAGACGGTCAGGCTGACGTCATCGCCCTTGGAATAGTTGTGGCCGTCGACCTCGCCGACGACCCGGCCGGTGACCCCCAGTTCAGCGGCGGCGGCCCGGAAGGCGTCAGCATCCCGCGCCTCGACGATGACGGGCCGCCCTTCCGCCAGGGCGCGGGCGGCGCCGGCCGCGTCGGTCAGTTCCGTGTCGCGTCCGGTCAGGAAGACGAGGCTGGGTTCATGGAAGCCGGTCACCGCGATCGGCCCGGCCCGGCCCTGCCGCGGGTGCAGGTTGGCGGCCATCAGGACCTTTTCCAGCTGGGGCGCGACGGACAGGGGGCGCAGCTGACGCAGCGTTCCGGCCAGGGCGCCGTGGGCCACGACGCCCAGGGCGATCGAGGCGATCACGGCGGTCATCGCCGCCCGGTGCAGCATCAGGAAGGCCCCGATCAGACCGGCCAGGATGGCGAAGACGATGGTGATCGTCGCCCAGGTCTGGGCTGTGGAGCGGCCGTATTCGGTCAGCAGCCAGACCGATGCGACGGCCAGCAGGGCGCCCACCGCGATCGTCAGCCCGGCCCCGGCGTAGCGGGAAATCTTGCCGACGGGCCGGGTCAGGGCGGCGGCGGACAGCAGGGCGAGGGCGCCGAAGGTCGGCAGGGTGTAGTGGGGCAGTTTGGTCGGCGTCAGTTCAAAGATCAGCCAGGCCGGAACCAGCCAGCAGACCAGGAAGCGAATCGCCGGCTCTGCCCGTCGGCTCCAGGCCGTCGAAAGAGCGGCCGGCAGAAGCAGCGCGGCCGGGAAGAACAGCAGGGGCGCGATCAGGAAATAGAGGCCGGGCAGGACGCCGTGGCCCTCGTCCCCGCCCGCGACCTTGGGGGCCAGATCGCCGGTGATGGCCTCCGTCCAGAAGCCGCCGTCGGTGGCGATTGTGATGGCGATGGCCCAGGGGCCGACGATCAGGGCCACCAGCGGCAGGCCCCAGCCCCAGCCCAGCCGCTTGAGCCAGCTGACGTCCCGGTCCCAGACCGACAGGGCGATCATGGCAGGGGCCACGACGATCAGACCGATGGGCCCCTTGATCAGGATCGCCAGTCCGAGTCCCAGCCAGAACATCAGCTTGTGCGGCCGGATCGGAATCTCGCCGGCCCGGGACGCCAGATAGATTCGCGCCAGCCCGGCCATGGCCAGGGTCACGGAGCCGCACAGCATGGCGTCGGTCTTGGCGATGCCGGCTTCGGTCGACAGCAGGAAGGTGGCGCCCAATATGGCGCCCGCCAGAAACCCGGCTCGCTGGCCGAACATGGCCGCCCCGGCCCAGGCGCAGGCGGCGGCGGCCAGCATGGCGCCGAGAATGGACGGAATGCGGTACGGGGCGATGTCGCGGTTCTCGACGCTTGAGGTCACGGCGACCGCGGCGGCCTGCATCCAGTAGATGCCGACCGGCTTCTTCCAGCGCGGTTCGTCCTGGAAGCGGATGTCGACGAAGTCGCCCGTCTCCAGCATCTGCGACGTCGCCTGGGCGTACCGGCTCTCGTCCCGGTCCAGCGGAGGCAGCAACATCAGGGCGGGCAGGCCAGCCAGCAGCGCGACTAGGGCCGCGAGCAGCGGTCCGCGCCAGCCGGCGATGTATCGGTCGAGATCGGAAGGCGTCATGTTCATCTTCCTATCACGGCGCTTGGCGGTGCGTCAGTGTTTGCGCGCTACCGCTCGCCGCGCGGCGGCTCCCTGCTTGAGCGCGGCGCATCTCCCGCCCGGCGCGGAAACCCGCTAGACACCTGGAATGAACGAAGCGATCCCCGATATCTCAGTCGTCGTCCCGGTGCATGACGAACAGGGCGCCGCCGGGCCTCTCGCCCGCGAGATCGCCGCGGCGTTCGAAGGCCGTTCGTATGAAATGGTGTTCGTCGATGACGCCTCCCGGGACGGCACCCTTGCCGAACTGCGCGGCCTGATGACCGAACTGCCCGCGCTGCGCGTGCTCAGCCACGGCTCGAACGCTGGCCAGAGCCGCGCGGTCCGCACCGGCGTCCTGGCGGCGCGCGGGGCGATCGTCGTGACCCTGGACGGCGACGGCCAGAACCCGCCGGCCGACGCCCCGAAACTGGCGGATCTGCTGGCGTCCTCGCCGTCCTCGGTGGCCCTGGTCGGCGGCGTGCGGGCCAAACGTCAGGACTCCGGGGCCAAGCGGCAGGCCTCGCTATGGGCCAATCGCATCCGCCGCAAACTGCTGGGCGACGACGCCGACGACACCGGCTGCGGCCTCAAGGCGTTCCGGCGGGACATCTTCCTGCGCCTGCCCTATTTCGATCACCTGCACCGCTATCTCCCGGCCCTGATGATCCGCGAGGGCTATCAGAACCTCTATCTCGATGTGGACCACCGCCACCGCGAGACGGGCCGGTCGAAATACACCAACTGGGGTCGGCTGATGGCCTCGCTGTCCGATCTGCTCGGCGTCATGTGGTTGAAATCGCGGTCCCGCAGGCCCGGCGCAATCAGCGAATTCTGACATTCCCCTGCTACGCGAGCGGGCGTAGCGGTATGGAGCGAACCGGGGTAAGCATCGTTAACAAGCGCGGCCGTTAAGCGCGCCGCCCGCCGATGGAGCCCGCCATGCTGATCGCCATCCCGCTGCTGTTCATCCCCGTGGTGATCTACACCATCCTCGTAATGGTCGGATCGGGCGGTCTCGCCGCGGCGGAACAGGCCCTGCGCGATCCGCTGTTCTCCATCCCCATGGTCTCGGGCAGCGGCTGGAACGTCGGCACGGGCGACCTGATCCTGTTCCTGTCGCTGATCCTGCTGTTCTTCGAACTGCTGAAGTCCACCTCGAGCCAGAAGGTCGCGATCATCAATCACGCCCTGTCGATGATCCTGTTCGTGGTCTGTCTGGTGGCCTTCCTTCTGGTCAAGGGCTTCGCCACCTCGACCTTCTTCCTGATCATGACCATGGTCATGCTGGACGTGCTGGCCGGCTTCATCGTCACCATCATCTCGGCCCGCAAGGACCTGGACTTCGGCGCCGGCGGCTGAGTTCGCCACCATCTCCCCATTCGCCATGCGAACAGGGAGGGGACTCGCACGGCTGACAATCCGCCGATTGTCAGCATATTCCGCGCCGCCAACCTCCTGACTCTGCGCGCCTTTCAAAAATTACAGCGTCACGAACCATCCGCGCCGGGACGCGTGCCAGACTCCTGCCCATCCCGTCGGTGGGGAGGGCGTCGGATCCAGCGCCCCGGTGTCGGCGGGCTGTGGTCGAGCGATGAAGCCCGGGGGATGGATACCCCGGGGGTCCTTGCGGAGGTCGATGGATGGCCTCTGTTTGCTCGCCGCGCGCTTCTTGTGCGGGCTGCTGACGGCCAGGGCGCCGTCATGTCCGCCGCGCGTCGGGACCGGCGACGGTTCCGGCGGAGATCCGGCTAGGCCCGAAACAAGGGCCGCCAACCGGATGGCGCGTGGAAAACGGCTGCGCGGGGC
>CAYNNT010000109.1:0-8875 GCA_964398675.1 uncultured Brevundimonas sp.
AGGCGCCGAACTCGGCCATGCGCATGGGCAGCTCACGGTACGAGCGCTGGCCGACGTTCCAGATCTGCACGTGGCCCGGGCAGTTCATCGGCTTCAGCGACAGGATCTCGCCTTCCACCGTCTCGCAGACGAACATGTTGGCGCGGTACTTGTCCCAGTGGCCGGACTTCTCCCAGAAGTTCTTGTCCAGGACCTGGGGCGTCTTGACCTCGATATAGCCGGCGCGGTCGAGGCTGCGGCGCATGTAGGCCTCCAGCGTCTGCCACAACTTCCAGCCCTTGGGGTGCCAGAAGACCATGCCCCGGCCTTCTTCCTGCATGTGGAACAGGCCCATGGCCTTGCCGATGCGGCGGTGGTCGCGCTTCTCGGCCTCCTCGACGCGCAGCAGATAGGCGTCGAGGTCCTCCTTCGAGGCCCAGGCCGTCGCATAGATGCGCTGCAGCTGCGGATTGCGGTGGTCGCCGCGCCAGTAGGCGCCGGCCAGCTTGGTCAGTTTGAAGGCCTTGCCGACGAATTTGGTCGAGGGGAAATGCGGCCCCCGGCACAGGTCGACCCAGTCGCCCGTGGCGTAGGTGGTGATCGTCTCCGTCCCCGGCAGGTCGCGGATCAGCTCGGCCTTGAACGTCTCGCCCTTGGCCTCGAACAGGGCGATGGCGGCGTCACGCTCCCAGACCTGACGGACCAGCTTCTCGTCGCGGTCGACGATCTCGGCCATCTTCTTCTCGATGGCGGCGAAGTCGTCCGTCGAGAACGGCTCCTCGCGGTGGAAGTCGTAATAGAAGCCGTCCTCGATCGCCGGGCCGATGGTCACCTGGGTGCCGGGGAACAGCTCCTGCACGGCCTGGGCCAGCACGTGGGCGGCGTCGTGGCGGATGGTCTCAAGGGCCTCGGGATCATCGCGCATGATCAGCTTGAAGTCGCCGGAGCCCCCCAGCGGGCGGTCCAGATCGCGCTGTTCGCCGTTCAGCGAGACCAGCGCGGCGCGCTTGGCCAGCGACGGCGAGATGGAGGCGGCGACGTCACGGCCCGTGGCGTCGTCGGGATACTGGCGCGAGGCGCCGTCGGGGAATTTGAGATCGATCATGTCTTCGTCTTTGCGGGCGGCACCGGATCGTATTTCCAGCCTTCGCCGAAGGGTTGGCATTTGCAGAGGCGTTTGGCCGTGAGCCATCCCCCCTTGAGCGGTCCGTGCTGGATCAGCGCGTCCCGTCCGTAGTCCGAGCAGGTCGGCCGGAACCGGCACGACTGCCCGATCAGGGGCGACAGCGTCAGCTTGTAGCCACGATGGGCCAGCCGCACGCCGCGTTCATAGAGAGTTCCGCCGGAAGCCATGTCGCCGCGCTTATCCCCTGCAATGGGCGCAGGAGCAACGGGCTCTAGGCCGCGCCGGCGAGGCTAGTTCGTGTGTCGGGGCTCTTGCGGGCCAGAGCTTGGCCCACCGCGTCCAGGGTCGCTTCGATAGCGACCATGGTCGAGGCGTGTCGCGCCGGATAGTCGGCGACCTGTTTCAGGGCGCGCAGGCTTTCGAACCGGCCCGTCGGGCCTTCGCCGCCGGCCTTGAGCATGGCGGACATGGCGTCGCGCGCGTTGACGATCTCGTCCATCGACGCGCCGATGACGACCTCGCCGAGCACGCCCGCCGCCGCCTGACCCAGCGCGCACGCCTTGACGTCCTGGGCGAAGGTTTCGACCCGGCCGGCGTCGTCCAGCGTCACATCCACGATGGCCTTCGAGCCGCACAGTCTGGCGACCCGTTCGCCGGTGCCTTCAGGCGCAGCCAGCCGTCCGCTATGCGGCAGATTGGCCGCCAGCTTGAGGATGCGCGCGCTGTAGAGCTCGTCGATCATGGGCTGAATATAGGCGATCAGCCGCCCTGGAGCGACCCCCAGGTGCGGGCCTGGTCCACGCCGGTCCCGCCGGCGCGTTCGCGCAGCCACGCCAGGTTGCGGTCGGCCGCCTCGGGCGGCAGGTCCCGGCGCAGCATCTGCTCCGCCTCGGCCAGCTTGCCGGTCAGGCCCAGCACCATGGCCAGGTTCAGCCGCACCTTCAGCGACGCGCCCGGCTGGGCCACGGCGCGACGGAGCAGGGGCTCGGCGCCCGCCGCGTCCCCACGGGTCATCGCGGACATCGCCATATTGGACAGGACATCGGGATTTTCGGGCGACAGGACCAGCGCCTGCGTCCAGGCGGCGCGGGCGTCGTCGGGCCGTCGGACCTGCTCATAGGCCGCGCCGAGCAGGGACCAGGGCCGCCAGTCCGTGGGGCGCGCGTCGCGCGCGCCTTCCAGCGCCGCGATGCCGTAGAAGGCCTGGCCGCGGGCGATATGGGCGCGTCCCAGTTCCAGCATGGCCTCGACATTGGCGGGCTGGATCACCAGCACCCGGCTGGCCATTTCGGCGGCCTGGTCGAACCGGCCGAGCTCGCGCAAGGCCTGCGCCGCCTTGACGCCCGCGACAGGGTCGGTCGGGTCGATGTCCGCCTGGTCGGACCAGAAGATCTGGCGGCTCAGCGCATCGGTGCGCTCATAGGCCGCGCGCACCTCGGCCGTGGCGGGCTGGCGTCCCGTCGGCGCCTGGGCAGGCGGCGCGACCACGGGATCGGCCATGGTGGGCGCGGCGATGCCGGCCAGCAGCAGGGCGACGGTTGCGATACGGGCGGTCGTGCGCGACATGGAAGGCGCTCCGGAAGGTTCGACCCGAGACTCGGCCTTTCTCGTCAATCCTTGGTTAAGATCGGCCCTCGCGGGCCGGAAAGGCCGTCGCCCATGTCCGTCCTGCATCCCGACCTGCTGACCACCGACGCCGAAGGCGCGATCCCGGTGCGCTTCGTCGGTCCGGACGGCGCCATCGACGCGGCGATCCAGGGTTGGGCCGAAACCAACGGCTTCAAGGGCAAGTCCGGCCAGCTTCTGGTCGCGCCGGACGGGCAGGGGGGAATCGCCGCCGTTCTGGTCGGCGCCGGCGAGCGGTTCGATCCGATGTCGGCCCGCGCCCTGCCGGCGAAACTGCCGCCGGGCCTGTACCGGCTCGAGGCCGAGCCCGGGGATGCGCACATGGCGGCCCTGGCCTTCCTGCTGGGGGCCTATGTCTTCGACCGCTACAAGGCCCGGCCCGACCGCGACCGGGTGCGGCTCGTCGCGCCCGAGGGGCTGGATATCGGGGCGACCGCGCGCATCGCCTCGGCCTGCGCCCTCGCCCGCGAGATGATCGACACCCCGGCCGCCGACATGGGCCCGTTGCAGATCGAGACCATCGCCCGCGAGATCGCCGCCGCCTCGAGCGCAGCGCTCTCCGTCATCACCGGCGACGCCCTGCTGGACGAGAACTATCCCGCCGTCCATGCCGTCGGCCGCGCCGCCGCCCCGCACCGCGCGCCCCGCGTCATCGAGATCGGCTGGAACCTCGACCGCGCCGACCTCCCGCTGGTGGCTCTTGTCGGCAAGGGCGTGGTGTTCGACTCGGGCGGCCTCGACATCAAGCCCGCCGCCGGCATGCGCAACATGAAGAAGGACATGGGCGGCTCGGCCCATGCCCTCGCCCTCGGCCGGCTGGTCATGCAGGCGAACCTGCCCGTGCGGCTGGTGGTGCTGGTGGCCGCGGTCGAGAACGCCATCTCGGCCGACGCCTTCCGCCCCGGCGACATCCTGAACAGCCGCAAGGGCCTGACCATCGAGATCGGCAACACCGACGCCGAGGGCCGGCTGATCCTCGCCGACATCCTGACCCGCGCCGGGGAGCATTCCCCCGACCTGACCCTGGATTTCGCCACCCTGACCGGCGCCGCGCGCGTCGCCCTCGGCCCCGAATTGCCGCCGCTCTATACCGACGACGAGGCCCTCGCCGCTGACCTGCTCGACGCCGCCCGCGCCGTCGCCGACCCGCTGTGGCGCATGCCGCTCTGGCCCGGCTACCGCGCCTCCATCGACAGCGAACTGGCCGACGTCCGTAACGACTCCGCCGGCTGGGCCCAGGCCGGATCGGTCACCGCCGCCCTGTTCCTGC
The DNA here is from genome assembly GCA_964398675.1 of uncultured Brevundimonas sp. Taxonomy (GTDB): domain Bacteria; phylum Pseudomonadota; class Alphaproteobacteria; order Caulobacterales; family Caulobacteraceae; genus Brevundimonas. The sequence goes on from CAYNNT010000109.1 coordinate 4,002, forward strand.
AGAAATTCGCCCCGACGACCGGGGCCTGGGCCCATATGGACATCTTCGCCTGGAACCCCCGCGCCCGCCCTGGCTGGCCCGAAGGGGGCGAGGCGCAGGCGCTGAGGGCGTGTTTCGAGATGTTGAAGCGGCGGTTCGCGCCGCGTTAACGGCCCTTTCGGCTTCTTCCGCTAGGACAACGGCTCAACCGGACGAGCCCACGTTTGACCGCAGCCGCCGCCAGCCTTGATCCCCGCACCACCCTCGCCCGGCCCGATCTGGCCGAGCAGGCGCTGGAAGGGATCGTGCGCGCCTCCGCCTTCCGGGCGGTGCGGTCGATGCATTGCGCGGTTGCGGTCGCTGACATCCATATCGGCGAGGTCGCGGGCGAGCATCCGATCGACCAGCTGATCTTCGGCGAGGCCTTCGACGTGCTCGATACGCGCGGCGATCAGGTCTGGGGCCGCGCCCGCCGCGACGGCGTCGTGGGCTGGGTCATGCTGTCGGCGCTCAAGGACGGCGCGCCGCTGGCCACGCATCGCATCGGATCGACCGATGGCCGCCTGCCGCTCAACGCCCTTGTGGTGGAGACGGGCGACCCGACGGGTCTGGCCCCCATCGGCAGCTTCGCAGCCGAGCCGGTCGCGGTGGCGGAGCGGTTGCTGGGGACGCCATACAAGCTGGGCGGCCGCTCATCCCTGGGCACGGACTGCTGCGGGCTCGTTCAGCAGGCGCTGTACGCCTGCGGTCGCGCGGGGCCCCGCTATGCCGATCAACTGGCCGAACTCGGTCAGGCTGTGGCGTCCGGTGAGGCCCGGCGCGGCGATCTGGTCATCTGGCTGGATCCGGACGAGGGTCCGTGGAACGGCCATGCCGGCTTCATTCTGGACGACGGCCGCGTGTTGCACGCCGTCGGACGGCTGGGCGGAGTGGCGATCGAGCCCTTCGCCGAGGCTGACGCCCGGCACCGCGTCGCGGGCTCGGACGGGCCGGTCATCCGCCGCCTCTGAGCGGAACGAAAAAGGGCGGCCCGAAGACCGCCCTCTCATCATCTCAATAGTTCAGGCTTCAGCGCGGCGCGCTGGTTGCGGCCGGCGGGGCCGCCGGAGTCGCTTGCGTCGTCGACTGGGCGGCCGGTCCGGCGACAGGCGCGCCTCCGGTCGGGCCGCCGGCGTCGGCGGCGGCGGTTTCTGCGCCGGCGACCGGAGCCGCGCCTTCAGCGGGAGCGGCCGGAGCCGCGCCGGGCTGGCGGGCCGGATCGGGGGCCGGGATGGCCAGGCCGGTCGAGCCCTGCGAACGCAGCCAGGCGATCAGATTCACGCGCGTCTGGGTGTCGCGGATGCCGGCGAAAGACATCTTGGTGCCGGGCACATAGCGGCCCGGAGCGGTCAGGAACTGATCAATCTGGTCCAGACCCCAGGTCGGAGCCTCGCCCTTGTGCGACGCCATGGCGTCGGAATAGGCGAAGCCCGGGCGGTGCATGACCGGGCCGCCCAGCACGCCGTACAGGTTCGGACCGATGCCGTCCGCGCCACCGGCCGTGACGGTGTGGCAGGATTTGCAGCGGGCGAAGGCGGCCTCGCCGGCGGCGAGGTCGGCGGTCGGCAGGATCGTGCCCCAGTCAGGCGGCAGAACGGCCTCTTCAGCGGCGCCGCCTGCGGCCTCTTCCGGCGCGTTGACGAAATAGCCCATCTTTTCAGGAGCTTCGTTGTGGTAGATGAAGGCTGTGCCCTCTTTCACCACCAGGATTACGAACACGGTGCCCAGTACGGCGCCCGCAATCTTGTTCCACTTCAGATCGCCGCTCATGCGCGTCGTCTCATCCCGTTTCTGAGGCCCGGCCGTAGGAACGGCGGGGCGAATTCTTGCGTGGCCGTCTCTTACACGCTAGCGCGGCCTTCGCAACCAGATCAGGACGGTCTGAGCGTCGCAGGCGCCTAACTTTGGGATTTGAATGTGAACCCGCTGATCCTGATCCCGGCCCGGATGGCCGCAACCCGCCTTCCGGACAAGCCGCTCGCCGATATCGGCGGGACCCCGATGATCGTGCGGGCCTGGCGTCAGGCCGTGCTGTCGGGCCTGCCCGTCGCCGTCGCCGCGGGCGATCGCGAGATCGTCGACGCCATTGAGTCGGCCGGCGGCGTCGCCGTCCTGACCGATCCGGACCTGCCGTCGGGCTCCGACCGCATCCGCGCCGCCCTGGACGCCATCGACCCGGACGGCCGGCACGACGCCGTCATCAACCTTCAGGGCGACATGCCCTTCGCCGATCCGGGTCTCGCCCTGGCCTGCGCCGCCCTGCTGCATGGCGAACCCGAGTGCGACATCGCCACCCTGATCGCGCCCGAGGCGGACGCCTCCGATCGGTCCAACCCCGATGTGGTCAAGGCGGTCGTGGCCATGGCCGACGGCGAACGCCACGGTCGCGCCCTCTATTTCACCCGCTCGACCCTGTACGGCGACGCCCCCGTCTGGCGGCACATCGGTCTGTACGGCTACCGCCGCGCCGCCCTGGAGCGTTTCTGCGCCGCCCCTCCGTCCCCGCTGGAACGCCGGGAAAAGCTGGAACAGCTCCGCGCGCTCGAGATGGGCCTGCAGATCTGGGCGGCGGTGATCGATGAGGCGCCGCTGTCCGTGGACAATCCGGATGATCTGGCGGCTGCGCGGGCCTTGGCTGGTTTGAGGGATGAGGGATGAGGGATGAGGGACTAGGGATTAGGGATTAGGGACGAGCTTGGTGCGGAGTGCATTCAGCATGCGCCCGACCTCTTCGGCCCGCTCCAACACCTCATCCACGTCGTCGACTGGGGCGAGATCCAGCCGCTTGATCAGCATCAGGAACGTCTCCAGCTCTGCGGCCGATCCTCGAGCGATACTGATGAAGTGGCCATAGTCGCGGCGCGTGCCCCGGGCGTTACCCTCAGCGATATTGGCGGGAATTGACGCCGAGCAGCGGATGATCTGCCCGGAAAGCCGATACGTTTCTTCCTTCGGCATCTTGCGGGTGAGCTTGTAAACCTGACAGGCGAGATCGAGACCCTTGCGCCAGACCGTTAGCTCTCGATGTGATCGCGTCATAGGCGCCCTCCCAACAGGGCGAGCAATCATAACGTGCAATCTATGCTCTCAAAAGAAGAATAACCCTAATCCCTAATCCCTAATCCCTCATCCCTCCCTCAGACCTCAAACCCGTCCACCCACGCCTGCAACAGCGTCCGGGCGATGGCGATCCTCGGCGGGGCCTTGATGGTCGGATGCGTTCCCTCAAGACAGGCGCGCGCCTCGTCCCGCGTCAGCCACGCCACAGCCTCCAGCTCGGTCTGATCGGGCGTCGCCTCGCCGGAATCGACCTCGCAGACCAGGCCGATCATCAGCTGCGACGGGAACGGCCACGGCTGGCTGGAGTGATAGCGCACCGCCGTCACCGTCAGCCCGGCCTCTTCCTCGATCTCGCGGGCGCAGGCCGCCTCTATGGTCTCGCCCGGCTCCAGGAACCCCGCCAGCGCCGACATCCGGCCCTCCGGCCAGGCCGCCTGCCGGCCCAGCAGGCAGACCGGCTCCGCCCCGCCCTTCCAGATCGCCAGCATGATGGTCACCGGGTCCACGCGCGGGAAATGCTCGACGCCGCAGGCCGGGCAGACCCGCTTCCAGCCGCCGGAGCGATTCTCGCTCTCCACCCCGCAGGCGGCGCAGAAGCCGTGCCGACGCCGCCAGTCGAACAGCGACTTGGCCGTCCCCGCCATGGCCGCGTCCGGCCCCGGCAGCAGCGCCGCCGCCTCGCGCATCTCGTGAAAGGCACCGAGCCCCGCCAGCGGTCCGTCAGCCGGATCGGCCGACCCCTCGACCTCGACCGCGAAACAGGGCGCGCCCTTCCACAGGCCGAGGAACAGCTCGCGATCCGGAACCACCGCCCGCGCATGGTCGAGCGCCAGCCAGGCCAGCCGCGGCTCGCCCGCCTCAATCAGGGGCCGGCCCTCCCACAGCACCATGGCCATGGCGTCCGGGCTCGCCGCCTGCTCCGCCAGCCAGTCGGCGTCGTCCCGCCTGTCCCCCGCCCGATCGAGCGGATTGCCGGCGAAGGTGTTGAGGACGGGGAGGGGCATGATTGCTGTCTAGCAAGCCCGGTCTTGCATCCGCGAGCCGAAATCGTCATATCGGCCTCGGAGATCGCGGGCGAAGGCTTCGCCAACCTGGTCAGGGCCGGAAGGCAGCAGCCACAACGAATTCCCCTTCGGGTCGCGGTCTCCACTTCCCTCTTTTTGCGCTACCGCTCGCCGCGCGGCGGCTCGCTGCTTGAGCGCGGGAACGCGCTTACGTCACCCTCCGGCTTGACCGGAGGGTCGCGACGCGGTCGCTCGCTGCTTGAGCGCGGGCGCGGAACCGCCGACGCCGCCATCCGCTGTTGAGGCTCACCCCTTCAGGAGCGGACATGAGCATTCTCGGCAATATTCTCGGCAGGATCTTCAAGCGTCGCGAGACCGCGGCGCCCGCCCCCGGGCCGACCGCCTCACCGACGCCGGCCCCGACCGCCGCCCCCGCCGCCGTCCAGCCGGTCGATGTGGACGGCATCCTCGACTTCATGAACGAGCAGCGGGACCAGAAGCTGAACTGGCGGACCTCCATCGTCGACCTGATGAAGCTGACCGGCATGGATTCGACCCTGGCGGAGCGCAAGGAACTGGCCGGTGAGCTCGGCTACACCGGCGACACCTCCGACACAGCCACGATGAACATCTGGCTGCACAAGCAGGTGATCGCGCGAATCCGGGCCGACGGCGGCCAGATTCGCGACCTGACCGACTGATCGGTTCCGTCGCCTCCGCGAAAGCGGGGGTGTCTTGCGGCGAGGGGGTGCGCGACGCCGGCCTCGACGATATGGCCCGGCGCATCCGCGG
>CAYNNT010000110.1:0-8830 GCA_964398675.1 uncultured Brevundimonas sp.
TCCTTGGGCGACGGCCATTCCTCGAGGTCGTCGCGAGCGACCTGGACCTGGGCCACGATCTCGGCGGCGGTCAGGTTGCGGACCAGCTTCTGGGTGCCGGTATGGCAGAAGGTGCAGTTCAGGGTGCAGCCGACCTGCGATGACACGCACAGCGCCCCCGCCCGGCCCACATCGGGGATGTAGACGGTCTCGATCTCGATGCCCGGCGCGGTGCGGATCAGCCATTTGCGGGTGCCGTCCTTCGACACCTGACGCTCGACGATCTCGGGGCGGGCGAGGGTGAAGGCGGCGGCGAGTTTCGCCTGGGTGTCCTTCGCGATGTTGCTCATCGCGGCGAAGTCGGTGACGCCGTAGTGATGGATCCAGCCCCAGACCTGCGAGGCGCGCATCTTCGCCTTTTCCGGCGGGCAGACGTCGGCGTCGATCAATGCCTGCCGCAGGCCCGCGCGCGTCAGACCGGACAGGTTGACGGGGGTCGCCGGGGCGGTCGCGGCCCGTTGTTCGGGCGTCCGGGAAAGGTCGAGCGTCAGGCTCAAGGCGGCATCCTGAAAGCGAGGGAGGCGCGGCTTATACCACAGATCGTGCGGGTTTTAAGGCGGGCGGCTTCGCCGGGTGGTTGGTGGTTGGTGGTTGGTGGTTGGCCGCCGCCTGCGGAGCCGATGTGGCGGCGTCGCCCTTCCGCAGGCCGTGAAACTGCAATCACCAGCCACCAACCACCAATCACCTAGTCCTCTCCGCCCTCCACCTCATCGATCCGGTCGTCATCCAGCCCGAAATGGTGGCCGATTTCGTGGATGAGGACGTGGGCGATGATCTCCGAAAGGCCGACGTCGCCGCGTTCGCACCATTCGTCGAGGATCGGGCGGCGGTAGAGGAAGATGCGCGAGGGCTCGGCGGCGGGGCCGAGGGAGTCGCGGCCGCCGAGATCGACGCCGTGATAGAGACCGGTCAGTTCGAACGGGTCCTCCATCTCCATCATCGCCAGCGTCTCCTCGTCGGCGAAGTCGTCGACGCGGATGACCACCTCGCCGGCCAGCGACCGGAACGGCTCGGGCAGGGCGTCGAACGCCGCGCGCGCCAGCCGGGCGAAATCGTCGAGGGAGGGGGCGGATTGGGTGGTCCAGGTCATGGGGATTAGGGATTAGGGACTAGGGATTAGGTTGGAAAGGTCGCGGAGCCGCGCGAGCGCACGCCCACCTCCTAATCCCTAATCCCTAGTCCCTCGCGCCTCTTCAGGTATGGTTACCGAATCACGCCGGGGAGCTGACAGGACACCATGGCCGAGGCCGACATCGCCTATGTCGCGACCGCGGGCGCCGCGGGGCTGGCCCTGGCCCTCAGCGCCTGGGCGGCGCGGCTGCGTGGGCGGCTGGCGGCGCGCAATCAGGTGGCGGAGGCGGAACTGGCCGCGGCCCTGGTCGATCTGGCCGATCGTGACGGGGCCCTGGCGGCGTTCGAGGATGTGCGGCTGGCCCTGACGCCCGACGGCCAGACCCGGCGACTGGGATCGCCGCAGGCCTGGGCGGCCCTGACGCGCGAACTGGCCAGCGAGGAAGATCATCAGCGCGATCCGGGGCTGGTGGTGCTGGACGCCGCGCGGCGGGCGGCCGGACCGCGGCTGGATGCGCTGATCGACCAGGGCGAGGCGTTCGACGCCGTTCTCGAGGGGTCCGGCGGAGCCTGGTCGGTCGAGGGCCGGTCCTCGGCGGGCGCGGCCTGGCTGAGACTGTCGCGGCTGGGGCTGGTCGGCACCGCCACCGAAAGCGGGCTGGGTCTGCTGGCGGATTCCTATCCGGCCCCGACCTGGATCACGGATGCGGCAGGGCGGCTGGCCTGGGCCAACAAGGCCTGGCTGACCGAGATGAAGGCCGAGAGCGTCGAGGCGGCGCGCGAAAAGGGGCTGAGCTTCGACCGCGGGGCCGACGCCATCGTCGCCGAGGCGCGCCGGACGCATCAGCATCAGGACGGCTTCCGCTGGACCACCGGCGGCGGACGGCGGCGGGCCTGGCGGATCGTGGCCGAGCCGGTGCAGGGCGGCGCGGGCGCGGTGCTGGCCTTTGCCCTGGACATGACCGAGGCCGAAGAGACGCGCGACACCCTGCGCCGGCACGTCGAGGCCCATGACGAGACGCTGAACCACCTCGCCGACGCGGTCGCCATCTTCGGGCCGTCCAAGCGACTGGCCTTCCACAACACGGCCTTCCAGACCCTGTTCAACATCGATCCGGCCTGGCTGGACGAGCGGCCGACCCACGCCGAGCTGCTGGACCGGCTGCGCCAGCGCCGCCTGCTGCCCGAGGTCATCGACTACGCCGGCTGGAAGGCCCGGGAGCTGGACTTCTACGGCGCCTCGACCGCCGCGCCGGACGACAGCTGGTCCCTGCCCGACGGCCGGACGCTGCGGGTCGTGCGCCAGCCGCACCCGCTGGGCGGCGTCCTGCTGCTGTTCTCGGACATCACCGACGAGCTGAAGCTGCGCAGCCGGTTCAACGCCCAGATCCAGGTCCAGACGGCGACGCTGGACAAGCTCAATGACGCTGTGGCCGTGTTCGGCTCGGACGGCCGCATCCGGCTGCACAACGAGGCCTTCGACGCGTTCTGGGGCGTGACGGGCGAGGCGCTGGACGCGGCGGGCGATTTCGACGCGGTGGCCGCCCTGTGCCAGTCGACCATGCCCGATCCGGCCCTGTGGCTGGGGCTGAAGGCGCGGGTCGCGGACCCCGATCCGGAAAGCCGCGTGCCGATCGCCGGCGAAGGCAAGACGACGGACGGCCGCATCGCCTCCTGGCTGACCCGCCCCCTGCCCGACGGCGCGACCCTGGTGGCCTTCTCCGACGTGACCGCCCGGCGCGGACTGGAACAGGCCCTGGCGGCCAAGGCCCAGGCGCTGGAAGAATCGACCGCGCTGAAGCGCGAGTTCGTGGGCAGCGTGTCCTATGAACTGCGCACCCCCCTGACCACCATCGTGGGCTATTCCGAACTGCTGGAGATGCAGGCCGACCTGCCGGAACGCAGCCGCCAGCACGCGGGCGCCATCCGCGTCGCCGCCAGCCAGCTGGCCAGTTCGATCGACGATGTGCTGGACATGGCCCAGATCGACGCCGGCGAGATGGAGCTGCAGCTGGGCGACGTGCGGGTGCGGGACCTGCTGGACGGGGCCGCCGAGCGGGTCCGGACCCGGATCGAGGCCCGCGGCGCCAGCCTGACGGTCGACTGCCCCACCGGCCTGCGCCCCATCCGCGCCGACGCCCAGAGGGTCGGCCAGGCGCTGGATCATCTGCTCGACCACGCGGCGCGGGCGGTGTCGGAGGGCGGGGCGGTGACCCTGGTCGCCGAGGCCACCTCATCCGAGGTGCGCATCCGCGTCGAGGACACCGGGCGCGGCATTCCCTATCACCTGCAGGCCCACGTCTTTGACCGGTTCGTGCGGCGCGAGCGCGGCGGGCCGGGGGTCGGCCTGGCCCTGGTCAAGGCCCTGGTCGAGCTGCATGGCGGCTGGGCCGAGGTGGAGAGCGAACCCGGCAAGGGCGCGGCCTTCATCCTGCATCTGCCGCTGGAAGCGGCGGGCGTGGCGGCGGCGCCGGAGTTGCGGCTGGGGTGAGGCCTTGGGGTCCAGGGCTTGGGGCCTTGGGATCAGGATCGTCCCGAGAAGCGACGTCCTTAGTGGCTGTCAAAATGCGCGGGCGACAGTTATCCCTCACCAAGCCCCAAGACCTCCCTCTGGACACGCCATGGCCAAGCTCCTCAAGACCGCCCTCATCTACGATTTCGACGGCACCCTGGCGCGCGGCAACATGCAGGAGGTCAGCTTCATTCCGTCGGTGGGGATGGAGAAGGGCGCCTTCTGGGGCGAGGCGGAAGCCCTGACCCGGGCCGCCGACGGCGACGGCATCCTGATGTATATGCAGCTGATGCTGAATCACGCGCGGGACAACGGTTCGCCGATCACCCGCGACGCCCTGCGCCAGCACGGCCAGGACGTGAAGCTGTTCGACGGGCTGAAGACCGATCTGACCGGCCCCGGCTGGTTCGAGCGGATCAACGCCGTCGGCGCCAGATACGGGCTGGACATCGAACACTACATCATCTCGGCCGGGCTGGAGGAGATGATCGACGGCTGTCCGATCCGGTCGGCCTTCCACCACGTGTTCGCGTCGAAATTCGTCTACGACCGGCACGGGGTCGCCATCTGGCCGGCCGTGGGCGTCAACTACACCACCAAGACCCAGTATCTGTTCCGCATCAACAAGGGGGTGCTGAACCACTGGGAGCATGAGCGGATCAACAAATTCATGGCCGACGACGAGCGGCCGGTGCCGTTCGAGCGGATGATCTTCCTCGGCGACGGCGACACCGACGTCCCCACCATGAAGATGATGCACACCAAGGGCGGCTTCTCGATCGCGGTCTATGATCCGCGCAACAGCGAGAGCGACCAGAAGAAGATCTACGGCCTGATCAGCGAGGATCGGGTCAATTTCGTCGCCGCGGCCGACTACCGCGAGGGCACGGCGATCGACCTGATCGTCAAGGGACTGATCGGCCGCATCGCCATCAACGCCGGTACGATGCCGCCCGATCTCTAGATCAGATCGCGTTCAGCGGAAGCTTCAGGAACCGTTTGCCCGAGGCTTCGGCCGGCGGCAGGGCGCCCGCGCGGATGTTGATCTGCAGCGAGGGCAGGATCAGCGCCGGGACCTTCAGGGTCGCATCGCGGGCTTCGCGCAGGGTCACGAATTCATCCTCGGACCGCCCGCCGCCCAGATGGATGTTCGCGGTCTTCTCGGCGCCCACCGTCGTCTCCCAGCGATAGTCGGCGCGGCCCTCGGGCAGGTAGTCGTGGCCGACGAAGACGCGTGTCTCCGGCGGCAGGGCGAACAGGCGCTGGATCGACCTGTAGAGCGTCCGGGCGTCGCCGCCGGGGAAGTCGCAGCGCGCGGTGCCGTAGTCGGGCATGAACAGGGTGTCGCCGACAAAGGCGGCGTCGCCGATGACATAGCTGACGCAGGCCGGCGTGTGCCCCGGCGTGTGAAGGACCTCGACCGGCAGGGAGCCCAGGGTGAAGCGGGCGCCGTCGGCATAGAGGCTGTCGAAGACCACGCCGTCGGCGGTGACGTCATGCGCCTCGAACAGGACGCCGAAGACCTTCTGCACCTCGGTGATGCGGCTGCCGATGCCGATGGGGGCGCCGGTGCGGCGGCGGATTTCATCCGCGCCGGTCAGGTGGTCGGCGTGGGCATGGGTTTCCAGAATGCGTTCCAGTTTCAGACCCCGTTCGGCGACGCGCGCGAGAACCTGTTCGAGCGAGACGGTCGAGGTGCGGCCGCTGGCCGCCTCGAAATCGAGCACCGGGTCGATGACGGCCGCGGCGCCGGTCGCGGGATCGGCGACCAGATAGGTGAGGGTGTGGGTCGCGGCGTCGAAGAAGCCTTCAACGGTCGGGGCGGGGATGGACATGCGGCAGCTCCCTTGTTGAACCCATTATATTAGGTCTTGCTAAATTAGCAACGACTGATATATGTCGCGGCATGGCCGATATTCACACCCTGTCCCCCGACCAGTTTCAAGCCAGCGCCGGCGCGGCCGCGCGGCTGCTCAAGGCCTTGTCCAACGAGCGGCGCCTGATGATCCTGTGCCAGCTCGGCGACGGCGAGCGCGCCGTGGGCGAGCTGCTGCCGCTGGTGGGCCTGTCCCAGTCCGCCCTGTCGCAACACCTCGCGGTGCTGCGGGAAGAGGGTCTGGTCGCAGGCCGGCGCGAGGGTGTCTCCATCCTCTACCGCATCGCCGACCCGGCGGCCCTGAAGGTCATCGCCGTCCTCGCCGACATCTACTGCCCTCCTCCCCAAGGAAACTGACCCATGGCGTCCCTCACCTCCCTGTCTCCCGCCGAGGTCTCGGCCCGCATCAAGGCCGGCAAGGCCCTGCTGGTTGATATCCGCGAACCCGACGAAGTCGCGCGCGAGCGGATCGCGGGCAGCGTCGCCGCCCCCCTGTCCCTCTTCGAGGAGGCGCATCTGGACCTCCGGCCCGGCCGCGACGTGGTCTTCATGTGCCGGACCGGCAACCGCACCGGCGCCAACTGCGTCCGACTGGCCGACCGCATTCCGGGCGAGGCCTTTGTTCTGGACGGCGGGCTGGACGGCTGGAAGGCCGAGGGCCTGCCGACGCTGACCAATGCACGGGCTCCGCTGGAGCTGATGCGGCAGGTGCAGATGACGGCCGGCGGCCTGATCCTGATCGGCGCGCTGCTCGGCCTGCTGGTCCATCCCGGGTTCTGGGGTCTTTCGGCCTTCGTCGGCGCGGGGCTGTTCCTGGCCGGGGCGACCGGCTTCTGCGGCATGGCGCGGCTTCTGGCCATGATGCCATGGAACCGGGCGATGCGGGCCGCGTGAGCATATGGACCCGGCGCTTGTCCAACTGCTGCTGGCCGTCCTCAGCGGCGGCATCGTCGCCCTTCTGCTGACCGTGTTCGGCGGCGGCGGCTCGGTGCTGGCCGTGCCGCTGCTGCTGTATGTGGTCGGGGTGCAGGATCCGCATGTCGCCATCGGCGCCTCGGCCGCCGGGGTGGCGCTGAACGCCCTGACGGCCCTGGCCGGTCAGGCGCGGGCCGGGCGGGTGCGCTGGCCCTGCGCCCTGCTGTTCGCCGCGACCGGTTCGCTGGGCGCTTTCGCCGGGTCGTCGGTCGCCAAGGCCATCGATGGACACGCCCTGCTGATCTTCTTCGCCCTGGCCATGGGGCTGGTCGCGCTCGCCATGCTCAGGCCAGCCGCGCCCGTCGGGGCCGGGAATGTCCGGCTGACCCCGGCGATGGCGCCGCGCGTCGCGATCTCCGGCGCGGGCGTCGGCGCGGCCGCGGGCTTCTTCGGGATCGGCGGCGGCTTCCTGATCGTGCCCGGTCTGATGGGGGCCTCGGGCATGACCCTGGCCCTGGCGCAGGCCTCGTCCCTGGTCAGCGTCGCGGCCTTCGGGGCGACGACGGCGGCCAACTACGCCCTGTCCGGCCTGATCGACTGGCCGATCGTGGCGGCCATGGCGCTGGGCGGGGCGGTCGGAACCCTTGCGGGCCTGCCCATCGCCCGGCGGTTGGGCGCCAACGCTGTTCTGGGCCGCCGCCTGTTCGCCGGACTGATCCTGATCGTCGCCGTCTATGTGGCGATCAAGGCGCTGACAGCCCTCTAGCGCCCGCCCGCCCGCATCCATGCCGCGCGGGCGTCGGACAGGCGCGACGGGACGAGGCCGCGCAGCGACGCCTGACCGGTGCGCTTGAGGCCGGCCTCGACACCCTTCTGCCAGGCGACCTGCGCCTCGATGGCGACGCCCTGGGCGATGTCGATCACCATCACCGACTTCGGCAGGACGAGGTTCCGGTCGAGCCGGATGCGACCGCCCTGCGCCGACTGGTCGATCAGCAGGCACGCCAGTTCAAAGCCGGGCGCGACCACCACCGCGCGGGTGTTGGCGGCCGAGCGGGGCTCGAAACGGCGATCCTGCGGCGGGGTCATGCGCCCATAGAGCCCGGCAGACGGTTTCGATCCAGTTGCACCACGACATCGGCTTTCACGCCGCCGTCGAGCATGCGGCGGGTGATCCGTTCGAAATACCGGATGAAGCCCGCCAGCCGCTCGCGCTCGGCGGCCGGAAGGTCCGCCGGCGCCACGCCCAGCAGGTCAGCCTCCTGCTGGCTGCGCCAGTCCAGCACGACATCAAATGACGGCGCGCGCAGGAGGAGGACGGCGTCGAACCGGGCGATGAAGTCGGCATAGGCCCCGCCGACGAAGCCGGTGACGGCCCGCCGCCAGCCGCCGTCGGCGTCCTGTTCGGCTTCCAGCGGATTGACCGGCTGCGCCAGCGCCGCCGCGTCTTCGGGCAGGGCGCCCAGGCACCAGGCGTCGATCAGGATCGCCGAGGGGCGGCCGTGGAAGGCCCGCCAGTCCCCGACCGGCCGCCGGTCGTCGCCGCGCTTGTCGAAGTCGGGGATGCGGGTCTCGTCGTCCGGCCCGGCGGTCGAGAGGGCGTCGATCAACTGTTGAAGCAGGCCCAGGTCATGCGTCCCCGGCGGGCCGCGAGTGACGAACAGCGGGTGGACGTCGCGCGCCATCGCCTCGCGTTCGGCGCGGGTCAGATAGACGTCGTCGATGGAGATCTGGGCGGCTCCGAACCGCCCGGCGGCGGCGCGGGCCAGGGTGGTCTTGCCGGACCCCTGCGCGCCGACCACGGCGATCAGGGGCGGGCGGTCCTTCGGTCCGTCAGCGATCAGCCGGCCGACCAGATCGACAAGGTCCGGGTTGGCGCGGCCCACGGCCGCGGCTCAGTGCTGGTTTTCGGGCAGGCGGACGATCAGGCCGTCCAGATCGTCTGACACGCGAATCTGGCAGGACAGGCGGCTGTTCGGCTGGACGTTCTCGGCGAAGTCCAGCATCGACTCCTCCATGGCCGAGGCGCGGCCGGTTTCGGCGGCGAAGGCCTCATCGACATAGACGTGGCAGGTGGCGCAGGCGCAGGCGCCGCCGCAGTCGGCGTCGATGCCGGGGACGTTGTTGCGGATCGCGCCTTCCATGACGGTGAGGCCGGTCTTGACCTCCACGACATGTTCGCGGCCGTCATGTTCGATGTAGGTGATCTTCGCCAAGGATCAGGCCGCTTCCGTTTTCTTGCGCGACGGGGCCACCATCAGCTTCTTGGTTTTCGCGATCGCCTCGGCCGGGTTCAGACCCTTCGGGCAGACCTGGGCGCAGTTCATGATGGTGTGGCAGCGGTAGAGTTTGAACGGATCCTCGAGGTCGTCGAGCCGCTTGTCCGTCGCATCATCGCGGCTGTCGGCGATCCAGCG
>CAYNNT010000111.1:0-8548 GCA_964398675.1 uncultured Brevundimonas sp.
CGGCATTCCCTATGTTCGCAGTCTGGTCTGGCTCGTCGCCCTGGCCGGACTGGTCATGGTGCTGGCCGCCCTTTTCGTCTGAAAGCCCGCATTGACCCCAGCCGCCCGTCTCGCCGCCGCCGCCTCCGTTCTTGACAGCATCGCCCAGGGCCGCGCCCCCGCCGAGGTGGTGATCAAGGCCTGGGGCGCCGCCAATCGCTATGCGGGGTCCGGCGACCGCCGCGCCGTGGCGGAGCGCGTCTATCAGGTGCTGCGCGCGCGTGGCCGGCTGGTCGCGGCCATGGGCGGACGTGAGGACGGCCGCGCGCTGGTCGTCGGCGCCCTGGCCTTCCTCGACAATCTGTCGCTGGAGGAAATCGAGGCCCTGCACTCGGGCGAGGGCTACGGCCCGCGGCCGTTGTCGAAACAGGAGCGCGCGCGGATCGCGACGGGGGAGGGCGATCTGCCCGAAACCGCGACCGATCTGCCGGCCTTCGTGGTCGAGGACCTGAAGGCGACCTTCGGCGATCGCTGGAGCGAAGAGGCCGCCGGCCTGATGGCGCGCGCGCCGGTCGATCTGCGGGTCAATACCGCAAAAACCACCGTCGAGGCCGCCCGGGCCGAACTGAAGGCTACGGGCCTGACGCCCGTACCGACGCCGTGGTCCGCCGTCGGGCTGCGGCTGCCGTCCGAGCCGGCGCCGAACGTCCAGGCGCTGGACGCCTTCAACGCCGGCCGTATCGAGATCCAGGACGAGGGCAGCCAGCTGACCGCCTGGGTGGCGGGCGCCGGTCTGTCGTTCACGCCGGACAGCGTCGTCGTCGACTATTGCGCCGGCGGCGGCGGCAAGACGCTGTCGCTGGCGGTGCAGGGGCTGCCCGCCGCCGATCCGGCGCGGGTCGCGGCCCCCAGCCCCGCCGGCTGGTCGCCGACCGGCGCCGACGAACTGGCGGCGGCGAAAGCCGCCCCGGCGGCCGCGCCGATGCGTCTGATCGCCTGCGATGTGGTTCAGAAGCGGCTCGACAACATCAAGCCTCGCCTGTCCCGCGCCGGCGTCGCCGCCGACCTGCGGCTGATCGGCCAGAACGGCGGCGGGGTCGAGGAGTTCAACGGCAAGGCTGATCTGGTCTTCGTCGACGCCCCCTGCAGCGGCTCCGGCGCCTGGCGCCGTCGTCCCGAGGACGCCTGGCGGCTCAAGGCCGACGAGATCGAGCGGCTGCACGCCCTGCAACTGCGCATTCTCGGACAGGCCGCCGCCCTGGTGAAGCCGGGCGGGCGACTGGTCTATGTGACCTGCTCGATCCTGGCGCGCGAGAACGAGGCCGTGGCCGACGCCTTCGAAGCCACTCACAAGGGGTTCCAGCCCCTGCCGGTCGCCGATGTCCTGGCCGCGCCGACCCTCACCGACGCGGCGCGCACCCGTCTGGCGGAGGCTGCGACGGGCGGCCGCCTGCGGCTGTCGCCGGCCTCGACCGGCACCGACGGCTTCTTCGTGGCCCTCTACGAGCGGCGGGCGTGAGCCGGGACTGGACCCTTGCCCGTTTCGGTCCGAAGACCGCCCTCTGCGTCATGGCCGCCGAGCCTGAATACGGCCCGGCGCTGCGCAGCCGCATCCAGCCTCTGATCACCGGCGTCGGTCCGGTCGAGGCGGCGGCCGGGGTCGCCGCCGCGCTCGCCGCGCTTCAGGCCGAGGACGCCCTGCCGGACCTGGTCGTATCGCTCGGTTCCGCAGGCTCGCGCACCCTCGACCATGCCCGCGTCTATCGGGTGACCGAGGTCAGCTACCGCGACATGGACGCCAGCGTGCTGGGCTTTCCGAAGGGCGAGACGCCGTATCCGCGCCTGCCCGCCGTCCTGCCGCTGTCGGATGGCCCCGCAGCCCTGCCGATCGCCCGGCTGGCCACCGGCGGGAGCGTCGTCTCCGGCGCCGGCTATGACGCCGTCGACGCCGACATGGTCGATATGGAGACCTTCGCCGTCGTGCGCGCCGCCGCCCGATTCGGCGTGCCGGTGATCGGCCTGCGCGGCGTCTCGGACGGGCGTACGGACCTGTCCCGCCTCGAACACTGGACCGACGCCCTGGCCGAGATCGATCTCCGGCTGGCCGAGGCCCTAGACCTGCTGCATGACCATTTCACGCCTGCCGTAACGGAGCCCGCATGACCGCCCCCGCTGATCACCAGAAGGTTCTGATCGTCGACTTCGGCAGCCAGGTCACCCAGTTGATCGCCCGGCGCCTGCGCGAGGCGAGCGTCTATTGCGAGATTCACCCCTATGCCAAGGCTGAGGCCGCGCTGGCGTCGATGAAGCCGCAGGCGATCATCCTGTCCGGCGGACCCGAGAGCGTGCACGAGGAAGGCAGCCCGCGCGCGCCGCAGGGCGTGTTCGAGGCCGGCGTCCCCGTGCTGGGAATCTGCTACGGCGAGATGACCATGTGCGAACAGCTGGGCGGCAAGGTCGAGGGCGGCCACACCCGCGAGTTCGGTCGTGCGGAAATCACTGTCGAGAAGGCCTCGCCCCTGCTGACCGGCCTGGCCCCCGTCGGCGAGGACGAGACGGTCTGGATGAGCCACGGCGACAAGATCGTCGCCATCCCTGAAGGCTTCGATGTCGTCGCGACCTCGGCCGGCTCGCCCTATGCGGTCATCGCCGACGAGACCCGCCGCTTCTACGGCGTCCAGTTCCACCCCGAGGTAATGCACACGCCGCGCGGCGCGACCATGCTCAAGAACTTCACCCACGGCATCGCCGGGCTGAAGGGCGACTGGACCATGGCCGCCTATCGCGACGAGCAGATCGCGAAGATCCGTGAACAGGTCGGTTCGGCCAGGGTCGTCTGCGGCCTGTCCGGCGGCGTGGACAGTTCGGTCGCCGCCGTGCTGATCCATGAGGCGATCGGCGACCAGCTGACCTGCGTGTTCGTGGACACCGGCCTGCTGCGCAAGGATGAGGCGACCCAGGTCACGACCCTCTTCCGTGAGCACTACAACATTCCCCTGATACACGTTGATGCGTCGAAGGAATTTCTTGGCGCGCTGGCGGGTCAGTCGGACCCCGAGACCAAACGCAAGACCATCGGCCGGGTCTTCATCGAGATCTTCGACCGCGAGGCCGGCAAGATCGACGGCGCCGAATTCCTCGCCCAGGGCACCATCTATCCCGACGTGATCGAGAGCGTTTCGTCCTCGAGCGGCAAGGCCCACGTCATCAAGAGCCACCACAATGTCGGCGGCCTGCCGGACTTCATGAAGCTGAAGCTGGTCGAGCCCCTGCGCGAGCTGTTCAAGGACGAGGTCCGCGCCCTCGGCCGCGAACTGGGCCTGACCGACGCCTTCGTGGGGCGCCATCCCTTCCCGGGGCCGGGCCTGGCCATCCGCATTCCGGGCGAGATCACGCCGGACGCCGTCGAGACCCTGCAACAGGCCGACGCCATCTATCTCGACGAGATCCGCAAGGCGGGCCTCTACGACAGCATCTGGCAGGCCTTCGCCGTCCTGCTGCCGGTCAAGACCGTCGGCGTCATGGGCGACGCCCGCACCTATGAGAAGGTTCTGGCCCTCAGGGCGGTGACCTCGACCGACGGCATGACCGCGGACTTCTTCGAGTTTCCCTGGGACGTGCTCGGCCGCTGCGCCACGCGCATCGTCAATGAGGTCCGCGGCGTGAACCGGGTAGTCTACGACGTGACGTCCAAGCCGCCGGGGACCATCGAGTGGGAATGATTCAGGGCTTTCGGAATCTTTCGACGACGCTTCGGAATATACCGCTAAATCACTGACTTACAAGATAAATGATTACACAGCCTCTCGATACCTATCGAGGGGCTGCTTTCGTTTGTGTCGGTCTTTCCGACGGTCCCGCGGCCATTGCCCGCGGAGACCCCGTTCCATAGCGTCATAGGGCTGAAGGGGTCCTGACGGTCTTTTTTTTGGCCCAAGCTACGGATTGGGCTGAGAAAAACGTCCCGAAAGACCCCGAAAAAGCCTGACGGTCTTTTGGAGTGAAAATTGCATGCTTACGGACGCAGAATTGCGAAATACCCGAGGAAAATCGAAGGCTTACAAAAAGACCGACAGGGACGGTCTTTACGTCCTCGTAACACCGACAGGCGGCATCGCTTTCCGGTACGACTATCGCTTCAACGGGCGACGCGAGACGGTGACCTTCGGCGCCTACGGTCCGGGCGGACTCTCTCTGGGGGAGGCGCGGGAAAAGCTGCGTGAAGCGAAGCGTCTGATAGCCGAGGGGGTTTCGCCGGCGCTGGACAAGCAGCGCGTGAAACGCCGGCTTCGAGAGGCCCAGCGGTTTGAACAGGTGGCGATCCGGTGGATGGACCACGCTCCAATGGCTGACAGCACGCGACAGATGCGACGCTCGATCTTCAACCGCGAAGTTTTGCCTAAATGGCGGAACCGGCTCCTGAACGAGATCACGCCGAACGACCTGAGAGCGCACTGCATGACCATCGTGGATCGCGGCGCCCCGGCGACGGCCATCCACGTTCGGGACATCGTCAAACAGATCTACGCCTACGCCATCCTGCACGGCGAGAAGATCGACAATCCCGCCGACGGGGTCGGGCCGGCGTCAATCGCCACCTTCCGGCCGCGGGACCGATCCCTGTCGCCGACCGAGATCCGGATCGCGCTGAACCTGCTGGGGGAGGTGGCCACCCTGCCGACCATCCGCCTCGGGCTGAAGTTCATCCTGCTGAGCATGGTGCGGAAGAGCGAACTGCAGGACGGGACCTGGGACGAGGTCGACTTCGAGAACGCCGTCTGGTCCATCCCCAAGGCGCGGATGAAGCGGTCGCGGCCGCACAACGTCTACCTCTCGACCCAGATGCTCGACATCCTGATCGCGCTGAAGACCTGCGCCGGAAACTCCCGATACATCCTGCCGTCCCGCTATGACGCCGACGCGCCGATGTCGCGGGCGACCTTCAACCGCGTGACCAGCGCCATCGCCGAGCTGGCGCGGGAGCGCGACCTGCCCCTGGAGCCCTTCACGGTTCACGACCTGCGCCGGACGGCCTCCACACTCCTGCACGAGATGAGTTTCAACTCGGACTGGATCGAGAAATGCCTCGCCCACGAAGAGCGATCTTCCCGTGGGGTGTACAACAAGGCCGAATTCGAGGCCCAGCGGCGCCACATGGCCCAGCAGTGGTCAGACGCCGTGGACGCCTGGGAGGCGGGGCGGGGGTTCACGCCGGATCTGACTATCCCGGAAACGGCCGGCCCTCGCTTCGATCCGCGGCTCTGACAGGACGAGTGATCCGCTTGCGGACATCGGGCGGCGGCGCCCGACGGATCGGTTTGGCCCGGCGAAGCGCCAGCCAGGCTTCCACCTCGGCCAGGTCCCAGACGACGCAGCGGGGCGTCAGCAGGAAGCGCCGCGGAAACTGTCCGCGTTGCTCCATCTCCCAGATGGTGCTGTCGGCCAGCGGCACCATCTGGCGGAGCTGGGGCTTCTTTATCGTACGCCTTAGCGGCGGGTCGGCCTGGGCCATCGGTTTCGATCCTCCTGGAAACAGGGGAATCGAAATCGAAAAGCTGCGAGGCGAACAGACGTCAGGCTTTCCACCGTAAGCTTACGGCGAACTCCAGGCAGAGCGCTTGCACATATCCATATTTCGACTAATTGAGAACTATGGAAACCGAACCCGCAATCCTCGCCCTGGCGGCGCTGGCCCAGTCGACCCGGCTGGAGGCGTTCCGCCTTCTCGTGCGGCATGAACCGGCCGGCCTGCCGGCCGGCGAAGTCGCCAACCATCTGGCGATCCCGGCCAACACCCTGTCGTCGCATCTCGGCGTGCTCTCGCGCGCCGGATTGATCCGGTCGGAGCGTCGCAGCCGGTCGATCATCTACCGCGCGGACCTGGACCGGCTGCGCGACCTGGTCCTGTTCCTGCTCAAGGACTGCTGCGGAGGCCGGGCGGAGCTTTGCGAGCCCCTGCTGGCCGAACTCGCGCCCTGCTGCCCCTGAGGATCCCGTGGACGTCGTCATCTATCACAACCCCGGCTGCGGGACGTCGCGTAACGCGCTCGAGCTGATCCGCCACGTCGGGATCGAGCCGCACGTCGTCGAGTATCTGAAGACCCCGCCGTCGCGGACCATGGTCGCCTGGCTGGCCGCACGGACCGGCAAGCCGCTGCGCGACCTGTTGCGCGAGAAGGGCACGCCCTTCGCCGAACTGGGCCTCGGCGAGCCCGGCCTGACGGACGACCAGTTTCTCGATGCGATCGAGGCCCATCCGATCCTGCTCAATCGACCCATCGTCGTCAGCCCTCTGGGTGTCCGGCTCTGTCGGCCATCGGAGGCCGTGCTCGACCTTCTGCCGGCCGACGACCTCAAGCCCTTCACCAAGGAGGACGGCGAGGTCGTCATCGACGCTGACGGCCGGCGGGTGGGGCGATGATCGGCGCGCCTGTCACGGATGCCGCCCCGCCGCGCCGACTGTCCTTTCTCGACCGCTGGCTGACGGGATGGATCTTCGCCGCCATGGCGGTGGGCGTCGCCCTGGGGACTCTGGTTCCCGGTCTGCCTGCCTGGGTGGACAGCCTCTCGGTCGGGACCACCAACATCCCGATCGCCATCGGCCTGATCCTGATGATGTACCCGCCGCTGGCCAAGGTCCGCTATGAGGCCTTGCCGCGCGTGTTCGCCGACAAGCGGGTCCTCGCGCTGTCGCTGGTCCAGAACTGGATTCTGGGTCCGGTGCTGATGTTCGCTCTAGCGGCGATCTTCCTGCGCGATCAGCCGGAATATATGACCGGCGTCATCCTGATCGGCCTGGCGCGATGTATCGCCATGGTGCTGGTCTGGAACCAGTTGGCGCGGGGAGACAACCAGTATGTGGCTGGGCTCGTCGCCTTCAACTCGATCTTCCAGATCCTGTTCTTCAGCGTCTACGCCTGGATCTTCCTGACTGTCCTGCCGCCGCTGTTCGGCCTGCAGGGCAGCGTGGTGGACGTCAGCGTCTGGACCATCGCCGGCGCGGTGCTCGTGTATCTCGGCCTGCCGTTCCTGGCCGGCTTCCTAACCCGCCGCAGCTTGATCGCCCGCCGGGGCGCCGACTGGTACGAGCGCCGCTTCCTGCCGCGCATCGGGCCGATCACCCTGGTCGCCCTGCTGTTCACCATCGTGGTCATGTTCAGCCTCAAGGGCGGGGAGGTGGTGGCCCTGCCGCTCGACGCCCTGCGCATCGCCATTCCGCTGACCATCTACTTCCTCGTCATGTTCGTGGTCAGCTTCCTCATGGGCAAGCTGATCGAGACCGACTATCCGCGCACGACCGCCCTGGCCTTTACCGCGGCCTCGAACAATTTCGAGCTGGCCATCGCGGTGGCCATCGCGGCCTTCGGCCTGACCTCGCCGGTGGCCTTCGCGGCGGTCATCGGCCCCCTGGTCGAGGTGCCGGTTTTGATCCTGCTGGTGTCGGTCGCGCTGTGGATGCGCCGTCGCTGGTTTCCGGACACGGTTCCGCCCGCGGATGCCCGCTGATGGTTGTCCTGCATCCTCTCGGCCCGGATGACTCCGGTCTGATCGGCGCCCTGAGCGGCGAGGGCCTGCCGGCGCCCGAAGCCGGCCGTTACTTCAGCGGCCGTCACGACGGCGTGCTCGCCGGCTACGTCGGGCTGGAGGGGGAGGGGGCCGATCTGTTGCTGCGTTCCCTGGTCGTGGCCGCCGACCTGAAGGCGCGGGGGCTCGGGAGCCGCATCCTGAGCGCCGCCGAGGCGGCCGCGCGGACTCTGGGCGCGGAGCGGCTTCACCTGCTCACCACGACGGCCGAGCCCTTCTTCACCCGCCGCGGCTTCGTGACGGCGGATCGGGCGTCTGCGCCGACCGCGATCCGGCGAACCCGCGAGTTCGCGGGCGTCTGCCCGGCGTCGGCCGCCTATCTGACCAAGGACCTGTGATGAGCTTCGCCCGCCTGCGACCGCTGGCTGATCCGGATCATCTGCCGGCCCTCGATCCCGCCTATCTGTCCGCAGAACCGGCTCGCGGCCTGGGTCCGAACGACCACCCGCCGCGCATCCTGCTCCTGTACGGGTCGCTGCGCGAACGCTCCTACTCGCGGCTCTGCGTCGAGGAGGCGGCTCGACTGCTGCGGCGAATGGGTTGCGAGACCCGCATCTTCGACCCTTCGGACCTGCCCCTGCCGGGCGCGCCCGGCGACGACGGCCACCCGGCGGTGCGCGAGTTGCGCGAGCACGCCCTGTGGTCCGAGGGTATGGTCTGGTGCAGCCCGGAGCGGCACGGCCAGGTGTCCGGCTTGATGAAGCTGCAGATCGACCATCTGCCGTTGAGCCTGGGCGGCCTGCGGCCGACGCAGGGCCGCACCCTGGCGGTGATGCAGGTGTCCGGCGGTTCGCAGAGCTTCAACGCCGTCAACACCCTGCGCCTGCTGGGCCGCTGGATGCGGATGATCACCATCCCCAACCAGTCGAGCGTGGCCAAGGCCTTCCAGGAGTTCGACGGGGCCGGCCGGATGAAGCCCTCGGCCTACTATGACCGGATCGTGGATGTGATGGAGGAACTGGTGCGCTTCACCGTGCTGCTGCGC
>CAYNNT010000112.1:0-8353 GCA_964398675.1 uncultured Brevundimonas sp.
TGGGCGACAACGTCGGCGACTGCGCCGGCATGGCCGCCGACCTGTTCGAGACCTATGCGGTGACCACGGTCGCCACCATGGTTCTGGCCGCGATCTTCTTCCGCGCCCAGCCCTACGTCGACATCATGATGCTGCTCCCGCTCGCCATCTGCGGCATCTGCATCGTCACCTCGATCATCGGCAGCTTCTGTGTCCGCCTGGGCAAGAGCCAGAACATCATGGGAGCCCTGTACCAGGGCCTGATCGTGACGGGCGTGCTGTCCGCGATCGCGGTCTATTTCGTGATCGACAACCTGCTGCCCGAGAATGCGGTCATCATCGCCTCGGACGGCCTGACCATCACCGCCATGAACCTGTTCTGGTCCGGCATGGTCGGTCTGCTGGTCACCGCCGCTATCGTGGTGATCACCGAATACTACACCGGCTCCAACTTCCGTCCGGTGCGCTCGGTCGCCAACGCCTCGGTCTCGGGGCACGGCACCAACGTCATCCAGGGTCTGGCCGTCTCGCTCGAGTCGACCGCCCTGCCGGCGCTGACCATCATCATCGGCATCGTCGCCTCGTACCAGCTGGCGGGCCTGTTCGGCATCGCCATCGCCACCACGACCATGCTGGGCGTGGCGGGCATGATCGTGGCGCTGGACGCCTTCGGCCCGGTCACCGACAACGCCGGCGGCATCGCTGAAATGGCGGGTCTGCCGTCGGAAGTGCGTCATTCGACCGACGCGCTTGACGCGGTGGGCAACACCACCAAGGCCGTCACCAAGGGCTACGCCATCGGTTCGGCCGGCCTCGGCGCCCTGGTGCTGTTCGCGGCCTATACGTCCGACCTGGACTATTTCGCCGCCAACTCTGACCAGTTCCCGTTCTTTGCCGGCATGGGTCAGATCGATTTCGGCCTGACCAACCCGTACGTCGTCGTCGGCCTGCTGTTCGGGGGGCTGCTGCCCTTCCTGTTCGGCGGCATGTCGATGATGGCCGTCGGTCGCGCGGCCGAGTCGGTCGTGGCCGAGGTGCGTCGCCAGTTCCGCGAGAACCCGGGCATCATGACCTATGAGGTCAAGCCCGAGTACGGCAAGGCGGTGGATATCCTGACCAAGGCCGCCATCAGGGAGATGATCGTTCCGTCCCTGCTGCCGGTCCTGTCGCCGATCGTCCTGTTCGTCGCCGTGCTGTCGATCTCGGACAAGGCCACGGCCTTCGCCGCCCTCGGCGCCATGCTGATGGGCGTTATCGTCACCGGCCTGTTCGTCGCCATCTCGATGACCTCGGGCGGCGGCGCCTGGGACAACGCCAAGAAGGTCATTGAAGAGGGCTTCACCGACAAGAACGGCGTCGTCCACGGCAAGGGCTCCGAGGCGCACAAGGCCGCGGTGACCGGCGACACCGTCGGCGATCCCTACAAGGACACCTCCGGTCCGGCGGTGAACCCGATGATCAAGATCACCAACATCGTGGCCCTGCTGCTGCTTGCAGTCCTGGCCAGCGGCAAGGTGTTCTAGGACCCGCTTTCCGTCCTCCCGGTTCGTCCGGGAGGACAACGGCGTCCCGGGAATCAGACCCGGGAATCAGAAAGGCCCCGGAGAGCGATCTCCGGGGCCTTTTCGTCTGTCGGTGCGGGCTTCGACTATTCCCGGCGCTGCTGGCCCGGCTGGTCTTCGTCGGTACGGGGCAGCTGGCCGCGGCCCACGTTGCCGAGCAGCTGCTCCAGAATGGTCAGCTGGCGGCCGCGGGTCGGGGTCTCGCGATCGTTCATGGCGACGCGCTGGCCGTCCTCGAGGCCGAGGGTGCGGACCTCGGACACCAGACCCGCGTCATTGAAGGTGATTTCGGTCACCGAGCGCTGGGTCACATGGGGCCGGTTGTAGGTGTATTTCTCGGTGACCTGGCTGATGTAATACCAGACGTTGTCGCGCTCGAAGGTCGAGGTGGTCGACGGCGTGCCCAGTCGGGTCAGCACGGTCTGCTTCGTATCCGTGCCCGCGACGATGTCGGTCGGCTTGGCGTCGATCGCCTGGAAGCCGTTCTGGCCCACGACGGGAGCGCAGGCGCTGGTCAGGGCGACGGCCGAAATAGCGGCGATCAGGAGTTTCGTACGGAGCATTTGCGGCGCCTGCGACATCAACAAGGTCTTTGACCTAACCGGACCCGAGCCTTAGTTCAACGGCGCGGCGGAAAAGGGGCCGTATGATCATGCTTCAGAATCTGTTCCGATCCCGTCCCCGCGAGCGTCTGGGCCAGACGTTGTATGAAGCGGCGGTGCTTCAGGCGCGCGATCCCGCCTTCTATACGCGGTTCGGCGTGGCCGACCGTATCGACGCGCGGTTCGAACTCTACACCCTGCATGTCCTGCTTCTGGTCATGCGGTTGCGCGATGAGGGCGAGCGCGGCGCCGAGGCCGGGCAGGATCTGTTCAACACCTATGTCTCGGCGCTGGATCACGCCTTGCGCGAGCTGGGCGTTGGCGATGTCTCCGTGGGCAAGAAGATGCGGAAACTGGGCGAGGCCCTGTACGGTCGCATGACCGCCTGGGAAGGCCCGTTGCGCGACGGCGACGCCGTGGCGCTGGCCGCCAGTCTGGCCCGCAATGTCTATGAGAGCGAGGACGCCGCGACAGGCGAGGCCCTGGCCGCCTATGCCCTCGCCAGTCGCACCCGGCTGGCGTCCCAGACCTTTGACGCCGTAACGAACGCGCCCGAGTGGGCGGAGACCGCCGCATGACCCTTCCCGATCTTCCCTACAGCGAGCCCGTCCGCCTGCATCAGGTCGCCGGTGGCGTGAAGCGGATCCTGGAACCGGATGCGGCGGCGCGCGCGCGGATCGTCAAGGCGCTTGATCTGGCGTCGCTGGACAGCTTTACCGCCGAGATGGATCTGGCCCCTTCACCTGCGGGATGGCGGCTGTCCGGCCGCGTACGCGCCAGTCTGGCCCAGACCTGCGGCATCACCCTGGAGCCGCTGCCGCTCGAAATCGACGCGCCGTTCGTGCTCACGCTCGCCGAGGCGGTGGAAGAGGACTCCGACGAGATCGTCATCACCATGGACGACGAATCGCCCGACCTGATCGAGAACGGCCAGGTCGATCTGGGTCAGTATGCGGTCGAGCAGCTCGCCCTGCGGCTGGATCCGTTCCCCCGGAAGCCCGGCGCCGAGTTCGTCCAGCCCCCGGAACCGGCTGAAATCTCGCCGTTCGCCGTGCTGAAGCAACTTCGGCCCTCCGACGAAGGTTGACGCAGGGGCGGCGCGGTTGCATCCCCCCGGTGCGACGCTATCGTCGCCAAACTGACAAGCGCCGGAGAGACGGCGCGACGGAGTCGAAACGGCTTGTCATCCCCGATCCTGATTTCGCTCGACGCCATGGGCGGGGACCACGGTCCGTCCGTCGTGGTGCCCGGCGTGCGTGACTACCGCCAACGCCATGGCGGTGAGGGCGTGCGCTTCATCCTGCACGGCGACGAGACGGCGATCCGCGCCGAAATGGCCAAGGCCGGACTGACCGACGACGTCTGCATCGTCCGTCATACGGACAAGGTCGTGGCCATGGACGAAAAGCCCGCCCAGGCGATGCGGCGTGGCAAGGGCTCCAGCCTCTGGAACGCCATCGAGGCGGTCAAGCTGGGCGAGGCGGGGGCCGTGGTGTCCGCCGGCAACACCGGCGCCCTGATGGCCATCTCCAAGCTGCTGTTGCGAATGTCTGCGCCCGGACTGGAACGGCCCGCCATCGTGGCCAGCTGGCCGACGCCGAAGGGCGTCACCGCCGTGCTCGACGTCGGCGCCAATATCGAGAGCGATGCGGCCCAGCTGGTCGAGTTCGCGATCATGGGCGAGGCGTTCATGACCGCGGTCCACGGAGTCTCCAAGCCGACCATCGGCATCCTCAACGTCGGGTCCGAGGACGTGAAGGGGCACGAGGAGGTCCGCGAGGCGGCGCGCCTGTTGCGTGAGGGCGGCTTCGGACTGGACTATTTCGGCTTCGTCGAGGGCACGGACATCGCCAAGGGAACTGTGGATGTGGTCGTGACGGACGGCTTCACCGGCAATATCGCGTTGAAGACGGCCGAGGGCGTGGCCCGCTTCATCTCCGGTCTGATGAAGGAGGCCCTGACCTCCAGCTTGACGTCAAAGCTCGGCGCGCTGCTGGCCATGCCGGCGCTCAAGCGCATGAGCCGAAAGATCGACCCCAACGCCAACAATGGCGGCCCCTTGCTGGGCCTCAACGGGATTGTGGTGAAAAGCCATGGCGGGGCGACCGCGGGCGGGTTCGGCGCCGCCATCCGCGTCGCTGTCGAACTGGCCCGCAGCGACTATATGGAAAAGGTCGGGGCGAACCTGCAGCGGCTCACGGCGCTGCTTGAGACCCCCATCGTCAATTCGGCGGATGAACCCGCCGGGGAGAGCATTCAGTGAGCGTCGTCCGCAGCGCCGTGACCGGCGTCGGCTCCTTCCTGCCGGAACAGGTCGTCACCAACGCCGATCTGGCGAAGATCGTCGACACCTCGGACGAGTGGATCCAGGAACGGACCGGCATCAAACAGCGCCACCGCGCCCGTGATGACCAGCCGACCAGCGATCTGGCGACGGAGGCCGCCCGGCGGGCCCTGGCCGACGCCGGCCGCACGGCCGCCGATGTCGACCTGATCATCGTCGCCACGACCACGCCGGACATGACCTTCCCGTCGGTCGCCTCGATCGTTCAGCGAAAGCTGGGCGCTCCGACCTGCATCGCCTTTGACGTCCAGGCGGTCTGTTCGGGCTTCGTCTATGCCCTGAGCGTCGCGGACGGATTTGTCGCGCGCGGCCTGGCGAAATGCGCCGTGGTCATCGGGGCCGAGGAAATGACCCGGCTGATGGACTGGACCGACCGTTCGACCTGCGTGCTGTTCGGCGACGGGGCCGGTTGCGTCGTGGTCGAGCCGCGCGAGGGGCAGGGGACCAAGGCGGACCAGGGCCTGCTGGGTTTCGCCCTGCGTTGCGACGGCACCAAGACCGACCTGCTGTATGTCGACGGCGGACCCGCGACGACGGGGACCGTCGGCCATCTCCGGATGGCCGGGAACCAGGTCTTCCGGCATGCCGTGGTCAATATCGCCGAGGCCATCACCGCCGCATGCGCCGCCTCCGGCATCGAGGTCGCCGATGTCGACTGGTTCGTGCCGCATCAGGCCAACCAGCGCATCATCAAGGGTGTCGGCGACCGGCTGGGTCTGGACGAGAACAAGGTCATCTCGACCGTGGCGATCCACGCCAATACCTCGGCGGCGTCCATTCCACTGGCGCTTGACGCCGCGATTCAGGACGGCCGGATCAAGCGTGGCGATCTGGTCCTGCTGGAAGCCATGGGCGGCGGTCTGACCTGGGGCGCTTGCGCGTTTCGTCTGTGAGGCGATTTCCGGCTTTCCATTTGACGACGCTTGCCCTTTTATGTCCGTTGACCGACCTTTGGAGGGGAGCGGACCTTTGCCCGATCACCAAACCCTGACGCGCGCGGACCTCTGTGAAGCTGTTCACGAGGATGTGGGCCTGTCACGCCAGGAGTGCTCGGCCCTGGTCGAACGCACGCTCGAGCTGATCATCGAATCGCTGGAGCGCGGTGAAACGGTGAAACTGTCCGGCTTCGGGGTCTTCCAGGTACGCGAGAAGCGCGCCCGGATGGGCCGGAATCCCAAGACCGGCCAGCCGGCGGCGATCCATCCGCGGCGGGTCATCAGCTTCCGCGCTTCCCAGATCATGAAGGGCCGGGTTCACGACGCAGTCGTGAGCGCCTGAAGCCGTGGCCAAGAGCCCGAACGCCTTCCGGACGATCTCAGAGGCGGCGACCGAGGTCGGCGCTCCGCAGCATGTGCT
This sequence comes from uncultured Brevundimonas sp., assembly GCA_964398675.1. Lineage (GTDB taxonomy): Bacteria > Pseudomonadota > Alphaproteobacteria > Caulobacterales > Caulobacteraceae > Brevundimonas. Next base: position 5,844 of record CAYNNT010000112.1, read on the forward strand.
GCGCTTCTGGGAGACAAAGTTTCCCTTCCTGACGCCGCTCAAACGCGCCGGCGGGCGACGGTTCTACCGGCCGCAGGACGTGGTGCTGCTCAAGGCCGTCAAACGGCTGCTGCACGACGAAGGCCTGACCATCAAGGGCGTCCAGCGGCTGCACAAGGAGCAGGGACTCAAGCGCCTGGCCCACTATGGCGACCCTGAAGGCGCCGTGACGTTCGAGCCGGAAGGCGCCGCCCCGGCGCCTGTTTCCGCTCCCGCCGCCACGGGCCAGTCGTCGATCCGGCTGCGTCAGGTGCTGGCCGAACTGGAAGGCGCACGGGCCCGCCTTGAGGCCGTACTGTCGAGAAGCGCCTGAGGGCTGCTTTTTCGGTTTGCGGCGCCGCGAACCCCGTCTATAGGGAGCGCCTCTCGGAGCGTGGCGCAGCCTGGTAGCGCACTTGACTGGGGGTCAAGGGGTCGCAGGTTCGAATCCTGTCGCTCCGACCATCTTCCGCAATGAAGACGGTTGGTTGAAGGGGTCGCTTTCGGGCGGCCCCTTTGCAATTGGCCCTGGCGCCTTCGGCCGGCATGCTGTTTTCCAGGCGGCAGACAAGGTCCATCCCTCGTTCCGATCGGCGCCGTCGGGGCCCTGTCTGCGACCGACGCGTTCGGTGCACAGTGTTCGGTGAGCTTGCATGCCGGGCCGCCAGTGGCTAGGCATCCGGGTCGGTCGGTCTCTCGGGCGAGGATTGGGCACCATGGGCTTCTTCAGCGCACTGTTCGGCGGTCGCAGGAACGGCGCCTCACGGGCGCCGCTCGCCGCGATCCAGGGCATGATCGATTCAGGCTTGGTCAGGATTGCCGCGCAGCCACGCAACAATGCGCTGGACCTGAAAGATCGCAAGATCAAACGGCTCTATGTCTTCCTCATCGACCATGACTATCCCGGCGGATCGGCGGCCATGCACAACGCCGTGTTCGCGAGATATCGGCTGCCCTATCGCAGCTGCTTCATGATCGGCGATCCTGCGAAGGTGGCCGATATCATGGCCGGGCTGCGCGGCTGCGCGATCTATTCCGGGGGCGGCGCCGGATCGGGCTTCAAGGACAAGATCGCACCCTCGCTGGACGGCCTCGCTCCGTCAGCCGCCGCGATCGGCAGCGTCAATGTGATCGCGCGCGAGGCGGGCGGATTTGTCGGCCATAACACCGACGGGGTCGGGTTCGTCGCGGGCCTGCTCAACGAATATCCGAACTGTGTCGCAGGGAAGAAGGTCGTCATCCTGGGCGCAGGGGGCACCGCCCTGCCGATTGCCTACGAGCTGGCGAAGCAGCGGCCGGACGAAATCGTGATCGTCAACCGCACCGTCGCCAAGGGGCAGGTGATCGCTGACCTGGTCAGTCCGATGACCGGCGCTCGCGCGGTTGGGGAAGACGCGCTCGGCGAGGAGCTCGCGACGGCCGGGCTGGTCGTAAACACCTCGAACAAGGGCGCGCAGCCGAATGAGAAATTCAGCGCGTTCGCCGCGATGACTGGAGATGTCGAAGCCGATCTGGCGCAGTCGAAAGCCAATCTGGCGCGCCTGCCGAAGCGCGCGATCGTGGCCGACATCCTTCTTGAGGATATGCCGCTGACGCTGAAACTGGCGCGCCAGGCGGGCCACCGCACCCATTCGGGTCGGCACATGAACCTGTTCCAGGCCGCGCCGGCCTTCAAGATCCTGACCGGTCTCGACAAGCCGGACCGGGCTCTCCTGAAGATCATGCGCAAGGCCGTTCGATGACGTGCGGCGCCATGGAAGGGTCTGAACGCACGCGCACGAAGCCGCCGCTGGATATGCCGCGTGACGAGATGGCGTTTCGGCGGCGTTACGAGCCCATGCTGTTCGCCCGGAGCCTGACGACCGTGTTTCGTCCGGGCGACCGGCGTTGGCCCAATTGGCGAGGGTATCGGCAGGGCGAGATCGTCACGGCGCGCGTGATCGCCCGTCCCGGATCAGACGCGCTCGGCATCCCCCCTGAATTCACGTCCACGCGAATCCAGATCGAGATCGTCGACATCAAGGTCTCTGCGCCGGAGATGCTGACGGCCGGTGATTTTGCCGGTTCATCACCCGATGTGCAGGATGCCGGCGCGCTTCTGGTTCATCTGCTCGGGATCTATGGTCGCCCACTGTCAGAGTTTGGCGACGTGGTGACGCGGATCCGGTTTGCCTATCGCGACCTTAGCTGATCGTCGTCTTCACGGAATCGAGCGGTTGTCCGGCCGGAATTCAGGAGGAGGGCGAATCCCCGCCAGCCTGGCTTCCGTCGCGCTCCGCCCAGCTGAACAGGGGGATCAGGGGGACGCCCCAGGCGATGCCGGCGACCCCGTAGAAGATCAGGTCGATCCACATCGAGTCGGGCAGTCGGTCGCCGATGGTGATGACGCCCCAGACGTAGAAGGCCAGGAAGGCCACGGCGCCCAGTGCGGCGACGAAGCGTCGGGTCCTCGGTCCCATCAGCGCTTGCTCCGGAACAGGAAGAAGCCGCCG
>CAYNNT010000113.1:0-8330 GCA_964398675.1 uncultured Brevundimonas sp.
CCGGCTGCTATGGCGCGGAGACCAAGGACATTCTGGTCTCGGCCTGGGGGCTGACGCGGAAGGGCGAGCGGGTCGACTATGCGCTGGCCGACTTCGGCTACACCTATCGCCACTCGGAGGCGCCGGCCGACATCATCTGGATCGAGGCGACCTATCGCGGGAAGCCGGACGATCCCGAGGCCGTCGCGGCCCGCATCGCGGAAATCACCTCGCGCCGCGAACAGACCCAGCCGATCCGGGAGAAGACGGGCGGCTCGACCTTCAAGAACCCGCCCGGCCATTCGTCGTGGAAATTGGTCGATGAGGCGGGCTGGCGCGGGAAACTGTTCAAGGCCACGGGGGGAGGGGCGATGTTCAGCGAGCTGCATTCCAACTTCATGATCAACCCCGGCGAGGCGACAGCCGCGGACATCGAGGGCCTCGGTGACGCCGTGCGGGCCGATGTGCTGGCCAAGACGGGCGTGCAGCTCGACTGGGAGATCAAGCGTATTGGCCGACCCGGCTGAGATCGCCGTCTGCCCGGGCTGCGGCTCGCGCCTGCCGGCCGTCGAGGGGCCGGTCCACGCCTATATGACCTCATCGCCCGCCTGCTGGGCCGCGTTCAATGCGGTGATGGCGCGGGAGTATTCCGCCCCCGGCCTGATGGCGGTGCACCGGCTCAGCGTCGACGCCTGGGCCGTGCAGCATCCGGGCGACGGCTCGCGCCGGGCCATCCAGTCGGTCGGGCTGCATCTGGCGCGGCTGATGGTGCAGATCGAACAGGGGCTGGAAGGGGAGGCGGCGAATACGGCCATGCTGGGCTTCGCCGCGCGCAAGGGCGACCTGCCCGAACTGCCGCCGCGCGCCGCCTACACCGTGACGGTGGCCGATGTCGTCGAGGCCGAAGCGCCCGATGCGCATGCCGCCGCCGTGCGCCGCTGGGCCGCCGCCGTGTGGGCCGACCGGGCGGATCAGCACGACTTTATCCGGAGCTGGGCGAAACAGGGTTGAGGCGTTGTTAAGGACATCTGCGGCAACTGATCGGTTGATCCGGAGTCCGTCATGAGCCGCCCCTTTTCCGACCTGCACGTCGCTGTCCTGATGGGCGGACTGTCGTCCGAACGGGAGGTGTCGCTGACATCCGGCAAGGGATGCGCCGACGCGCTGGAAGGGCAGGTGGCCCGGGTCAGCCGCGTCGACGCCGGGCGCGACCTGGCCCAGGTGCTGGCTGAACTGAAGCCCGACGTCGTCTTCAACGCCCTGCACGGCGAATGGGGCGAGGACGGCTGCGTCCAGGGCGTGCTGGAGACGCTGGGCATTCCCTATACCCATTCGGGCGTGCTGGCCTCGGCCCTGGCGATGGACAAGGAGAAGTCCAAGGCGGTGCTGAAGGCCGCGGGCGTCACGGTGCCCGGCGGCGGGCTGTTTGACCGGCATGTCGTGTCGCGGACCCACGTCATCCCGCCGCCCTATGTGATCAAGCCGAACGCCGAGGGCTCCTCGGTCGGGGTCTATGTGGTGCGCGAGGGCGAGCCGCCGTGCGCGGCGCCGGGCGAGGCGAGCTGGACCTATGGCGAGCGGGTGATGGTCGAGCCTTTCATCGCCGGCAAGGAGCTGGCCGTCACGGTTCTTGGGGAGAAGTCGGGGCCGCGCGCCCTGACCATCACCGACATCACCCCGGCCAAGGGCTTCTATGACTATGAGGCCAAATACGCGCCGGGCGGCTCCAGCCATGTGCTTCCGGCGGTCCTGCCGCCCCATGTGTTCGAAGCGGCGCTGCGGGAATCAGAGCTGGCGCACACCGCCATGGGCTGCCGCGGGGTCTCGCGATCCGACTTTCGTTATGACGATGTTAAGGACGAACTGGTCCTTCTGGAGGTCAATACCCAGCCCGGCATGACCCCGACTTCGCTCAGTCCCGAGCAGGCCGCCCATGTGGGGATGGACTACAAAGCCCTGGTACGGTGGATGGTGGAGGACGCCTCATGCCCGCGGTAGTTCGCGGCGGTCGGCGACAGAGTTCGAACCAGCCTGCAAAACGCGGCGCGGCTCCCAAATCCCAGGGACGCGGCCGTGCGCCGCGCAACGCCCAAGCTACGCCCGGGAAGATGGCGGCGCTGGGCCGGCTGGATCTGTCCCCCCGCGCAGTCGTGATCTCGATCGCCGCCGGCGCCCTGCTGCTGGCGGGTGTTCTGGCGACCGGCGCCCGGGCCGAGCGCATCGGGGCCTCGATCGGCCACGGCGTCGACGGCATGACCGCCGGCCTCGGCCTGAAACTCGAGAAGGTCTTCATCGAGGGCGAGAGCCCCGAGGCGACCCGCGCCATCCAGCAGGCCGTGCAGCTTTCGGCCGACCAGCCGATGACCTCCATCGACCTCGACGCCGTGCGCGAGCGGGTCGAGGCGATCGGCTGGGTCAAGTCGGCGCGGGTCGTGCGCCTGCTGCCTGACACCCTGATCGTCCATGTCATCGAGCATGACCGGCTGGCCATCTGGCAGACCGGCGGCGTGAACCAGGTCATCGACAGCCATGGCCAGGTCATCGTCGGGGCGGACGCCGGGCGTTATCCGAACCTGCCGCTGGTCGTCGGCAAGGGCGCCGAACAGGCCGCCTCGGAAGTTCTGCCCCTGATCGCCCAGCGCCCGCGGCTCGCCAGCCGGGTCGACGCCCTGGTGCGCGTCGATGAACGCCGCTGGGACCTGCGGCTCAAGGACGGCAGCCTGATCCAGTTGCCCGCGTCCAACCAGGAGGCGGCGCTGATCCAGCTCGACGCCCTGGACCAGCGCGAGCGGCTGCTGGAGCTGGGCTTCGCCCGCATTGACCTGAGAACGCCCGAGGAGGTCGCCGTCCGGCCCTCCGCCGGCGAAGCGTAGAGTGAGGGGCGACTGATGGCCGGGCGTACTATGGACAAGTCTGTGGATGGTGTGGGGAAAACGCCCGGCCGCGCGCCGGTCGTGGCGGCCCTTGATCTGGGCCAGTCCAAGGTCGCCTGTTTCATCATGAAGGCCGACGGCGTGCGCCACGCCGACCGGACCATCCGGGTCGCGGGCGCGGGCCATGTCCAGTCACGCGGGGTGCGCGGCGGCGGCATCGTCAATATGGACGAGGCGGCCCAGGCTATCGGCCATGCCGTCGAACGCGCCGAACGCGCCGCCGGCAGCCCGGTCTCGGGCGTCGTCGTCACCACGGCCATCGGCCAGATGGCCAGCCACAGGGTCCAGGCCCGGGTCTCGCTGGGCGCCACGCCGGTCGGGGACGCCGATCTGGCGCGGGCCATCGGCATGGCCCTGGCCCAGATCCGTCTGCCCAACCGCCGGCCGATCCATGTGCTGCCGATCGCGTGGTCGGTCGACGGCGCGCGGGGCGTGCACGATCCCCGCTCGATGAAGGGCCATTCGCTCGGGCTGGACCTGCTGGTCGTGTCCATGGCCGAGAGCGCCTTCAACGGCCTGAGCCACTGTCTGGAACTGGCCCACCTCGATCTTCAGGGCGTGGCGGCGGCGCCGGTGGTGTCGTCGCTGGCGGCGCTGGAAGACGACGAGATGGATCTCGGCTGCGTCTGCATCGACATGGGCGGCGGTTCGACCTCGGCCGCGGTCTGGGGCGGGCGGTCGCTGCTGCATATCGAGTCGCTGAATGTCGGCGGCGATCACGTCACGGCGGACATCGCGCGCGGCCTGTCGACCTCGCGGGCGGGGGCGGAGCGGCTCAAGACCCTGCACGGCTCGGCCATGGCCAACGCCCATGAGGACCGCGAGATGCTGGAGGCGCCGCCGCGCGGCGAGGACGCCTCGGCCGGCCCGATCTTCGTCCAGAGGGCCATGCTCAAGACCGTCATCGCTCCCCGGGTCGAGGAGACGCTGGAACTGCTGCGCGACCGTCTGCGCAATGCGGGCGTGGGGCTGGAGCCTGGCGCCGGGCTGGTTCTGACCGGCGGGGCCAGTCAGCTGAACGGCGTCCGGGAGCTTGCGATCCGGGTGTTTGATCGTCCCGTGCGACTCGGCAAGCCCCAGCGCGCGCCCCACCTGGCCGACGCCGCCTCGGGCCCGGCCTTCTGCTCGGCGGCCGGCGTGCTGCTGCGGGCCGCCTATGGACCGCGCGAGGCCGTTTCCGCCCGCAAGCTGATGTCGCGCCAGATTTCAGCCGCAGACGCGCCCCGCGTCCACCGCGGCGGGATTGTGGCGCGCGCCGCGGGCTGGCTGCGCGAAAACCTGTAAGACATGGGCAACTCACGCGAGCCACGGCCGTGAGATTTCCCCGACATGGCGAGACTGTGTCCGGATTGTAACAACGTGCGGCCAGAGTGGTCGCCAAGCGGCCACAATCCCTTGCCGTTGCCGGCTTAGCTGCTAGCGTGAAGGTCCGAAGCAGAATCCGTCATCCGGCGGGCGCTGCGTATTGCATCCACAACGGTTGGGGCCCAATCACCATGCTTCTCAAGCGCAAGTACCTCTTTGGCACGACGATCCTCGCGGGCGTCATGGCCGTCACGGCTCCGGCCTTCGCCCAGGACCAGCTCCCGGGCGTCAACGTTCAGGGTCAATCCGACCGTCAAGCCACCGAGATCGACGAAGTCGTCGTCACCGGTTCGCGCATCCGTCGTGACCCGACCAACGCTCCGACCCCGCTCATCCAGGTGTCGCGCGAAGCGCTGCTGAGCACCGGCCAGTCGACCGTCGTCGACTATCTGGCCACCATCCCCGCCCTGTCGAACTCGCTGGTTCCGTCGGACACGACCGGTTCGAACCTGAACGACGGCGGTCTGTCGTTCGCCAACCTGCGCTCGCTCGGCACCGGCCGGACGCTGACCCTGGTCGACGGTCGTCGCCACGTCGGCGCCTCCGCGGGCAACCTGGCTGTCGACATCGACTCCATCCCGCGCCTGCTGATCGAGAACATCGAAATCGTCACCGGCGGCGCCTCGTCGGTTTACGGCGCTGACGCCGTCTCGGGCGTGCTGAACTTCCAGCTGCGCCGCGACTTCGAAGGCCTCGAGATCGACGCCAACTACGGCATGATCAACCAGGACGGCCAGGCCAACAAGCGCATCTCGGCCCTGATCGGCACCAACCTGCTGGACGACCGTCTGAACCTGTACGCCTTCGGCGAGTACGAGGACATCGACGAAGTCCAGAGCCTGGACATCGACTGGCTTGAAGCCGCGCACGCCTTCGTCGGCATCGACGCCGACCCGACCAACGCGCCGTACGACGGCATGCTGGACAACGCCGTGTTCAGCGGCGTCCGCACCCTGTCGCGTCCGCGCTGGGGCCAGACCACGCTCGCCAACTCGCAGCGTCCCAGCCCGCTGAACGATCCCGATGTGCCGCTGGCCTCGTGTACCGCTCTGACCAGCGCCAACTGCTACAGCCTGGACCCCACCAAGACCTACGTCTTCGAGGGCAACACGGCTCGCCTGGCCAACTTCGGCCAGCGCATCGGCAACGTCGGCTCGAGCCGCACGCTGAACATCGGCGGCGACGGTGAAAACCCGAACAACTTCGGCCAGGAGTCGCGCGTTCCCGAGTCGACCTCGCAACGCTACCAGGTCGGCGCCAACTTCGCGGTGGCCGACAACATCGACCTGTCGGTTGAATACAAGTTCATCACCGAAGACACGTTCGACATCTCGCAGCCGACCTTCTTCGACATCTTCCTGCATGAAACCGTGGGCACGTCGGGCGCAAACCCGACCTGGACCAACCAGATCCGCGCCGTCTCGCAGTTCGACCTGCGCTACTCGGACAACGCCTATCTGCCGCAGAACGTGAAGGACGCCATCACGGCGAACACCGTCCAGAACTGGACCGCCAACGCGAACACGGACGGTACCGCCTCCGGCGCGCCGGTCTCGCGTGCCTGGGCCCGTCACTCGCTGTTCGGCCCCCAGCGTACGCAGGACAACACGCGTGAAGTCGAACGCTACGTCATCGCCCTGAGCGGCGACCTGGACCAGGTCGGCTTCATCAAGAACATCGACTGGGATCTGTCCTGGGTCTCGGGCGAAGCCCGCAACGAGAACATCGAGCGCGGTGTCGACGTCCAACGCTTCGCCCTGGCCGCTGACGCGGTCGTGGACACGGCCGGTGTCGTCAACGGCCGTCCGGGCGAGATCGTCTGCCGCGCCCGTCGCATCGAACGGTCGGGCGTGGGCGACCTGGACGATTACGTCCGCAGCGTCTTCGGCGGCCGCACGGCCTACAACACCAATGCCGAGTTCAAGCGCGCCGTCGACCAGTGCGTGCCGCTGAACGTGTTCGGCGCCGGCAACCAGAGCCAGGCGGCCCTGGACTATGTCGACGCGGCGATCACCGTCAGCCACGTCAACCAGCAGGACCAAGGCCTGGCGGTCGTTTCCGGCCAGCTCTGGGACTTCTGGGGTGCGGGCGAAATCGGCGTGGCCATCGGCGCTGAATACCGCAAGGAATACACGGAAGGCGTCGGCCGCTCGGCCGGCACCGGCGACCGCCTGCTGTTCCTCAACACCGGCGCCGACTTCGCTCCGGCGGAATACGAGTCGAAAGAATGGTTCGCCGAACTTTCGATCCCGCTGTTCCGTGACAGCTGGATGGGCGAGTACGCCGAACTCAGCGGTTCGTACCGCGCGTTCGACTACACCACCGCCGGCGAAGGCGACGTCTACGGCGTGAACCTGGTGTGGCGTCCGATCCAGGACATCGCGTTCAAGACCAGCTTCAACACCTCGTTCCGTGCGCCGAACCTGGGCGAAAACTTCGCTCCGGCCAGCCAGACCTTCGCCAACGGTTTCGTCGACGCCTGCGCCACCCTGCAGATCGCCGCCCAGAACGCGGAAGTCCGGGCCAACCGGATCGCCAACTGTACCGCTCTGGCCACGGCCGCGGGCTTTGTCGGCCCCACCGCCTTCGACTTCGCCGGCGCCACCGCGACCAACCTCGACGACTTCAACCCGACCTACTCCAGCGGTATTGCGGGCATCAACTCCGGCAACCCGAACCTGACGCCGGAAGAGTCGGAAAGCTTCACCTTCTCGACCGTGCTCCAGCCCCGCTGGTTCCCGAACCTCAGCATCATTCTCGACTACTACGAGATTGAACTGAGCCGCGTGATCGTGTCGCCGTCGGCTGTCGCCCTGACCGCCGCCTGCGTCTCCGGCGCGTCGCTGAACCCCGACGCCTGCGGCGTGGTGTTCCGCAACAACCCGACCATCCCGTTCGGCGTGGGTAGGGCCCCCGGTCACCCGATCGGCGGCTTCATCCAGAGCCCGGTCAACCTGGCGGCCCTGACCACCCGTGGTCTGGACTTCACGGCCCGCTACTCGCTGGACACCGAAGAAGCCTTCGGCCTGAACTGGGGCCGCTTCGACTACCGCGTCGGCGGCCTGTGGCTGATCGAACAGGAAAACTTCACCAACGTTGCGGATCCGACCGACGGTACGGAAGTGGGAAGCACGATCTTCTTCCCGCGCGTTCGCCTGACCTCGTCGCTGACCTGGTCGCCGAACGACATCTGGAGCGTCAACTGGAGCGTGGACTGGCAGACTGCCCAGGACAGCGTCAACTTCCGCGACAACATCGGCAACCTGGACACCCGTCCGTTCGAAACGTACGACACCGGCAACTTCGCCCGTCACGACTTCACGGTGCGCTGGAACGCCCGGGACGATCTGTCGGTCCGAATGGGTGTGGTCAACGCCTTCGACGCCGAGCAACCCAAGTACCTGGGCGGCACGCTGCTCAGCAACATGGACCCCTACGGCACGCGCTTCTTCGTGGGCCTGAACTATCGCCCCTGGTAAGACCCGGAGGCTCCAAGACGGAAAGGGCGGCTCGAAAGAGCCGCCCTTTTTCGTTGGTCCACACACTGAAAAATGCGCTCAAGGTTAACGAAAATCGTGGCCCGGGCCGCGACTCACCCTATCCGGTAACACTCTCTTAAGCAGATCGGGCGTTTCCTTAACGCGCTCATAACCAATGCGAATCGGCGGGGATTTCGCATCGGACTGCAGGGGCAGGGTCGGATAAGGTCGGAAAAGAATGTCTCTCTCGCTGGTGCGTCCTCAAGCCACGGATCTCAAGCCGCGGATCGTTGTCTTCGGTGTCGGCGGCGCCGGCGGAAACGCCGTGAACAACATGATCGACGCGGGTCTGGAAGGCGTCGAATTCGTCGTCGCCAACACCGACGCCCAGCATCTGTCGTTCGCCAAGACCGATCGCCGCATCCAGCTGGGCGAGACCATCACCCAGGGCCTGGGCGCGGGCGCCCATCCTGAGGTCGGCATGAACGCCGCCGAGGAATCGGCCGAGGAAATCTACGGGCACCTCGACGGCGCCCACATGGTCTTCATCACCGCCGGCATGGGCGGCGGCACC
>CAYNNT010000114.1:0-8314 GCA_964398675.1 uncultured Brevundimonas sp.
AAGCGATCCGCCCCTCAGCCAGACATCGTCCCTCAGGTTGGGATAGCCGCGATTGCCGCCGCCGCCGGCGCCGTGACAGGTGGCGCAGTTGTCGCCGAAGACCGACTGCCCGACCGACAGGGCGTGCGCCTGAAGAGCCGGGTCCGCCTCAATCTGCTGCAGGGATGCCGTCGCCAGCATCGCCTCGCCGCGTCCGCGCTGAACCTGCAGCGCGCCGAGCTGTTGGGCGACATCGGCCCGGTCAGACTGTTTGAGAACGCCCGGGGTGTAGCCGTTCAGGCCCGGCCAGGCCGGCATCAGGATCCAGTAGACAACGGCCACAACGATGCTGCCGTAGAAGATCCAGAGCCACCAGCGCGGCAAGGGATTGTCCAGCTCGCGGATACCGTCCCAGACATGCCCGGTCGTCTCGACGCCGGAGTGTTCGTCGCGCTCGGGTTCAGACATGCTCGTCCTCGTCATTTTCGAGCGGAAGATGGGAGAGGCGCTTGAACGCCTCGCGGTTTTTCGGCCACAGCGCGTAGACGACGCCGGCGATAAAGACCGCGCCGAAGTACAGGGTGCCGCCCTGCTGGGCGAACTTCGCCACGGTTTCGTAGTCGAGGCCGCTCATCGCATGTTCTCCGGGTCTTCCGCCTGGTAGGTGCGGAAGTCGACCTGCGTGCCGAGCTGCTGCAGATAGGCGATCAGGGCGTCCATCTTGCTCAGCCTGTCGGGATTGCCATCGAAGTCGCCCTGGGCGACGCGCGGCCCGTAGCGGCGGCGAAGGTCCGAGGTCGCGCTGGCGAAGGGATCGACCTGGGCGTTCAGGTCCGCCGAGGCATTCTCGATCTGGTCCGCGGTATAGGGAACGCCGACCGTCAGCATGGTCCTCAGCTTGGCCTGGATCGCATGCTGGTCGAGGTCCTGATCCGCGAGGAAGCGGTAGGGAGGCATGTTGGACTCAGGCACCACCGAGCGCGGATCGGTGAGATGCTCGCGATGCCAGTCGTTGGAATATTTGCCGCCGACGCGCGCCAGGTCCGGGCCAGTCCGCTTCGATCCCCACTGGAACGGGTGGTCATACATGCTCTCGGCCGCGAGACTGTAGTGGCCGTAGCGTTCGACCTCATCCCGCAGGGGGCGGATCATCTGCGAGTGACAGCCATAGCAGCCCTCCGCGATGTAGATGTCGCGGCCGGCCAGCTCGAGCGGCGTGTAGGGACGGACGCCCTCAACCTCCTCGATCGTGCTCTCGACCCAGAACAGAGGGGCGATCTCCACGATGCCGCCGATAGACACCACAAGGATGATGCCGATGACCAGAATGAGCGAATGCCGCTCGAACCTGTGATGTTGTTTCCACATGGTCTGATCCTCACTCGGCCGGCAGGAGTTGCGGCTCGATCGTCGTCGCCGGTACGGCCGCGCTGTTCGGCACGGACGGCATGCGGATCGTTCGCCACAGGTTGTAGGACATGATGAGCGTGCCGCTCAGGAACATCAGGCCTCCGACGGTGCGGATGATGTTCTCGACGTGCTTGGCGGACACGGTCTCGATGAAGCTGTTCGCGAGGAAGCCGTCGGGCGTGTATTCGCGCCACATCAGGCCTTCCATGATGCCGGAGACCCACATCGCGGTGATGTAGAGAACGATCCCGGTCGTCGCGATCCAGAAATGCCACTCGACGAGGGCGTTCGAATACAGCCGCTCCTTCTTCCACAGCCAGGGCACGAGGCAGTAGATCGCCCCGAAGCTGATGAAGCCGACCCAGCCGAGGGCGCCGGAGTGGACGTGGCCGATGGTCCAGTCGGTGTAGTGCGACAGGGCGTTGACCGTCCGGATGGACATCAGCGGACCCTCGAAGGTCGACATCCCGTAGAAGGCGATGGCCACCACCATCATGCGCACGACGGGGTCGGTCCGCAGCTTGTCCCAGGCGCCGGACAGGGTCATCAGACCGTTGATCATCCCGCCCCAGGACGGCATCCACAGCATGATCGAGAAGGTCATGCCCAGGGTCTGCGCCCACTGCGGCAGCGCCGTGTAGTGCAGGTGGTGCGGCCCCGCCCAGATGTAGATGAAGATCAGCGACCAGAAGTGGACGATCGACAGTCGGTAGGAATAGACCGGCCGCTCGACCCGCTTGGGCACGAAATAGTACATGATCGCCAGGAAGCCGGCGGTCAGGAAGAAGCCCACGGCGTTGTGGCCGTACCACCACTGGACCAGCGCATCCTGCACCCCGCCGAAGGCTGAATAGCTGCGCGCTTCCAGCAGGCCCACCGGCACGGCCGCGTTGTTGACCAGGTGCAGCAGGGCGACGGTGACGATGAAGGCCAGGTAGAACCAGTTGGCCACGTAGATGTGGGGTTCCTTGCGCTTCCAGATCGTGCCGAGGAAGACCAGCAGATAGGCGACCCAGACGATGGTCAGCCAGATATCGACGTACCACTCGGGCTCGGCGTACTCGCGCGACTGGGTGATGCCCGCGACATAGCCCGTGGCGGCCAGGACGATGAACAGCTGGTAGCCCCAGAACACGAACCAGGGCCAGATTCCGCCGGCGAGCCGCGCCTTGCAGGTCCGCTGAACCACCCAGAAGGAAGTGCAGATCAGGGCGTTGCCGCCAAAGGCGAAGATCACGCCCGACGTGTGCAGCGGCCGCAGTCGGCCGAAATTCAGCCAGCCGTGCTCAGGGAAGTAGAAAATCTCGGGCCACGACAGCTGGGCGGCGATGAAGACCCCGACCGTCATGCCGATCACGCCCCAGAACATGGTGGCGATCACGCCCGCGCGAATCACCCCGTCCTGGTAGCGGCTGGGGTCACCGCGGAACTTCCCGTTGGCGAAGCCGATGGTCAGGGCGCTGAGGGCCAGAACCGACGCGGCCATCAGAATGTATCCGTGGAACCGGAACGCCGCGTCGTCGGTCAGGGCGGTGGCGAGCAGCGCCAGGACCGCGGCCACGCCGAGAAACAGGAACAGGGCGACGACGTCTGATGGCGTATCGGCGTCGGGCTTTGCGATGGACGGCATTCGGATAGACCCCTCGAGCAGAGGATGCCTCCGTGCCCGGCCTTCCCGGGCCGCGCCTTGCGCTGGCGCAAAGCCCGCCGCCAATTTTGCGGGTCTTGTGTCTCCAAGGAGATTCAAGATGCGAATTCAGGACATTCCGGATCAGCAAATTCTGGGCGCCGCCCTTGTCGTGCTGGGCCTGTCGCTGGGCGGCGCCGCCGCGATCGCAGGCCTGCTGGCAGTCGACCATATGGCGTTGACGCAGATGTGCGGGCCGACCTTCGGTCACTGCATACGCTGCGTGGCCGCCGCGGCCCTGCTGGTCGCCGCCGTGGGGGTGTCCGGTGCGGGCGCCTGGCTGATGAAGGCTCGCCAGGTGCTCAGCCCCGCGACCTGATGGGGCTTTTCAGCCCTGCCGGGCCAACGCCTTGCGCACAGTCGTCAACAGGGCGTCGGTCAGTAGCGGCTTCTCGATGATCGGCACGCCCGCGGCGGCCGCACGGTTTCTCAGGGCGGAACGCGGATTCGTCGTGATCAGGATCGCGGGAAGCCGGACGCCGGCCGCGCGAAGTCTTTCCAGCAGCGCCAGGCCGTCCATGCCGGGAAGGTTGTGGTCCAGGATCAGGCAGCCGGTGTCCGGCAGATCGTCGGCGGCCAGCAGGCTCTCGCCGTCACGGAAGCTGCGCACTTCCAGCCCCTCAAGGTCGAACGAGAACTGCATCGCGTGGGTGACGGCAGGGTCGTCGTCCACCAGAATGACGGCGGGCCGCTTGGGGCGAATGACGGTCGTCGCCGTCACGCGCACATGCCCTCCAGCCGGCGGCGCTGAAGCAGACGCACGTGGCGGGACGAACGGGCTTCCACCAGACCCTGGTCCTGCAGTTGGGACAGGGTCCGTGAGACCGTATGGATGGTCAGGCCGACATGGTCGGCGATGTCCTGCCGCGTCATGGGCAGGTCGATGAATTCCGGCCAGCCCATGCGTTCGGCGAAGTCCAGCAGGAAGGCCGCGACACGTTCGGTGGCGCCTTGCCGGGCGAGAATCAGGGCGTGGTCCTCGCTGCGGCGGAAGGCGCGGACGGTGACCTGCCACAGAGCCCGGGCCAGATTCACATCGGTCACGGCCCGGCCGGCAAGCTCGGTCCGCTCCATCGCCAGGGCGTCGACGCGGCTCAGCGCCTCCGTTGTGGTCGCGTGCTCCACACCCGCTTCGAGACCCAGAAAGTCGCCCGGCAGGTGGAAGCCGGTGACCTGGCGCCGACCATCGCTCAGCAGCCGGTAGCTGATCACGGCGCCGCTGAGGATCCGGTAGACGAGCCGGACCGGCTCGCCCTGCCGGAACAGGAGCGCGCCTGGAGCGAAGGGCGACCGGGGCGCCGTTGTCGCACTGACGAAGGCGCCGCAGAGCGCGCAGTCGGGCATGGGGTCCATGGACGGAGCGGCCGCTTCCCGGGTTTCGCAATAACGTAGGGCGGGCATGCAGTCCTCCGGGCACGATCGATGCTGCAGGCTAGGACTCCCTTTGCTGCGCCGGTATTCGGGTCTGCCCCCTAAGGGGTTTCCCTGATGCCGACCGACGAACCGCTACACCGCCCGGGCGTGCCGCCGTTCGGCTTGAGCCAGACCGGCGTCGAAGCAGGCCGCGACGACACGCATCATGCGGAACGCCTCTTCCGGTATGGTCACGGTGCGGCCCTCGACCCGGCACAGTCCGTCAGCCTCAAGCGCCGAAGCGGCGGCTATGGAAACGTCCAGCGCGGTTGTTCCGAACCCGCGATCCCGGCACTCCGCGCCGACGTCGACGGTCAGGTCGCACATCAGCCGTTCAATGACGGCCGCCCGCAGTTCATCCTCCGCCGAGACCGGAAGGCTCCGGGCCACGGGCAGCCGCCCGGCCTCCACAGTACGGCTCCAGACATCGGTCGCCGCGGCGTTCTGGATGAACCCCGCGGCCAGCCGGCCGATCGAGGACGGGCCGACCGGAACCAGCACGGGCGCCGGATCATCGGTATAGCCCTGAAAGTTGCGGCGCAGGCTTCCCCCGGCCGCGGCCAGGGCGAGCCGATCGCCCGGAAGCGCGTAGTGATCCAGGCCGATGCGCAGATAGCCCGCGTCCCGCAGGACGGAATCGGCGGCCTCCGCCTGGGCCCAGCGTCCATCGCCGTCGGCGAGCTCGCTCTCGCCGATCATGACCTGATGCTTCTTCATCCACGGCACATGGGCGTAGCCGAACACCGCCACGCGATCGGGCCTCAGGGTGACCGCGGCTTCCGTCGAGGCCACGACATTCTCCGGCGTCTGGCCCGGCAGGCCGTACATCAGGTCGAAATTGACGGAGGCGACGCCGACATTGCGCAACCGGTCGGCGGCGGCGGCCACCTGGTCGAAGGACTGGATCCGGTTGACCCGCGCCTGCACCGCCTTGTCGAACGTCTGCACACCGAGACTTGCGCGGGTCACGCCCGCCTCGCCTGCGGCATCGATAAAGGCGTCCGACAACATCCCCGGATCCAGCTCGACCGCCACCTCGGCGCCGGGACGCAGGACGAACCGGTCGGCCATGTGACGGACCAGAGTCAGGAAATCTTCGGGCGAAAGGGCGTTGGGGCTGCCGCCGCCGAAATGCAGGTGCGCGGCGCCGGCATGCGCCGGCAGGGCGTCAGCCCACAGGTCCACCTCGCGCATCACGGTCCCGAAGAAGGCCGCGACCCGCTCGTAGTCGTGGACGACGCTGGTGTGGCAGCCGCAATACCAGCACAGCCGACGACAGAAGGGCACATGGACATAGGCGGAGATCGTCTGATCCGCCCCGATGGCTGACAGCCAGGTGCGGGCCTGCGCGTCGCTCTCGACCGGCGCGAAGGCGACCGCGGTCGGATAGCTGGTATAGCGCGGCAGATTGCGGGCCGCATGCGACCGCCAGGCCGCAGGCAGACCTCCCGACAACGTCGCGAAGCCCGGGCGGTGGTGGTCATTGTGCGGCATTCGCCGACCTAGCGGCTCGCAGTGTCTGGTGGAATTCGGGGGTTTCACCTACGGGGTGTTGCGGAGGCGAAGATGTCGGCTAGTCCCCCGAAAATCATCCAGGCCCGGCCCCTGTGGGACTGGATGCTGGCGACCCGGCGGACCCGCCTGGGTTTTGTGACGGCCGTGATGGCCGTCCTGATCTGTCTCGCCCTGCGCCTGGCCATGCAACCCGTGCTCGACGACCGACTGGCCTTCCTCTTCTTCATTCCGGCGATCATCGGCGCGGCCGCCATCGGCGGGGCCCTTCCGGGCGCGCTGGCGACCCTGCTCGGCCTCGCCTGCGGCCTCTTTGTCGCGGCGACCGCCGGGCCGCTCACCGCGGGCGAATGGACCGGCAGCCTGGTCTTCCTGCTGATCGGCGGCGCGGTCACGGCCGGCGGGGAAGCCTTCCAGGTCATGCGGTCCCGGGCCGAGGCCGTGAACAAGGACCTGCTCGCCCGCGAGGCGCACCTCCAGTCCATCCTCGCCACCGTACCGGACGCGATGGTGGTCATCTCCGAGCGCGGGATGATGCAATCCTTCAGCGTCGCCGCGGAACGCCTGTTCGGCTGGACGGCCGACGAGGTGATCGGCAAGAACGTGAAGATGCTGATGCCCGAGTCCTATCGGGAACAGCATGACGGCTATCTGAACCGCTATCTGACCACCGGCGAACGCCGCATCATCGGTGTCGGCCGGGTCGTCGTGGGCGAGCGTCGCGACGGCTCGACCTTTCCCATGGAGCTGTCGGTCGGCGAGATGATCACCGGCGACCGACGCTTCTTCACCGGCTTCGTCCGCGACCTCAGTGAACGGCAGGACACGGAGCAACGGCTTCAGGAACTGCAGTCGGAACTGGTCCACATCTCACGCCTGACAGCCATGGGCGAGATGGCTTCGGCCCTGGCGCACGAGTTGAACCAGCCCCTCTCGGCCATCGCCAACTATCTCAAGGGTTCGTCACGCCTGCTCGCCGCCGAGCCGGTGCCGCGCGAGCGACTGCTTGAGGCCATACAGAAGGCGGGCGACCAGGCGCTTCGAGCCGGGGAGATTATCCGCCGGTTGCGTGACTTTGTCGCGCGCGGCGAGGCCGAACGGCGGGTCGAGAGCCTGCCCAAGCTGATTGAGGAGGCCAGCGCCCTGGCCCTCGTCGGAGCCAAGGAGCACGGGGTCCGGGTGCAGTTCCGGTTCGCGCCCGCGGTCGAGTTTGTTCTCGCCGACAAGGTCCAGATTCAGCAGGTCGCGCTCAACCTCATCCGCAACGCCATGGAGGCCATGGAGCACGGCTCCAGCAAGGTGCTCGAGATTAGGATTGATCCGACTACGGATGATCACGCCCAGGTCACAGTGGCCGACACCGGCTCCGGGATCAGTCCCGAAATCGCCAGCCAGCTGTTCCAGCCCTTTGTGACAACGAAACGCACCGGCATGGGGGTTGGTCTGTCGATTTCCCGGACCATCATCGAGGCCCACGGCGGGCGGATCTGGACCGAGCCGAATCCGGGTGGTGGGACAAGGTTTTGCTTTACACTGCGCGCCGTAGGCGAGGAGGAACTCTGCGATGGCGAATGAGCCGGTCATCCATGTGGTCGACGACGACGCCGCGATCCGGGACTCGCTGGCCTTCCTGCTCGACACGGCGAACCTCGCGTCCAGGACCTATGAATCCGCCGCGGCCCTGCTGGTCCATGCCGCGCACCTCGAGCCCGGCTGCATTGTCACCGATGTGCGCATGCCGGATATGAGCGGCCTGGAAATGGTGCGCCGGCTGGCCGAGATCGGGGTGCGCCACCCCGTCATCGTCATGACCGGTCATGCCGACGTGCCCCTGGCGATCGAGGCCGTGCGCGCCGGCGTGAAGGATTTCATCGAAAAACCGTTCGACGATGACGCCTTGCTGGCCTCGATCCGGCGGGCGGTCGCCGAGCAGGCCCAGGCTGCGGAGCCTTCGGGCCAGAGGGCCGAGGTGCACGGCCGGCTCGCCACCCTGTCGGCCCGGGAACGGCAGGTGCTCGAAGGGCTGGTCGCCGGCCACGCCAACAAGGTCATCGCCTACGATCTTGAGATCAGTCCCCGGACGGTCGAGGTCTACCGCGCCAATGTCATGACCAAGATGCAGGCCCGCAGCCTGTCGGAGCTGGTGCGTATGGCGATCCTCGCCCAATGACCTGAGCCCCCCGCCTACAGGGGTTTTCCGGAGGTGACCGGGTCGCTCGCAGGTGAGAGTGATCGGGTTCGCCGCGAGGTCCATCCGATGTTCGACTACCAGGCCGCATTCCAGACCGCTGTGGAGCAGGTCAAGGGCGAGGG
>CAYNNT010000115.1:0-8289 GCA_964398675.1 uncultured Brevundimonas sp.
GGCCGGCGGCGCTGCCACGGCTGCGCCCGATCCGGCGCCCGGGTCCGCGACCGTGGCCGCGACTTTGGCAGTCCACGCCCCCTCGTCTTGTCCGCGATGCGGCACGCCGGGCCTGGTTCGCAAGGAGGGCTGCGACAGCTGCCTCGACTGCGGCTACTCCCGATGCGGATAGCCCCGCTACGGTTCTCGTCGCCCACCCGTCGCTGGAGCGAACTGATGTATCGGGCGCGGAGACCCGTCGAGACCCTGCTGACAGCCTCGCTTCGAGGGGTCGCCCGCCGCCAGCCCGAGGCGTTCGAGCGGCTCGGACCTGTCCGCCATGCCACTATCCGGATCAGCCCCGCCGACCTGCCCGTCGCCTTCGAAATGCGGCCGGACGGCGTCGCCGGTTCCATCCGGGTGGTGCGGCCGGACTCGGATGACGGTGCCGCTTCAGCTCGGATCAGCGGCCCCTTGCTGACTCT
The DNA here is from genome assembly GCA_964398675.1 of uncultured Brevundimonas sp. GTDB lineage: Bacteria > Pseudomonadota > Alphaproteobacteria > Caulobacterales > Caulobacteraceae > Brevundimonas. The sequence continues at coordinate 465 of CAYNNT010000115.1, forward strand.
TCTGGCTCTCTTCGACGGGCGCGGGGATGCCGATGGAGCCTTTTTTCAGCGGCGCATCGATATCGACGGAGACACCGCCGCCATCCTCGCTCTGCACAATGCGCTTGAAGCCTCCGAGTTGACGATGGCTGACATCCTGGGACTGCCGCGCGGGCTCGATCCGATGTTGCAGACGGTGTTGTCCGTCATCGGGCGCTGGCGTCAGGCCGAGGTACGGCCGTGACCGGCGCGCTGGAGCTGGTGTGCCCTGCCGGCTCACCCGCCATGCTTAAGGCCGCAATAGATGCCGGGGCGGACAGCGTCTACTGTGGCTTCCGCGATGAGACCAACGCGCGCAATTTCCCGGGCCTGAACTTCTCCCCCGAGGAGCTGCGGGCAGCGACCGACTGGGCGCACGAGCGCGGTGCCCGCGTTCTGCTGGCGCTCAACACCTTCGCCCGTGCCGACGCAACTGATCTCTGGCGACGCTCCGCCGACGCCGCCGCAGCCGCGGGCGTGGACGCCGTGATCGCCGCCGATCTCGCCGTACTGTCGCATATGCGCACCAACCATCCAAACACCCGACTTCACCTGTCGGTCCAGGCGGCGGCGGGCACCCCTGAGGCGATCGCCTTCTACGCTCGCGAATACGGTGTGAAACGGGTGGTTCTGCCCCGCGTCCTCAGCGTCGAGGATATCCGGAGCCTGACCCCGGAAATATCCATCGAGACCGAGGCCTTCGTCTATGGCGGCCTGTGCGTGATGGCGGAAGGCCGCTGCGCCCTGTCGTCCTATGCCACCGGGCGGTCTCCGAACCTGTCCGGCGTATGTTCGCCGCCCGAGGCTGTAACCTTCACCGAAGATCGTGGGGAGCGCACGACGCGACTATCGGGCTTCGCCATCGACCGGCTGCCGGCGGGCGAGGTGGGCGGATACCCAACCCTGTGCAAGGGCCGGTTCCGCGGCGCGGCCGGGGAGCCGGCCTATCTGTTCGAGGATCCGGTCAGCCTCAATGCCATGAGCCTGCTGGCCGGGCTGGCCCGGGCGGGGGTCACAGCCGTCAAGATCGAGGGGCGGCAAAGGGGTCGCGCCTATGTGGCGCGCGTCACCGCCGCCTTCCGGGCCGCCATCGACGCCATTGGACGCGGGGAATCTCCGGCTCCCTATGAGTCCCTGCTGGGCGATCTCGCCGAGGGTGCGCGCGAGACAACCGGCGCCTATCGGAAACGCTGGCGATGAGCGGGTTGATGGAACTGGCGATCGGACCGTTGCTGTTCAACTGGCCCGCCGAGCGGGTCGAGGCCTTCTATGCCCGGATCGCCGTCGAGGCCCCGGTCGAAACGGTCTATCTCGGCGAGGTCGTCTGCGGAAAGCGACAACCGTTGCTGCAGGACGTCCTGGCGCGGGCCGCCGAGCGGCTGGAAGCCGCGGGCAAGACAGTGATCTGGTCCACTCTCGCCCTTCCCTCCACGTCCCGGGAGCGGCGGCTGGCGGCAGAGCTGGCTGCGGATCCCGATCATCTGATCGAGGCCGGGGACATGTCAGCAGTCTGGAGCCGGGCCCCCGCGCCCTTCGTGGCCGGCCCTCTATTGAACGTCTACAATGCCCCTGCGGCCGCAGAGCTTGTGCGAATGGGGTGTGTGCGTCTGTGCGCCAACGTCGAACTTCCCCTGACCTCCATCGCAGAGATCGCGCAGGCCTGCCCGGAGCTCGAACTTGAGCTGTTCGCCTTCGGCCGTTTGCCGCTCGCCCTGTCGAGCCGCTGCGCCCAGGCCCGGATGGAGGGACTGCACCGCGACGCCTGCCGCTACGTCTGTGACCAACACCCCGATGGCATGGACGTCAGGACCATTGAGGGTCAGGAGTTCCTGGCCGTGAATGGCCTGCAGACGCTGTCGCACGGATGTCAGCTGGTCGACGTTGAAATCCAGCGGCTAAGGGAAGTCGGCGTGTCGGTTCTTCGGCTGTCGCCTCACAGTTTGGACATGGTCGCGGTCTGCAAGCTGTTCCAGGAGTTCACCGCCGGGCGGCTTACATCGTGGGAACTTGCCCAGGGGATCGAGCCGCTCGGGCCGCCCGGACCTCTGGTCAGCGGTTATCTGCACGGGGCGGCCGGCGCTCACCGAGGGGCTCGGGAGGTTGCGGCATGAATCTGTCCGAACTCGAGGCCCGCCGTGCAAGGATTGACCGGATCGACTCGGTGCTTGTGCGTCTGGTCGCGGCACGCCAACGCCAGGTCGCCGTCATCGCCGCCCTCAAGGCGGGGCCGGACAGCGTTCGGGATCCTGCCCGGATCGCGGCCGTCCTTGCCCGCGTCCAGTCGACGGCGCGGCGTTGCGGGCTGGACGAAGCGATCGCGCTTCCGGTCTGGCGCGAACTTCTGGAACGGTCAGCCGAGGCTCAGCAGATGCTGATGGCGCTCGCCAGACAGGCTGATCGATCGCCTTGACGAAGGGCAGGCCGCAGCGGCCAGTTCGTCAACTGGGTCTCCGCTCCGGTCCTCTATGCAGACCGTATCCGCCGTCCGGGAGTCCCCATGAACACCGCCGCCGCCATTCGCGCCCATCGCGGTCCCGCCGTCTTCAGCGTCGGCCTGCGCCCCTTCTTCCTGTTCTCTGCGCTGTGGGCCGCCATCGCCGCTCCGCTCTGGCTCTACGCCTTTCTCAGCGGGGGACCTGTCGGACTGAGCTGGCACGTCCACGAAATGCTGTTCGGGTACACCGGCGGAATCGTTGTCGGCTTTCTGCTGACCGCCGTACCCAACTGGACCGGCCGCCTGCCGGTCGTGGGGGCGCCCCTGGCCCTGCTGTTCGGCCTGTGGCTGGCGGGTCGGGCCGCCATGCTGGCGATGGCCCTGAACGCGGATCTGGCGAGTGAGGTCTGGCCGCTGATCATCGACGGCCTGTTCCTGTTCGCCATGGCCGGTATGGTCTGGCGCGAGGTGCTGGCGGGAAAGAACTGGCGCAATGTGCCGGTCGCCGTGATGGTCACGTTGTTCGCGCTCGCCAATGCCGGATTTCACCTTGAGGCGGGGGCCGGCGGCATCGCCAACCTGTCCACCCGGCTGGGCCTGGCGGTTGTGGCCCTGCTGATCGCTGTCATCGGGGGCCGGGTCACCCCGAGCTTTACCCGCAATTGGCAGACCAGACGCGGCGGCCCTATGCCTGCCGTCTCGGGCCGCCTGGACGTGCTGACCCTGGCCGTCACCGCTGCCGGCCTGGTGGCCTGGAGCGTGGCGCCGACGCATCCGGCAGCGGGCGCTCTGTTGTTGGCGTCGGGAGGGCTGAACCTGGTCCGGCTGGTACGCTGGCGTGGAGACGCCACGATGGCGGAACCGCTCGTTTGGATCCTGCACCTCGGCTATCTGTGGCTGGCTGCGGGTCTCCTCTTTACGGGCTTGTCGGTCGCAGCACCCGGTCTGGTTCCGCCCTCCGTCGGCGTCCACGCGCTGACCGCCGGCGCGATCGGGGTGATGACCCTCGCCATCATGACGCGAGCCAGTCGGGGTCACACCGGTCGCCCTCTGGCGGCCGGAAGAGTTGAGGTCCTGATCTATGTCCTCATCAATGCCGCCGCCCTGAGCCGGGTGACAGGCGGCCTCTTGCCGACTCTCTATCAACCACTGCTGATGGTCTCGGCAGGGCTCTGGTCAGCAGCCTTCCTGACTTTTGTGGTCGGCTATGGCCCGATGTTGCTGTCACCCCGCCCTGATCGCGCCTGATCGCGGTTAGGCGTAGCGGGCGGCGGCGGTCGCCTTGACCAGGGCAATCACGGGCTTCCTCGGCGCCAGGGCGAGTTGTTCGCTCGCTTGCCGTGTGACCAGCGCCTTCAGTCGCAAATCTCCTGCCTCCAGCCGGACGAGGACGCCGTCAGCCCGGACTTCCAGTGCGGCGACCTGCATAAGCAGCCGGTTCTGAAAGCTGGCGTCGATCGGATCCGTCAGGGCGAGCGCCACATCCCGCGCATCGACGACGACCCGCAACCGATCGCCCGGGGCCACATCGAGGAGCGGGGCCAGGAACGGGGTTCCTGCCAGATCGATGCAGGTCGCGTTGCTGACCGGGTCATGCGCGGTGACCCGCCCGTCGATAATCGACAGGGGCGCGCTGAGCCCGGCGGCGGTCTCGGCCTCCGGTCGATCAAACGCCGCATCCGGTGGCTCGGCGCCGACGGCGCGGCCGTCCCCGACCAACACCACTCGATCCGCGAGGCGGGCGACTTCCTCGACCGCGTGGCTGACATAGAGGATGGGCGGTCCATTCCGGGCCAGCTGATCCAGATACGGCAGGATCTCCCCACGACGGGCGCCGTCCAGCCCCGCCAGAGGCTCATCGAGGATCAGCAGACGGGGACGGATCAGCAGGGCCCGTCCGATCGCGACCCGTCGGGCCTCGCCGCCGGACAACGAACCCGGTCGGCGCTCCAGCAGGTTTTCGAGTCCCAGCAGAGCCACCGCCTCGTCAAGGGCGGGTTCCGGATCGCCCGACCGGTGGGAGCCGTACAGCAGGTTGTCCCGGACCGTCATGTGCGGAAACAGCCGCGAGTCCTGGAAGACGTAGCCGATGCGGCGTTTCCAGACCGGGACCGACACTCCGGTGTCGGTGTCGAGGAGCACCTCCCCGTCCAGCACCACCCGACCGCGGATGGGCCGGATCAGGCCCGCGACAAGTTCGGCCACAGTGGTCTTGCCGGCCCCGGACCGCCCGAACAGGCAGGTGATGCGGGCGTCGCTTGAGAAGGCGACCTCCAGCGAGAAGGCGTCGTGGACGATATGCGCTGACACCTCCAGCATCACCGCATCCCTCCAACCCGCCGCGCAACGGAGCGCGCGCCCCACTCCGAGAGCACGAGGGCCCCGATCGACACGGTGACCGAGATCAAGACCAGTCTCATCAGGGCCGCCTCGCCATCAGGGACCTGGAGCAGGCTGTAGATGGCCAGCGGCAGGGTGCGCGTCTCTCCGGGGATGCTGGCGACGAAGGTGATGGTGGCGCCGAACTCGCCCAGCGCCTTGGCGAAACCCAACACCGCCCCGGCCGCCACACCGGGCAGCGCCAGCGGCAGGGTGATCGTCAGAAAGCGGACGACAGGCCGGGCGCCGAGGGTTTCGGCCGCCCGCTCGATTCGGGGATCGACCATGTCGAACGACAGGCGCACGGCTCGCACCAGCAGGGGGAAGCCCATGACCGCCGCGGCGAGGGCGGCGCCGGTCCAGTCGAAGGCGAAGACAATCCCCATCGGATCGAGGAGTTTGCCCAGCGGGCCGCTGCGACCAAACAGCATCAGCAGGGCGTAGCCTGTCACCACCGGCGGAAGGATCAGGGGCAGGTGCGTGAGGCCCGATAACAGGGCCTTGCCGGGGAAGCTGTAGCGCGACAGCAGATAGGCGATCGCGATCCCCGGCGGCAGGCTGAACAGCGTCGCCGTCAGGGCGACCTTCATCGACAGGCCGATGATCTGCAGCTCTTCGGGGCTCAGCGCGAACATTCGGAACCCTCAGGTCTGGGCCGGGGCGAAGCCGAACCGCCGGAACAGGGCCTGTCCCTCGGCCCCGGCCAGCATATCCAGAAAGGCCTGCGCGGCCGCGGGGTCGCCGGCTCCGTCCCGCCGACGAACCGGAGCCCCCGGATAGACGATCGGATCGTGGCTTGAAGGGGGAAAGCTCGCCACTACCCGCACTCGCGGCTCGGCCCTCGCATCGGTCGCATAGACCAGACCCAGCGGGACCTCCTCGCGCGCGACAAGAGACAAGGCGGCGCGGACGTCATCGCCGGGAGCCCGCCGGTCCTTGACCCCGGACCAGAGGTTCAGGCGGGCCAGAGCCTGCTCTCCGTAGCGACCCGCCGGTATCGAGGAGTCGGCGATCGCCAGTCGGCCCTCGCCCAGCCGGTCGATGAAATCCGCCGGAGAAGACAGATCGACAGGATCGCCGGAGGCGGAGACCGGCGCGACCAGCACAAGAGCGTTGCCGGCCAGCCGGCGCTGTGCGGACGTATCGACAAGTCCGCGCTGACTCAGCCAGTCCATCCAGCGCTCATCGGCCGAAATGAACAGATCGGCCGGGGCGCCCTGGGCGATCTGGCGGGCCAGCTTGGCGCTGCCGGCGTAGGTGGCCCGAACAATCCGGCCGGTCTGCTGCTGGTGTTCCGCGGCGGCCGCGTCCAGGACTTCGCGCAGGCTGGCGGCGGCGAAAAGGTCGATCAGCGGCGTGCTGGCAGAGCGACGGGGCGCACAGGCGGTCAGCGCCGTGGCTGCGAGCAGCACAAGCGCCCCTCTTCGACCAAGGCTGGCACCCGCCGTCGTCATCAATCGAACCTCCGCCCGCGCCGTTCGCCGGGCCCGCACTCCTGCCTAGCATGGCGAGCCAGGCAACCGCACAGAGGGGGCGGCGAGCGCGCTTGATCTTCATCAAGGCCCGTTCCGCCCCGCGTCATAGGGTGTGCGGGGCTGGTCGATTATCAAACCCCCTGAGTTCGCTCCGAGCCGCCTGACCTGTAGCGCCCGCGCGCCATGGTCCGACGGCCGGATCCGCAAGGATCGAGGGCGGCGGGAGAAATCCCTCCGCCTCCCGTATTTGGAAAGGAGCTTCCATGGCGCTCGACGCCGCCCCCATGGCCGACGGCTTCGGCCGCCGGTTTCACTACCTTCGCCTTTCGGTGACGGAAGTCTGCAACTTCAGTTGCACCTACTGCCTGCCGAACGGCTGGAAAAAGACCGGGCCGCTGTCGTTCCTGACGGTCGACGAGATTCGCCGCCTGGTCGACGGCTTTTCCGACCTGGGGCTCAGCAAGGTTCGCCTGACTGGCGGGGAGCCCACGGTTCGCAAGGACTTCAACGCCATCATCGAGACGGTTGCGGCTGCGCCCGGGGTGGCCAAGGTCGCCATGACCACGAACGGCTGGAACCTGGCGCGGCACGCGGTCGACTGGCGGGCCTCTGGCCTCAGCCACATCAACGTCAGCATTGACTCGATCGACCCGGAAACGTTCCACCAGATCACCGGCCACGACAAGCTGAACCAGGTCCTGACGGGCCTCGACCTGGCGCTGGCCGAGGGCTTCTCCGCCGTGAAGGTCAACGCGGTCCTGCTGCGCGAGACGGCCGAGGCCGGCTTCGACGGCTGGGCGCGCTTTGTCAGGGATCGGCCAGTCGCCGTTCGTTTCATCGAGTTGATGAAGACGACCGACAATGACGACTATTTTGCGCGCCATCACGTCAAGGCCCAAGGACTACGCGACTGGCTGGACCGGAACGGCTGGACCCCGGCGCCCCGTGCCTTCGACGCCGGACCGGCGCTGGAATACCACCATCCCGACCATGCCGGCGCTATCGGTCTGATCGCCCCCTATGCACCCGGCTTCTGCGACAGCTGCAACCGGTTGCGGGTCACCTCGAAGGGCAAGCTTCGCCTGTGCCTGTTCGGCGACGGCGGCGTCGACCTCCGTGATCTCCTGCAGGATGACAACGATCGCGAGGTGCTGACCCAGCGCATCGTCTCGTCTCTCGGCGGCAAGTCAGCCGGCCATTCTCTTGCCTTGGGGCGTTCGGGCGACCTGCGGAACCTGTCCCAACTCGGCGGGTAGGTCGCACTCTGTCGAACAACAGACGTCCCGAACCGGCGTGGCGGGTGGGAAGCGGACGTAGCGGCAAATGACTTTCGCCCTGCTCGCCCAACTTCGGGGTATCGGCCGACTGTTGATGTCGGCCAAGTTTATTGAATAATTCATCGTCGAGAAGTTAATAGTTGTTCGCGCCTCGAAGGCGCGTGTTCGGAGACACGGCATGACCGCTCCTGTAGAGCACATGTATCGCGTTCTGACGTACCGTGGACTCATGGAACGCATGG